>CAJTPP010000147.1:867-1089 GCA_910578235.1 uncultured Clostridia bacterium | reverse complement strand
ATCTGATAGACGATATTAGCATATCGGATATTAACAACTTAAAGTATATAGAATTGGAGGACTCAGTAAATGAAGAAATTTCAGAACATAAATAAAACATCGTCCGAGAAGAAAATCGGAAAGGCAGCAAAAGGCTTGCGTATCACCAAATACGCGCTGATGACAATACTGCTTATGCTGTCATTCGCAACACCCGTATTTGCAGATGACCCGCTTGCGGCG
>CAJTPP010000147.1:489-773 GCA_910578235.1 uncultured Clostridia bacterium | reverse complement strand
CGACGCATCGCAGAGAGCAAACGGCTTTTTGACATTCTTCGGCGGTGTTATTATCGCGTTTGCAAAGGATATTCTTGACTTGATACTGTAAAGCCGCATAACACCTTGACTTTTTGCTATTATTTTGTTAGAATAAAAGCAGATTAAAGTAATGGAGAGGTGATACTTATGTTACAGAGCTACGAATTAAGAATATACAACGATACACTTATCACCTTTTCTCTTGAAAAGCGCGGCTTAGAGGGACTTTCAGCGAATATTATATCCGTAGCGGACGATAAAAA
>CAJTPP010000147.1:0-456 GCA_910578235.1 uncultured Clostridia bacterium | reverse complement strand
CCGCAGGGCATTTTGAAATGGCTTGAAAAGCGTGTAATACCGAAAAACCGTATGTTTGTAAATGAAATTCTGAAAATGCTTGGTTTATCGGCAAATGATACGCAGGGCATTATTGATGTGTGTAAAGGCTTATCATTAAATGACAGCTATTGGGTAGTGCCGCGGGGCTTTGACGGAACATATGAGCAGTATAATCTGTACGAGAATAAGTTTTCTGAAATATTATCGCTTGTTGCATATACAGGCGTAGGACACAGCAACGAAGCATTTACTACCTCGCCCGAACTCACAACAAACGGTATGCTGCCGAAAGGTTGGCGGTTTATAGAGAATGACGGTATTTATCTGTATAAGGGCGGCACAACAGGCGCGTCAAATACAGGTAATGAGCCGTACAGTGAATTTTACGCGTGTCAGATAGCAGAAGCTATGGGACTTAACGCCGTACATTATGAC
>CAJTPP010000146.1 GCA_910578235.1 uncultured Clostridia bacterium | reverse complement strand
CTTATTCATTATTAACACCCGCTTTCAGTTCCGCTATCTCAAGCATGAGCATAGCATTTATCTCGTCCTGTGACATAGTGCTCGCGGTATAGACCTCCTGTCCCATTGCGACAGCTTTGTCAACTTCTCCGTTCCTGATCTGCTCCTGTGTGAATACCATGCCGTTGAGCCACTCATACCCTGTGTTGTCAATCTCCGTGACTGCCGCGCCAGGATATCTCGCCAACAGTCCATCCTTCTCCGCTTCCGTTGCTGCTGTGAATATGTCTGTACGCTGCTCCCCATCGTAATCACGCTGTACCGACAATTCATAATTTACAAGCTGTAATTCGTCTCCGTAAAATCTGTATTTCATATCATCACCGCCTTATTGATACCTGTTGTTTGTAAAGGTGTTTGTACTGCCGTCATCAATATAATTTTTGCCTAATATATAGTTATTGGAAATATCATTATACGCTCCGCCTTGTACTTTTATAGTATACTGCGATTCAGAATAATCCGAGGCTTGCCCTGTTCCTCTGATAATATAATTATCAGATATTTTATTATGACTTCTCTGATTTATCATAACTCCACATTCGGCATCTTCTATATGATTATCACATACACGTATATGTGTTCCTAATATAATGATACCTGTGCCGCTAATGTCTGTTATAATACAATTCGTCACGCTGCTTCCATATTTACTAACCTCTATTCCTGTCTCACAAGATGTTACTCTTGCTTTATTAATCATAATATATCCCCCGTTAACTACAGCTCGTATTCCGGTTTTAAAACCATATATATCAACGTTTTCAGCTAATCCATGCGAGGCGTTATTTGCAAAAAGTATACCTTGCGTCATTAATTCGGGTTCCATATTTTCCACGCTAAAATCCCTAAATATAGAATGAGGGTTCAAACTGCGAATTATAAAGTTCACAATGGCATTTTCAGCTACTTGCAATTTAGTCGCTCCTATCCCCATTCCTTCTATGGTGACATTGTCCTTTTTGATGTCTATACTGTTTGAAAGATTATACGTACCCTCCAGCAGTACAACCTTGCCGCCGCATGACGGCAAAGCGGCTATTGCGGCGTTAATCTGCTCCTGATCATCTGTACCGTCACA
>CAJTPP010000145.1 GCA_910578235.1 uncultured Clostridia bacterium | reverse complement strand
ATAACTTATATTTACTATAAAGGATTTATGTACTTTTACAAATCTATTATCGCTCAATTTGTCTTGAATTTCTGCCATACTATATGAATAAGTTTGATGAATTTTATCAATAGTTTTTATACATAATCGGTGGTCTATGCTTTCTATAAAAATTATTTCTTCATACAGTAATCTTATAACATCTCGTCCCTCGTTAAATATCAATGCTTGTCTATCATCTTCAATACTGTTAATTGCTTTTAGCAAAGCAGTTTTAAATCCGCTGAACTCCAACGGCTTCAAAAGAAATCTAAAAGGGAGGCATTCAAAACTTTTCTGCATATATTTTTTATGACTTGTAACAAAGATAATCAATACCCGCCTATCCATTGACCTTATCATATTAGCCGTATTTATACCGTCAAGACGCTCCATTTCCATATCTAAAAATACAATATCATATATGCACCCTTTTTGACGATACATATTTATTAGTGCTTCTCCGCTGTCAAAGGTATCATAAATTATGCTGCTGTCATTTAAGCAATCAATATATTGTTTCTCTATATCAAGCCAATCCTTGTTATCATCACATAATGCAATACGAATTTCAGACACCCCCTTAAAATATTTATTCACATTTTATTATATCATATTTTATGTATATTTCAATGCTTTGATATTTTTTGCTTGAAATGTTTGTAAATTTACGATTTTTTTCGTTTAGTATATAGAGGGTAAAATAGTGTTTTTTGTTACCAGCAAGCAAAGCGAGCGTGTACCCTGTTGGCGATTTTATGTTTGCCTATGCTGTGCATAGGCAACAAAAATATTTTGGGATCATATCCCAAACCCAGATTAAAAACGGAGGTAATATATGCAGAACAGAATGAGAAATATACAAATAAAATTTTGGGTTACAGAAGAAGAAAGAAATTTAATAAAGCAGAAAATGGCGCTACTGCCGACACAGAGAATAGGCGCGTATATGCGGAAAATGGCGATTGACGTACTTATCATTTATACCGATACTACCAACATAAAAGAAATAAACAAGGAATTACAGGCTATCGGCAAAATATAAATCAGATTGCAAAACGCATAAATTCAACAAACTGTGCCTATGACGCAGACATTGAGGAAATCAAAGAGAGGTTACAGGAAGTATGGCAATTACAAAGACGCATTCTATCAAGTCTACATTAAATTTAGCGATACAATACATATGTAATCCAGCCAAAACAGATGGAACTCTGCTTGCATCATCATTTGCCTGTCTGTCCGAAACCGCTGATATTGAATTTGAATGGACGCGCAGACAAGCGATAGACAAAGGCGACAGCTTAGGCAGACATATCATTCAGAGTTTCAGTCCCGAAGATAATATAACACCCGAACAGGCTCACGAGATCGGAATGAAATTAGCTGAACAGGTTTTAGGCGGTAAGTACGAATTTGTTATAAGCACGCATACCGATAAGAACCAAATTCATAATCATATAATTTTCAATTCCGTTAGTTTTGTGGATTACAAAAAATATCACT
>CAJTPP010000144.1 GCA_910578235.1 uncultured Clostridia bacterium | reverse complement strand
ATTGACGGGGATGATGGGGTTAGAAATAATATAGAACAGCAGTTATATAACAAAAATGCGTGGCATACGTTCAAAGCGGTATTACCTATAGGAATTCCACAGTTGTATTTTGCGGACGGACAGGAGTATGAAGGGGAATATTTACGTATGCCTGATTTGGATATCAAACTGTATTTTGACGGTAAATTACTTGTGGATACTGTATTGATGACAAAGCCGATAAACATTCCTGTAAACAGATCGGACTCTTATGTAGACATTACTTATTTTTTTGACGATGCAAGCGTGTATTTTTCAGCATCTGAAAATCCTGTGCAGGCGTATATGAATAAAGAAAGCGTTCGCATACCATTATATCATTATGAGAATATAAATCTGGACTTTTGGCCGGCTGATAATTCTCCTACAGGGGATTATTATGCAATTGAAGGATACAGTTCAGAGTATAGTTCGGAAAATGCTGACAAGGCAGGCGTTACATATACGGCAGAGCAAGGATATTGTGAAGCTACGGGAAACAGTCTTGCCAATTTAAAAACAGACAGCAAGACGTCATTTCTTGACGCGGTCAATGAGTTGTCTGACAAGGTGGACACATTAGAAGACACATCGGCTGTCCGAAAAGATTTGTACGGTGACGCGGCGGAGCAGACGGCAAGTCTTGAAATTGTGATAAAGTCCGAAGAATTATCACAACATATTATCGGAGTGACAACTAATTATTTGGAAACAGATATATTAGAGGTGTTGGGTGATATTGTTTTTGATATAGATGATCATAGTGTGTTTAACACCGCTAATACCTCTGATCTGAAAAGCTGGAATATCAATAGTAAATTTAAAATATATGAAACACCTGATTACCAGCCGATAGCAATTTGTTTCGACATAGACAAAAAAAAGGTATGGGTAGAGAAGACGGATGATAACAGTTATGATAACGGTGTTTTTAAATTTTATATCACATCTGTAGAGCATCCTCAATTCTTTCCAAACGGCGATGGAAGATATACTGTTGATTATTCTTATTTATTTATAAATGGCGCATTAGGATATGCAAGAACAACTTTGACATTTAACGATATCCGCAGTCGGTGGCAGATCGAAATGGGAAGTAACTTCCTCGAAGCGGTGAACAACAACACGGCGCGGCTGGACAGCAAGGTTGACAAGGTGGCTGGTAAAGGCTTATCGACAAATGATTACACCAACGCCGACAAGGCGAAGCTGGATAATTCTCCGGTGTGGAATCAGAATAAAAATTGTCCCAATGAGTATGATACAGATGCAACAATAGAAGTTAATGAGCTATATGTAAATGAAAATAATCTTTATTTTAATTCTAATGGATACCTAAGTATATACGAAGTTACAGACGCGATAAACAGCGTTACAGAAATGGCAAACAGCAAAACGCGCGCGGCAACGATAGTAGTCGGCACATCAACTTCGGGACATACGGGATTAAATGTTGACTATCCATGTGACGGTACAGATGATCAGGAGCAGATTAACGCCGCAATAGCCGCTTTGCCGT
>CAJTPP010000143.1 GCA_910578235.1 uncultured Clostridia bacterium | reverse complement strand
ATATTTAATTATAAAATCCGACGCATTAATGCGTCGGATTTTATAATTAAATATTCTTATATTCAGCCCATAACTGTTATTTTTGATATTTTGACAAGAGGTTGGAAAGAAAGTTCGATATTGCCCGTGTTGCTGTTTGAGGTGAAATCAATATACGCTTTTTTATTTTTACCGTTTGTACCGCTGACAGTGACGCTGGTATTTATATTGTCGTTTATTTTTGCGCTTATAACAAGCTGTGAAATTTCAGGAGCGTCTGATGCATATTCAATACACATCAGATGCTTTCCGGTGTGACTGTAGGTTACTGCAAGAGGCTGTTCGTTATACGGATTTGTGTATTCATATATTGTTTCAAGCGTGTCTGTTTTGTCTTTTAATGAGGTTTCCATTTTGCCGCCGTTTGCGATAAAGCGTTCGAAGGTATGAGTTGTCATTATATAATTCAGAAGATTAATTACATTTCTTTGAAGCTGTCCCATTGTTAAAGTTCCGTTTTCAAGACTTTCCGCAATATTATTATTCATTTGAAGCGCATTGGCTGTGAGCATAAACACATCATTCTGTGCTTCCGCCATGTCACGAAGATTTTGTTTGGCATCATCATTTTTGCTCAGTTTGGGCCACCAGTCTGTCATTACAAAACCGTTATATCCCCATTCTTCGCGCAGTATTATGGTAGTAAGATCATAATTCTGTGCTGACCAACGCTCGTTTATGGGGTTATAGGATGTCATTATAGCTTTTGCGCTGCCCTCCTTTACCGTCATTTCAAAGCCTTTCAAATAAATTTCCCGTAACGCTCTTTCTGAAACGGTAGAAACAACGTCCCGTCTGCAAAGCTCCTGCGAGTTGACGGCGAAATGCTTGACTGTTGCGGTATTACCGTATTTATTCATACCGCGTACAAGAGCAGCTCCCATTTTACCTGTCAAATATGGGTCTTCCGAAAGATATTCAAAGTTTCTGCCGTTAAGAGGAGAACGGTGAATGTTTATTCCCGGACCGAGCAGTGAGTCTATATGATGAGTGCATAGTTCTATACTTGCGTATTCATATAGCTTTTCGGCCGCTTCAATATCCCATGAGCATGCGATAAGGGTACCGTTAGGCATGCTTGTAGCAGGATCTCCGTTGTCCATGCGTATTCCTGACGGCCCGTCGGCAAGACATACTACAGGTATACCAAAATGCGCAAGATCGGATGTCACCCCGCCAAAAGCGCCTACACAGCCGGGACGCGTTTTCTGAGAGGAAGGTCCTTCGCCTGTTATCATGCATTTAAGATCAATAGCAGACAATTGAGCTGCAAATGTCTCCATTGAGCATTTGCCGTTTTTTACATCAATCAGCTTAAATCCCTGATCTCCTGTATATGAAATGTTTTCAGGAAGATTATCAGATATCCGATTTGCATAGTTAACAGTTCTTGTTGACACGCTTCTGTATTTCGGACTGAAATCATCCGAGGGATATAGAATGTCAAAGCTGTATTCGGGAGCAAGGGCTTCGGAACATTGTTGTGTGACACGTAATGTGTCAAGAGTAAAAGCAAATACTTTTTCGGCACATCTTACGCATTTTCCTATATAAATATTATAGGTACCCGCTTCAAGAATATAACATGATTTATGTCCTGTAACTCCGCTGTCATCATATGACGCCATACTGCAAATGTCAACAGTAAGAGTAATATTCTGGCTTTCGTTCGGC
>CAJTPP010000142.1 GCA_910578235.1 uncultured Clostridia bacterium | reverse complement strand
ATAGCCGATGATAAGGTGGTGGCGACACAGGAAATCAGATATGGTGATGACATAGCCGATATTAGATATCCCGAAATCCCTGAAAAGAAAGGACATTTCGGTAAGTGGCAAGCGTCCGAAGCCAAAACTGTGACGGAGGATATAGAAATAGAGTGTGAATATATACCGTATGTTACGGTGCTTGCAAGCAGTGAAAAAAATGACACGGGAAAGCTTTCGATAGCTCTTGCGGAAGGTGATTTTACAGATAAGGCGTTGATGCATGCGATAGAGAGCAGTCAGACGCCCCCGAAAGGAATTTATGGAGACGTGCGGGTTTATGATGTGTCTCTGTTTAATTCCGATATACATAATGAAGACACTGTCACATTGCGTATGCTGAATGAAAACAGAGATAAGGTTACGGCATGGGAATTACGGGACGGTGAATGGGTGCAGATTGAAACTGCTCCGAGAGGAAAGTATGTTATACTCAAAACAACCGGAGCAAAGAATACAATCTGTATGCAGTATACAAAAGCGGCGTTTGATTTTATATGGCTTATATTGCCCGTTGGAATTGCCGCAATGATATTGTTTGTGGTCTTGAAAAAAAGAAGCAGGACACATGTTGAATAAAAATACGCTCTGATAGTTTTACTGTCAGAGCGTATTTTTATTGTTTATAGAATATTGGTGAATAATAAGAGTGCTTTTTTGGCAAAAATAATATAAACGGGAATAAAATTTTGTGAAAAATGTAAAAAATCAGAAATTGTAAACAAAGTATGGTTTAGGTGTATGAAAATAGACACTTACTGCAAATCTGATGATTGAATTTTGAAAGAACCTGCGATAAAATTAAACTAACAAGCGGGAGAGGAAGATGAATATGTCAAAGGAATTGCTGCGTGAAATCAGAAATGTCGCGTTTATTACCCTGCTTCTCGGAGCGGTGCAGGTAATTATAACAATACCGGCGGGATATTTCGGTATATCAGCCGTGCTTGGCACTTTGCTCGGGTGTATTGTGGCGGTATTCAATTTTTCCTTTATGGGGATTATACTTGAAAAATGTCTTTGCCGACAGAATGGCGCGGCAGGTCTGGCGGGAGTGGGATATATACTTCGGCTTGCTGTTATTGCAGCGGCGGTTATATGGGCGATGAAGGCGAGCTATCTTAATTATGTGTGCGCGGTAATTCCGCTTCTTTTTCCTCAGATTGCTATTTTTATCATTAACGCGGTAAGAATGAACGGGCCTGAGGTTATATTTAAGCTTCCGTTTTTCGGAGGAATAAAGATTACTGAAAGCATAGTTAATATGTGGATAATAATGGCTGTAACAGTTGCTTTATCCATATGGCTGACACATGGAATGAGACTGCGTAATCCGTCAGGAAAACAGCTTGCGGTTGAAAAGCTCGTATGTATGCTATATGACATGGTGAGTGACACGATGGGAGAAAAATACCTTTCGTTTGCTCCGTATATAGGGACTTTGTTTCTGGTATCGATCCTTGGAAGTCTTTCCTCGCTTGTGGGAATGAGACCATATACAGGAGATTTAAGCGTCATACTTTCACTGGCTATTGTTACGTTCCTGTTAATCCAAGCAAATAATATAAAAAATCACGGTGTATTCGGATGGATTAAATCATTTACGAGGCCTGTGCCGTTTATAACGCCGCTGAATATTATAAGTGAAATAGCCAATCCTATTTCAATGACATTCAGGCACTTCGGCAATATTGCGGCGGGTCTGGTTATAACCTCGCTTGTATACGGAGGTCTTGCATCTTTGAGCTCGGCGTTGCTGGCGTGGATACCGAATAATTTTCTCGCGTCTATACCGATTTTTCAGATTGGTGTTCCGGCGGTGCTGTCGATTTATTTTGACTTATTTACAAGCTTTTTGCAGGCGTATATACTATGTATGCTGACAATGGTATTTGTGCAGTGCAGCGGAGAATGATATTGTATTTTTCGGCCGGCACATTGAATTATTACGCGTAGGGCGTTATTATAAATATTATAAACAAAGGGAGAGATTTTTTATGGAAAAAGCAATAATATTGGCGGCTTCGGCAATAGGAGCGGGACTTGCGATGATCGCGGGCGTAGGCCCCGGTATAGGTCAGGGATTTGCGGCGGGTAAG
>CAJTPP010000141.1 GCA_910578235.1 uncultured Clostridia bacterium | reverse complement strand
AAGTGGCGCGGCATCTGTAAACTCTATCTCCACTCCGTCAATAATCACTTTGATGTCATCACTATCCGCAATTACTACCGCTTCTGACAAAAACATAACAACGATAAAAATAATTAATAATAATTTTTTGGTACACAATTCCTCTATAAATTTACTCGTTTACTATTAATACTTTTCCGTATGACAAAAGAGTGTACAAATCATAATTTAGTCAAACAGTGACACCTGATCCGCATCGGGCAACTCATCAAAGCAGCCGTTTTCCTCGAGAATATTCAGCGGATTTCTACCTATACCTGTGCGCAACCGCAGATCCTCCACATTCCGAAATGCACCTTTTTCCCTTTCATCCGTAATACATTTGGCATCATTTTCACTCAGTCCCGGAAGAGCGCTGAGCGGCGGTAATATTCCTTGATCTGTCTGCAAAAAATCAGTAGCATGTGATTTGTACAAATCTACCGGGACAAAATTTATTCCGCGGGCATACATTTCAACACATATTTCAAGTATTGGAATAAGATTTTCTTCCTTCGGCGTAACTGTGCCATCCTTTTTCTTTGCATTTATCAGACGCATTTCCTCTCGCACCCGCTCTATTCCGTTAGCCATTACCGACGCGTCAAAATCATCCGCTCGCACCGAAAAATATGACATATAAAACGCCTCGGGGTAATGCACTTTAAAGTACGCTATACGGAACGCCGACATTACATACGCTACAGCATGAGCCTTAGGAAACATATACTTAATCTTTTTACACGAGTCAATATACCAATCCGGCACATTGTTATCACGCATTTCCTGCTCATATTCAGGTGTAAGCCCCTTGCCCTTACGCACCATTTCCATTATCTTAAATGCATGCTCCTCCTGAACCCCGCATGAAATCAGATATATCATAATATCATCACGAGCACAAATCGAGTGTGACAAGTCACACTTACCTTCTCTTATAAGCTCCTGCGCATTTCCGAGCCATACATCTGTTCCGTGTGATAATCCTGAAATCCTGGCAAGCTCTGAAAATGTTGTAGGCTTTGTATCCTCAAGCATCTGTCTAACAAATTTTGTGCCGAATTCAGGTATTCCGTATGTTCCCAGATCTGTTCCTATATCCTCTCCCGGCAATAATTTCAACGCCTTATTGGATGTAAACAAACTCATTGTTTCAGGATCTCCTATCGGTATATCCTGAGCGTCTATTCCTGTTATATCCTCCAGCATCCTGATAACTGTCGGATCATCGTGTCCAAGCTCGTCAAGCTTCAATAAATTTTGGTCAATCTTATGATAATCAAAATGCGTTGTCACTATATCTGAATTAGGATCGTCAGCCGGATGTTGTACGGGACAAAATTCATGTATGTCGTTTTCAAACGGCACAACAATTATTCCTCCCGGATGCTGTCCCGATGTGCGCTTAACGCCTTCACACCCTTTCGCGAGACGCTGCATTTCCGCGCCGCGCATACTTATTCCCTTTTCCTCACAGTATTTCCTCACATAGCCAAACGCTGTTTTCTCCGCTACCGTGCCTATTGTTCCCGCGCGGAAAACCTTTCCTTCTCCAAAAAAAGTTTCTGTATATTTGTGAATTACAGGCTGATATATTCCCGAAAAATTAAGATCTATATCAGGCTCCTTATCACCCTTAAATCCAAGAAATGTCTCAAAAGGTATATCATGGCCGTCCTTTTTATACTGCGTTCCGCACTTTGGGCATACCTTATCAGGCAAATCACATCCTGATAAGCCTATTTCCGAGTCTATAAATTCAACATTCTTACAGTTTGGACAAATATAGTGTCCCTGAAGTGAATTCACTTCTGTAATATCTGACAAAAACGCCACAAACGATGATCCGACCGAGCCTCTTGAACCGACAAGATAGCCGTCTTCAAGTGAATGGCGCACAAGCTCCTGCGCAATTCTGTACATAACTGAAAATCCGTATGTGGTTATTGAATGGAGCTCTTTATCAAGTCTTTTCTGAACAATATCGGGAAGCGGATCTCCGTATATTTCTTTTGCGCGCGCCGTGGAATCGCTAACTATCCCCTCCTCCGCACCGGGAATAACCGGCGGACACTTTTTTTCGGGAATAGGACGCACATCTCCTATCATATCCGCTATACGATTTGTATTGGTTACTACCACTTCAAAGGCCTTTTCTTCACCGAG
>CAJTPP010000140.1 GCA_910578235.1 uncultured Clostridia bacterium | reverse complement strand
CTTGCCAAAAAGGAACAGGCGGAGAAACACAGAGCGCAGACACAGGCCGTAGAAGATATGGCCGCGGGAGGTGGATATTGATGCAGATGCGGGTAGAAGGCGTGGAGAATGTGAGTAATATGCTCGGCAGATATGCGAATGCCGTAACAGAAAAATTATCAAGAGGTATAGCCGAAGGCTGTAAGATAGTTGAGGGTGAAGCAAAGTCACTTTGTCCAGTATCAACCGAAGAAACACGCCCCGGAGGGCCGCATGGTGAACTGGGAATGTCTATACACGGACAGGTTGACGGCACAACCGCAATGGTGGGTACGAACAAAGAATACGCGGCCTATGTTGAATTCGGTACAATGGCCGCACAGCCGTACCTTGTACCCGCGCTTATAGGCAAACAGTCGGACGTTATAGCGGCCATTGTAAAGGAATTCAAGGGATAGAGTATGAAAAGCAGTGAATATTGGAAACAGGCCGCTCTGCTTCGCGAGATTGCGGTGCAGGAGGGAGCGACACTTACGGCGAAGGACGTATTAAAGCTTTATGATGCCGCTCTTGACGATATAAATAATGAGATAGCGGCAATTAAAGCGAATTTTCAGCGGCGGTATGGTCTGGATAATGAAACAGCGTCATATTTTCTAACGCAGGCTCAGCAGGAGGAAAATCTGAATGCATTGATATACGCGCTTGAGAACGCTCCTGACGAAAAACAGCGCAAAAATATACTTGAATTTATACACCGTGACGGCTTATCCGTGAGGGCGTATGCGTCCAGAATAGAGCGGTATGACGCGGTTAAGCAGAGTATATACGCAAGGCTGAAAAAGCTTGCAGCGGAGCAAACAGGACTTGTAACGGCTATGCTGAAAAAAGCGTACAGTGAAAGCTATTACGGGAATATCGACGATACTGCAAAAGGCCTTGACATCGGTATCAATTTCGGAATACTGAACGATAACGCCGTCAATGAAGCGATTACGGCCAGATGGCACGGTAAGCGTTTTTCTGAGCGCATATGGAATAATACGGACAGACTGGCAAAGGAAGCGCAGGAGCTTGTGACAAAGTCGCTTATGTCGGGAGAGAGTCTTACAAAGACGGCGCGGAAGCTGTCGGAGCGGTTTGAGGTAAGCAAATATCACGCAACAACGCTCATACATACGGAAACGGCGCATATACACGCTGCGGCTGATATGAAAGCGTATGAGGATTTAGGCGTTAAGGAGTATAAATATCTTGCCACGCTGGATTATCTGACGTGCGAGACGTGTCAGCAATGGGATAATAAAGTACTGCCGTTATCCGAAGCGGCTGAGGGCGTGAATTATCCTACAATGCATCCGAGGTGCCGTTGTACCACGACAATGAATATTGATTATAGCGGACGCAGAGCGAGAAATCCTCTGACGGGTAAAAACGAGCTTGTCGACGGCGGTATTACATACAGCGAGTGGGTGAAAAGCCTTACCCCGGAACAGAAATCCGCGCTTGATCTGGCACGGAAGAAGAACAGTAACCGCACTGCCGATAAGCTCCGGTTTGCGGAATATAAAAACAGGCTCGGCACTAAGGTTGTAGGGCGATCGTTTGACAATTTCCAAAATATGAAGTATAATGATATAGAAAGATATACAGAGCTAAAGAAATGGTTTCGATATGAAGGGAATCCATATCTGCAATCACGACTTGATTATATTCTGCCGAACGGAGAGAAGAATTTTATTCCCAATAAATCAACAATGACTTCAGTTAAGACTATTGCGGGGGGTAATTCAAAAACGGTTTTAAGGGATATTCAACGGATATCAGCTTTTTATGGCGGTGAAAGCTCTGAATGGTTGAAGCGTGTTGGAAAAGTAGAAAGTGCAAAATATATATTTGATGTACACTGGTATGAAAAAAGTGGAAAACAGTATGAAATGAAATTAAAGTATAGGAAGTTAAGAGGTGATAAAAAGTGAAATTAAAATATGTTGGTGAGAGTTTTGGTGCAGTATCTTTAACTAATGGAAAAATTTACGAGGCAACAGATGAAGGTGATTTTTACCGCGTTATAGACGATAGTGAGGAAGATTATTTGTATTCAAAAGTAAATCCTGCGCCGCTTGATGGCAGCAGTCCCGGGGGTAGATGGGAAATAATAGAGGAATAAAAGCACGGTTTGTCCGTGCTTTTTGATATATTGACATAATTCGGGAATATATGCTATAATATGGATATGG
>CAJTPP010000139.1 GCA_910578235.1 uncultured Clostridia bacterium | reverse complement strand
AAATGAAAAAAATAATACTAAATTGTATTTAGATGATAAGATGTATAATAGAGATTTTCGAAACTGTTTGGCTCACTATGGATTGGGTCAATACATAAACGAAGATGAAATTATTGCTGATGACATCTTAAAGGGTTTAACAAATAAAGCTTTTAATAAAAGCTATTATGATACAAAAGCCGAACTATATAAAATATTAAAAGAATTGACAGAACAAATTAAGCGAGTTATCTTAAAATAAACCATTAAAATAGTGACAAAATAAAATTGGCATTTAGCAAGCAGCAAACAAGCTCTAAATGCTCATTTTTTCATATATGCAGATTGAATTTTGTTGAATTTTGTGATATCATATATATAATATTTGATGGAGGATATAATTATGAGATATGAATATACAGATGGACATAACAGTGATTTTATTGAATTATGCCATAAGTTAGATGACTTTTTGAATGAGCTTGTGGGAGGAGAAGAAAATCGTGCAGAATATATTCCATACAATAAGCTTGACGATATTCATGATGTAATTGTTGCTTACGATGATGATATCCCTGTTGGCTGTGCAAGTTTCAAGCGATATGATGATAAGTGCGCTGAGGTAAAACGAGTCTTTATAAGAGAAGAATACAGAGGACGCGGGATTTCCAATAAACTGATGGAGTTATTGGAAAACGAAGGCAAGAGTAAAGGATATATCTATTTTATTTTGGAGTCAGGTGAGCCGTTAGTATCCGCAATGGCATTATACAGAAAAACAGGCTATGAGGTTATCCCGAATTACGGACAGTATAAGGATATGCCAGATTCAATTTGTATGAAAAAGAAATTATAACTAATTTAAAGGGTGTGTGAAAATAAAATGACAGAGAATATTTGGGACAAATTATACAATGAAGCTCGTCGCGTACAAAATGACCGCGTAGTTTCGCCTTTTATTGAGGCCGGCGGAGTTGCTGCGGCGCTATTGACAAAAGCGGGAAACATATATGTTGGGGTGTGCATTGATACAGCGTCTACGCTTGGAATGTGCGCTGAAAGAAATGCTATTGCAAATATGATAACAAACGGCGAAAGTCAGGTTGATAAAATCGTTGCGGTAACACCTGACGGTAAGGTGGGGTCGCCATGTGGCGCATGCCGCGAATATATGATGCAACTCAATCAGGACAGCGGTGAAATTGAAATTTTGCTTGATTTGGAAAGTAAAAAAACAATACGTTTAAAAGAACTTATACCCGATTGGTGGGGATATAATAGGTTTCAAAATATTTAGGTGTTTCACTTTTATAGAATAAGAACCGAAAAATCGTAATTTGGAGCAAAAACTATGAATTATTCAACAATTGATATAAATCGCTTGTCTTTTGCAAAGGCGAAGAAAGAGAATATAAGTGTAATGCTTGATATTATCCGAAGGTGTGTATTGGAAATCAATGTCGCTGACTATACTCAAAATCAAGTGAAAGACTTATTGAATGGTTTTACTGCAGATTGGTTGGAAAACATCATAGATACAAGACATTACTATGAGGTTTGGTATGACGGAACAATAGTCGCCTGCGGTGGTGTCAGCAGAGATTATAATCAAGAAAAACAAAGCTATTTTACCGCTGTTTTTGTAAATCCCGATTTATGCAAGAAAGGCATAGGCAGAAAATTGGTGGAATTTCTTGAAAAAGACGAATGGTGTTTAGACAGTAATTTGATTGAAATTCCGTCATCAAAAAGCTCTCACGAGTTTTATTATAAATGTGGGTATCGTTATCGGGATTATCCTCCTGTTTTCAAAGATGGGACAACAATTATGTATAAGCAGAGGTAGAATTACAATAAGTTTACGAGGTATTTGCCATATGAAAATACAAAAAATTGACGTTTTCGGAATTGATGAAGCAATAGGACTAATATGGGAAACATTTTTGAAATTTGAAGCACCCAATTATTCACCTGAGGGAGTTAAATCGTTTCAGGAGTTTATTTATAACAAAGACATTATGCCAGAAATAGAATTTTTTGGTGCGTATGAAAATGGCGAGTTAAAAGGAGTTATCGCTACGAGAAACAACAGAAAGCATATCTGTTGCTTTTTTGTAAAGGAGCAATTCCAAAGACAAGGGATTGGTCGCAAATTATGGGAATATATCAAAAACAACAGTCCTCACAATATAATTACGGTAAATTCATCGCCATACGCTGTACCTGTCTATCATAAGTTGGGATTTACAGATACTGATACCGAACAGTTAAAAGACGGTATAAGATATACACCTATGGAATATATTATTTTATGATATACAAACCTTGCATTTTCGTAAAATATATGGTATTATAGATAATGTCAAAAGGTTATATTATGTATTGATTTTATGTGATACTATTTTGATACTAAAAAACTGAATAGAGCAAAATAATATGGATATTAGGTATAAAA
>CAJTPP010000138.1 GCA_910578235.1 uncultured Clostridia bacterium | reverse complement strand
TTATGGTACGTTTTCATATTAATCCTCCCGTTTTTTTGTATACAGGCTATAAATATTCTATATTTGTCAGCTTTATTACTTACTTGTCTTTAAATTGTAATTAAAATGTTTTAGTGTCTCTGTGTTTTTTGTGGTAAAATATTAAAAAGGAGGATGATAAAAATGGCGAGAGAAGCAAGAAAGCTGAGCAACAGCGGTAATTATTACATAGAACTCAATGGCAGAGAATTGTTTATAACAGATGATGATAAGAATAGATTTGTTGAAATACTGGAGAAAAATTTTGCGACAGGTGTAATACATGGTTATGAATTGACAAAGACAGAGATACGTCTTGTAGTAAAAGAGGGAGAGAAGGGGATTTCAATGACTATGAAGCCTGTGACAACAAGCTATGCAAGATATTTTAACCGTGTTCATGAGCGTGAGGGAAAACTTTTTGCGGGAAGATTTAAAAGTGATCCTTTGGAGACAACATCTGAAATAGAAGAATGTATAAATAATCTGAAAAGGCAAAAACCTAAGAAAAAAACGGTTAAACGAATGGCGGAAAATGTAAAAAGAACTGCTGTGCCTGAGAAAAATCAGTCAGTAAAACAGACCTCAATTGCCCAAAAAGAGAGAGAGACTCAGCCTGCGAAAAAAAACAGAGATCTTCCGCCATGGCTGTTATAAATATAATAAAGTAATATTTGAATGCCGACAAGAATAAAATAGTAATATCAATTACTGTTTTAGGAGGTTGGCATTTTGAATTTTATTGTAATAAAGCTGAAGCATTTGATTTTTGCGGCGCTGATAATAGCGGTTATACCTATTATATATTTTTCGGCGGCAAAGACAGTGTCTGTGTTTAAGGTGAATGGCAGGGAGGTGCCTGTGTACAGCGTTGAAAGAGAAGATAATAAGATAGCTGTAACATTTGACTGTGCATGGAATGACGAGGATATTGATGCAATTTTAGATACGTTGGACAAGTATAACTGCAAGGCGACATTTTTTGTTGTGGGCGACTGGGTTGAAAAGTATCCTGACGCGCTGAGAAAGATAAGTGAGCACGGACATGAGGTAGGTAATCATTCCTATAATCACAAGGACTATACAAAATTGTCCGCTGCAGACATAACCGCGGATTTGGACAAATGTGACGCTCTTATAGAGGAGGTTACAGGTGAGAGACCGTATCTGATGCGAGCTCCTTCAGGAGGATATAATGATACTGTTGTTAAAGCTGCGGAGGACAGCGGAAGAATGTATATACAATGGTCGGTGGACGGCATAGATTACGGCGACGCAGATCCTCAGTCAATATATGACAGAAGCGTGAAAAAAACGGAGGCGGGAGATATAATTCTTCTGCATAACGGAACAAAATCCACAGCGAATGTTTTGCCGAAAATTCTTGAGGCGCTTGAGTGCAAATATGAGTTTGCAACAGTTTCCGAGCTTATATACAGAGATAATTATATTATTGATAATAATGGCAGACAATTTCAAAAATAGTAGTTTACAAATCCGCTTTTTGGTATTATAATATATCCTGTATTCTTTGAAAGGCGGATAAATAAATGGACAAAAATTTTGAATATAACAGCCCGCTCGTGTATCAGCGCGCTGATCCTTATGTATATCTGCATACAGACGGATATTACTATTTTACAGGTTCAATGCCCCAGTATGACTGTATAGAGATAAGGCGGGCGAAGACGCTGAATGAATTGCTGACAGCTGATTCGGAAGTGGTGTGGAGAAAGCACACTACAGGTGAGATGGGCTCGCATATATGGGCGCCTGAGCTTCATTATATAGACGAAACCTGGTACATATATTTTACAGCCGGAGACGCGGTTGACATATGGGAGATACGTCCGTATCTGCTCATGTGCCGCGATGAAAATCCCATGACGGGAAAATGGGTTGAAGTAGGCAGAATTAATGTGGGAATAGAAAGCTTTTCGCTGGATATGACTACTTTTGTGCATAAAGACGAGCAGTATATTTTATGGGCGCAGAAGGTAGAGACACACGGTCCGTCCAATATATATATAGCCCGAATGAGAAATCCGTGGACTCTGGCTACACAGCCTGTACTGCTGACTACGCCGGAGTATTATTGGGAGAAACAGGGATTTGAAGTGAATGAGGGACCTGCCGTACTTATCAGAAACGGTAAGATTATAGTTACATATTCAGCTTCAGATACAGGCTGGAGATACTGTATGGGTATGCTGTGGGCGGACGAAGACAGTGATCTGCTTGATAGGATTTCGTGGCATAAAAGTGATGTTCCGGTGTTTACTACAAGTGAGAGAAACGAACAGTACGGACCGGGACACAATTCCTTTACTACTGATAACGGACGGGATGTCCTTATATATCATAGCCGTAATTATAAGGAGGTGAACGGTGATCCTTTGCATGATCATAACCGTCACGCCAGAGCTAAAGTGTTTGATTATGATGAAAACGGATTGCCTGTTTTTGGAGAACCTGTTAAAAAGAATATTTAATTATAAAATCCGACGCATTAA
>CAJTPP010000137.1 GCA_910578235.1 uncultured Clostridia bacterium | reverse complement strand
ACCATACCGAGTGTCCTTATTGGACTTGAACCAATAAGGACATTCTTTTTTTGTGTTCATACGGCAAGCGCGGCATACTCAACATCTACTCCTTGCCGTGTATGTACTGATACATTATTTTCAGGTAATTTACTTAAATCAGGTATTTCAATGGCTCCGATACAGTTATAATGAATTTTAAGCCGCTGAACCTTTTTACCGTCTATTTTTTCAGCTTGATATACTTCTATCTTGTCAATCAATTCGTTTAACATTCTCGGCGTCAATTTTCTTGCCCGCGTATATTTACGAACAGAAACTAAAAACATATCGCTTGTAACGGTTTTGTTTTATTCGTTATCAAGCTCTGCCTGAAGCTCATTGATTTTTGCTTCATTTTCTTTTTGTTCTGTTTCATATTTTACAGACAATTTTGAAAATCTGTCGTCGCTTATGCGTCCGAGCGTGTTATCCTCATAGATTTTTTCAAAAAGTAAGTCAAGCTCTTTATCACGCGCAATCAAGGAATTAAGCTCCTTTTGCTTAGCGCGTCGTTCCTGTTCTGCTGTCTTGATTGAATTTCCCATAACAATTTTAGCAAATTCATTCTCATATAGAGTGGCAAATTTCATTAAGCGTTTGATTTCACCGAGTATAACCTGCTCTAAAAAGTCAGTGCGGATATAATGCGTTGAGGTACATATTTTTCTGCTGCCCCTGTTATATCCCATACAATTAAAATAGGTTATATCGTGATTAGCCTGATTGAAATGATAACCGAGTTTGCTTCCGCAGTCCGCGCATACCAGCAATCCCGAAAACATATTTTTATCTTCGCCTGTTACTTGCTTTTTGCGTGTTCGTCTGCTTCGGCGTTCCTGTATCTTTCCCAAACGGTACGGTCTATAATTGGTTCGTGAATATCTTTAAATACTGCCCAATTCTCTTTGTCGTTCTCATAACGCTTTTTATTTTTGTATGACTTAGAATAGGTTTTAAAGTTTATCACATCACCGCAATACTCTTGTTTGGATAATATATTGATAATTGTTGAATGGTGCCATTTATAAGGATATTCCTGAGAGCTTTTCAAGCCCGGACGGCGTATCCCTTTACTGTACCAATAGTTTACAGGAGTAAGGATTTTTTCTTCCTCTAATCTGCAAGCAATCTGGTCTGTACCTAAACCGCCGAGAGCCATATCGTAAATATGTTTAACTACTTTTGCAGCTTCTTCATCAACAATCCAATTCTTTCCGTCAGGATTTCTGATATATCCATACGGGGAAAGTCCGAGCGATTCGCCTGCGTTTCCTTTAATCTTATTACTGATACGGCGCTTTTTTGAAATATCGCGCGCATACTATTCATTAAAAAGATTTTTTATCGGCGCAAGCTCATTTTCGCCCTCTTGTGTGTCTATATTATCAGAAACAGCGACAAGCCGTATATCGTATTCAGGGAAAAATTCTTCCGTAAGTCTGCCGACCTCAATATAATTACGTCCCAATCTTGAAAGGTCTTTTACAAAGACCGCTGAAATTTTATTGTTTTCTATCGCTTCAATCATAGCTTTATATCCGGGACGTTCCATTGTAACGCCCGAAATTCCGTCGTCGCAAAATATTAATAAATTTGTGTAGCCTTTTTCCCTTGCAATTTTAGTTAGTAATTTCTTTTGATTTCCTATACTGTAACTGTCGCCCTCTAAGTTATCATCACGGCTTAATCGAACATATAAAGCCGCTGTCATTTCTTTTTGTTTGTTATTTGACCGTTTCATTGTTTCCTCCTTTCAGACAGTCAAATAAACAGTATTATATTTATATTATACCGCGCTTTTAACCGTCTGTCAGCCTGTTTTAAAAATTTTATTCGCTTGATGTCATAAGCCGTAATAAAACAGAGCCTAATGTTTCAGAGGATTTCTCTTTGAATATCGGTTGTACAACAAATGAGGTTCCATTGACCTGATATGTAAATTCAGCGTCAAGGACTTTATCATTAACAATATTTTTTTGTTCTGGGTTTTGAGTAGTGTAATTCATAAACAAATGAACCTCCATAAAAAATTTATGTTAGTCCACCACCGAATAAATCCACCTGCCGAGAGTAATAACCCAATCAAAAATCATCTGACTGTCGACGGCTGCCGACATCACGACAAGGTAAATCCAGCTCATTCCTATGACCTGCCGCACAATGCAGTGACGCGTTCAATGCGGGGGTATTACAATATCTCGGTATTTATATCAGTATATACAAGCCTTTATACGCCTATCAGAAATGTTTGGCCGCTCGGATATACAGGCTTTTTTAATCTTACAGCGTGCTTTTATTGTACGGTAGAAGCTGTATACCGTCTTGGCGCATTACTGAAAAAATACGGATTTAAAGTAAAGTATCAGATGATTTAATATTCAGTTGTCAAAGAACAAAGGGGATTTTAGCCCATATAAGCGCATTAAGGGTATAATGTGTTTATATCGGATAAAACCCGTATAAGAGGGCGCAGAAAGGACAATACGCCCTCATACGGTTAATCAATTAGTAAGGAATAACAAAATCATTGACAATGCTTAAAACTAATTTTGCTTCAAGCCTTGAT
>CAJTPP010000136.1 GCA_910578235.1 uncultured Clostridia bacterium | reverse complement strand
ATAGATATATTGCTTTTTTCAAAAAAAAAGAGTAAAATGTACGGTGAGAAACTAATAGGGGGGGATTTAATGTCAGGCAGCAGTTTGTTTTTGACTGTGTTTAGTATAATGCTGCAGGTATTTTCGCTGTCAATAGGCATTTATTATCTTATCATCGGACTGATTGGCTTTTTGCCTGTAAAGGATAGAAATAAACAGATTAAAAATACAATTCATAAGTTCGCGCTTATAATTTCCGCGCATAATGAAGAAGCGGTAATCGCCAATATGGTTAAATCGCTCCGTCAGCTTGATTATCCGGCTGAGGCGTATGATATTTTTGTTATTGCCGATAATTGTACGGACAATACCGCTCAGGCTGCGAGAGAAGCGGGGGCGCAGGTGTGCGTGCGCGATGTTCCGTCTCTGCGGGGCAAGGGGCACGCGCTTGAGTGGATGTTTGAAAAGCTTTATGATATGGATAAGCAGTATGACTATATATCGGTATTTGACGCTGATAATCTTGTGGACAAGAATTATCTGCGGGCAATGAATGAGCGCGCCAATCAGGGGTTCAAGGTTGTGCAGGGTTTTCTGGACAGTAAAAATCCGTATGACTCGTGGATTACGGCGGCATATTCATTCTGCTTCTGGAGTATAAACAGAATATTTCAGCTTTCGCGCTATAAGGCGGGACTCTGCTGTGAGCTGTCAGGCACAGGCTTTATTATATCGCTGGATGTGCTGAAAAAGCTCGGCTGGGGAGCAACATGTCTGACCGAGGACATGGAATTTACAATGAAGCTTGCTCTTAATGACGAAAAAGTGGCGTTTGCATATAACGCGAAGGTTTATGACGAAAAACCGCTTACGCTGCGTCAGTCATGGAGACAGCGAGTACGCTGGATGCAGGGACATTGTGATGTTGCGTCAAGATATTTCTTTAAGCTTATAAAGAAAGGTATACGTGAAAGAAAACTGAGCTGTGTTGACTGCGCTGTGTATCTTGTGCAGCCTATACGTATTATAGCAACGGGAATAATAACCTTTTTCGCATATGCTCAGACATTTCATCCTGACGGTGATTTGGGTTTTGTTCAGCTGGCATATCTCTTCCACGGTTCTGCAGCATGGACAGTTATATGGAATATAATAGTAATTATGCAGTTCTGCTATACTCCGTTTGTAATATGGTATGAGCGGCGTGAATTCAGGCCTAAAATGATTTTTTACTATTTTACTTACATAATATATAATTTTACATGGATACCGATAGCGATACAGGGTATGCTTGGGAAAAACAAGACCGAATGGGCGCACACGAAGCATACGCGCACTATTACAATGGAGGAGCTTTCGGATAATATGAAGCTCAACAGACTGTCATGATATTATATATATTTTTATATCATAAAGGGAAACAGAATAATCTGTTTCTTTTTCCAAGTTGTGCATATGTGCATGGTGATGTTAAAACAGTCAGTAGGCTGTATGTATAGATATATCAAATATGAAAAAAAGCCAATAGATTTTATTTTAATCTATTGGCTTTTTTGTTTTGATATTAGCAAAATAATCTCATATAAAGGAGTGACTCCTTATGTTTTTGAGGTTTAATTTGACTGACAAATCATAATTTTGTAATGTGTGCGGAAAAGAATTCCTGCCGCACAAGTGTTTTTATTCCCATTGAAAATGCTTCTCTACTTTATATACAGTTTTTTCTACAGTACTATTTTCATCCCTTTCAAGCCAAAAATAATGACTGTTTTTAATTTTCTTATAAATTTCTGTATTTATGTTTCTTAATGTTCTGTTACAAGTCGCTTTTGCGTTTTCAACATTCGTACTACTGTTAATAAAATTATTAAAATCCTGATGGTCTGGACGATTACAATAATCTTCAATAAGATTTGAAGGATCTTTTATTAAAAATGCAACTCTTGATACGTCTGTCAACTTGTCAGCTTCTTCTATAGTCAAATGACAATCACACAATACTATTTGATTTTGCGAGAGCCGAATTAAATCCAGCAGTACAAAATCTAATTGTTCTCTCGTGTTATCAGTTAACCATTTTGTATAAGATTCAACTGAACGCAAAAAGAATTCATCCGCGTTTTTAAATCTCTTAGTCATTGAAGGCTGGAATTTTGCATTAGCTATTTTTTGATGTATTGAAAACTGCTTATCAATATCATAAACGGAAAAATTATGTCTTTTTGCTAATATTTTTGAAATAGTCGTTTTCCCTCCGCACGGCGTACCTGCTATAAAATATACATTTTTTAAATACTCTTTAAGTACATTGTCTTGAAATATCATACTTGCTCTCCTTTATTAAATAGTTTGAAATATCTAAACGCATAAAACTATTTAATATAGTCTTATGCGTTTAGATATTTTTTAAGCGTAAAAATGCCACCATTGAAATCACCTCACAAATTTTGATTGATCGACAAGATCATTATATCACATCAGCTCATTATGTTCAACTTTTTACGATACATTGTCACTTTTATCTGAACAATGGTAAGTGTGTATTTTATAAATAAAAAAGTATTAAGGATAAATTTTATCCTCAATACTTTTTCGCTGTCTTAATAGCGCATAACGCGCTTTTTTATGGCGACCCGGATGAGGCTCGAACTCACGACC
>CAJTPP010000135.1 GCA_910578235.1 uncultured Clostridia bacterium | reverse complement strand
AGGCATTAGTCAAAATCATGAAAGACTGCATTATTACTCATAAAAAATAGTATTCAAATAACTATAACGATACGGCGGTGCAGTCTGTAAGCGCGCATATAGAAAAGGCTGATCCTATAGTTACAGCTCCTGTAGCTAACAGTATTATATATGACGGCAACGCGCAGGAGCTTGTAACAGCAGCGGAAACTAACGGCGGTACAATTGAGTATAAGCTTGGCGACGGCGAATGGACAACAGAAGTTCCGACAGCGACAGCCGCGGGTGACTACACCGTATCGTACAGAATAGTGGGTAACAGTAACTTTAACGACGTGGCAGAGGCAAGCGTAGCAGCTAAGATTGACATGGCGGATATTACGTCTTCCGCAGTCAATGATGAGGTGACGTACGGCGACACGTTTAACCTGACGGTAAGGCTTACAAACAGACAGTCCGGTATCTCATTATTCACAAATCCCGACAATGTAGATTTGATTCTGGATAACGGTGGTGTACAGCGTACAATCGGGTCAGCGCCGGTGAAATATGACGATTTGTCAAAAATCGAAGGTACGGTAACGATCACAAATGTAAGAGTAACTTCGGATTTCCAGCCGGGAATAAACACTATCTATGTTAAGTACGGCGGAAATGTGAACGTAAACGGCAACGATACCAATACTGTGCTGATAAACGTAAAGCCGAGAGAATTGTTGCTTGACTGGTCAGGCTGGGAAACACGCACATATGAGCCGGGCAAGAGCAATAATGTAATGGCGGCTGTAGGCAATATCTTTAATAATGATAATGTTGGTGTGGTTATTACAGGCGGAGATGAATCAGACGCAGGCGAGTACACAGCAGTAGCTGAGCTTACAGGAGATATGAAAGAATATTATGCGCTGCCTGAAAACTTCGAGCAGGAATACATCATAGAAAAAGCGGATTCAGTTCTTACACTTGAACCTACACCAATTGAAAATCTTGCGTATACAGGCGAGGAGCAGGCTCTTGTGACAGCGGGCGAGGCTGAAAACGGCACGGTAGTATATAAGATTAATGACGGTGAATGGTCGGAAGAAGTACCGGCAGTTGCCGAAGCGGGCGATTATACCGTATCATACAAGTCGCAGGGCGATAAGAACTATAACGACACAGAAGAACAGACATTTGATGGAGTTATAAGCATAGCTAAGATTAACCCGACTGTAACTGCGCCTGAAGCGAACACGCTCGCGTATACGGGCGAGGAGCAGGAGCTTGTGACAGCGGGTATAACCAACGGCGGAACAATGATGTATAAGCTTGACGACGGCGAATGGTTTACAGAAATCCCGACAGCGTCAGAGGTCGGTAACTATACCGTGTATTACAGGGTAGACGAGGACAACAACTTCAACGCGCTTGAAGAAGCAAGTATTAATGTGAGAATAGATAAAGCTGATACAATTGTAACATCAAATGCTATAAATGTTGTGTATAACGATTCGTTCGTTATTAATGCGAAGGTTGAAATAGCTCCGTCAGATTTGTCCTTGTATGCAGCAAGAGACCTCATTGAGTTCCATTTTGGTGATGAAATGGGCCCGACAGTGGCTACCGCGTCAGTGGATTACAACGAAACGGGAACAGAAGGAACAGCGTCAGTGAGAATAAAGGCTTCAAAATTAGTGCAAGGTCAGGAAGGCTTTGTTCCGGGTAAAAATACTATTGTGGCAGTATACGGCGGAAGCGTAAGTCTAAATGACAGCTATGAAAATAAAATCACAGTAAATGTAACTCCGATTGAGCTTGGCCTTGAATGGACGGGTACAGACACGCGTGTATATGACGGTCAGGCAAGCAGTGTTTCAGCGGTGCTGACAGGCGATATAGTCAGAGGTGATGATGTAAGCGTGACGGCTCAGAACGGTGACGCCATTAACGCGGGAACACATACGGCGACAGCGGTACTTACAGGAGAGGACGCACTCTATTACGCGCTTCCCGAGAATGCGGAAACCGAGTATGTAATAGAGAAAGCTGATCCGGTAGCCGAAGCTCCGACAGGAATAACGGCAGAAGTCGGGATGACGCTTTCAGGAGTAAGACTGCCTGACGGCTGGAGCTGGGAAGACGACAGTCAGGATGTAGGCGAGATCGGCGAACATACATTTAAGGCTGTATATACACCGGAGGATACTGAGAACTATAACGTGATAAGCAATGTGGAAGTAACGGTCATGGTAGTGTCAGGCAATGAGTATACGGTAACGGGTATCAGAGCGTCAGAAGACGAAGGCTTTGTCGATGTGGATGTTTTGAAAAACAGTCCGAATGGCGGCATGCTGATAGTATCGTCATACACAAGTGACGGAGTACTCAGCGAGGTAAGAAGCGCGGAGCTTACGGGAATACAGGGTGAAAATCCTGAGAGAGAGACAGTAAAGGTTGAGTTAACACAGCATGAGGGAGGATATGTGTCCGCTTTCGTATGGAGATCTCTTGAAAGTATGAAGCCTGTAAGCAGTAAGTTCATAAAATAAGAGGTATATCAATCAGTATAAATTAAATACAAATTACATTCATATTTACGGAGGTGTTTCATTCATTGAAGCGCCTCTTGTATTTATGATGTGTAAAATATCAGCGAATAATCAAAGCCTGCTCCATATG
>CAJTPP010000134.1 GCA_910578235.1 uncultured Clostridia bacterium | reverse complement strand
TACATACAATAACAGAACCGATAATGCCTCCTATTGAACCTTCAACCGTTTTGTTAGGACTTACTCTTGGAATAAGCTTATGCTTTCCGAATATTCGTCCGGTAAAATATGCGAATGTATCCGTTGACCATGCGCATATAAAAATCAGCAGCATAACTACAGTTCCATACATTTCTTTCGCCAGCCAGACACTTCCCATTGACAGCACAATATATATTGTCAAAAAAGCATTTGAAAGAATTTCTTTATAATCTCTTTTTCCATGACGAGCCACCGTCAAAGTCATATACATTAAAAGACTAAGAGCTATCGCGGCTATTAGAAAAACAAGAAACGCGGGTGATTTGTTGTTGATTTTCCATGTAAACACAACTGTTCCCATCATCAAAACTGCTGAAAACATTCCGACCGCCTTCATTGGCATATCAGCTTTTGTAGCGCAATAACACTCATAAATCATGAAAAGAATAACAGCCGCGAGAGCAACCGTAAATACTATAGGAGGCGCCAAAAGCACTCCGGCAAATACAGCCAGAGCAATTACGGCTGTAATAATTCTTATTTTCATATTTATATCCCTCCAAATCTTCTTCCCCGATTTTGGAAATCTATAATAGCTCTGCGTAAATCGGCAGGCTTAAAATCAGGCCACAGCTTATCGGTAAACCATAATTCTCCGTAGCTTACCTGCCATAGCATAAAATTAGACAAACGCTGCTCTCCGCTTGTTCTTATAAGTAAATCAATATCAGGCTGATCTGCCGTATATAAATATTTAGAAAACGCTTTGTCATCAATGTCGTCAATTTTGACTTTACCATTCCGAACTTTGTCACAAATAGCTTTAGCCGCGTTTACAATTTCCTCACGGCCTCCGTAATTAAGAGCGATATTCATTACAATTCCTGTATTGTTTTTCGTAAATTCCTCAGTTTTTATAATTTGCTCACAAATTTCCCGAGACAATTCTTTTCTTGATCCTATCGCTCGTATTACAACATTTTCACCTGAAAGAGTTCTTTCAGCATTGCGCAGATAATCCAGCAGGAGATTCATCAAATAATCTACCTCTTCCTTAGGACGTTTCCAGTTTTCCGTAGAAAACGCATATACAGTTATATATTTAACACCGAGATTATTAGCTTCAATAACTATTTTTTTCAATGCGTCCGCACCGGCGCTATGTCCCGCGCT
Source organism: uncultured Clostridia bacterium (assembly GCA_910578235.1). Taxonomy (GTDB): domain Bacteria; phylum Bacillota; class Clostridia; order UBA1381; family UBA1381; genus Hominilimicola. Next base: position 1,451 of record CAJTPP010000134.1, on the reverse strand, counting down.
CCTCGGCAATCCCCGTTTTCTTGCCCATCGTCCGTTACCATCCATAATAATGCCGATATGCTTCGGCAAACGCAGCATATCAATTTCCTGCTTATTTTTTTTATTAAAGAACATCTGATACTCCTCATATTAACACAATACCGACAGACAATATTTAATCCTTGTCTGCCGGTCTGACATTTTTCACAGAAAATTATACCTCAAGAATTTCTTTTTCCTTTGCGGCGCAAATAGTGTCAATTTCCTTAATATATTTATCTGTAAGATTTTGAATATCCTTCTCTGCTGTTTTTTGATCATCCTCTGTGATTTCACCGTTCTTCTTCTGAGTTTTAAAATCTTCCATGGCGTCTCGTCTTATATTACGAATTTGAACCTTTGCTTCCTCTGTATATTTTTTTACAGTTTTAACAAGCTCTTTTCTTCTTTCCTCTGTAAGCGGAGGGAAAGTTAATCTTATTACCTTACCATCATTTTGCGGCGCTATACCTATATCTGAAGCATTTATAGCTTTCTCGATCTCTTTAAGCACACTTGCGTCCCACGGTTGAATTACAAGCATTCTCGGTTCAGGAGACGATATTGATCCAACCTGAGCAACCGGAGTCATTGTTCCGTAATAATCTATTGCCACCTTATCAAGAACAGATGCGTTCGCCCTGCCCGCGCGTATAGTTTTTAGTTCTCCCGCATAACCATCTATTCTTTTTTCCATCTTCTTCTCTATTTCCGGATATTTTCCCATTATATTTTCCTCCTGTTTTAAAATTAAAGTTTTCCGTTATTGTTAACAAGTGTTCCTATTTTTTCACCCTTTACTGCTCTTACAATATTAACGGGATCATTAAGTCCGAATACAAGTATAGGAACATTATTGTCACGGCAAAGAGATGCCGCTGTTGAATCCATCACACCGAGATTTTTTGAAAGAATATCACTGAAAGAAAGCACATCATATTTCTTTGCATCAGGATTTATATTCGGGTCACTGTCATATACTGCGTCAACTTTTTTTGCAAGCAGTATAACTTCAGCTTCCGTTTCCACTGCGCGAAGCGCGGCAGCCGTATCTGTTGACATAAACGGATTTCCCGTACCGCAGCCGAATATAACTACCCGGCTTTTATCAAGATGTCTTATCGCTTTGCCTCTGATATAAGGCTCGGCAACCTGCCGCATCTCAATGGCTGTCTGCACTCTTGTAGGAACATCCAGATTTTCAAGCGCGCTGCATAAAGCCAGCGCGTTAATAGCCGTTGCAAGCATACCCATATGATCAGCTCTTGTTCTGTCCATATTCTCGCCGCTTCGGCCGCGCCATATGTTTCCACCGCCTACAACAATGGACACCTGCACGCCCATATCCACTGTTTTCTTGATATTCTCGCAAATCCTGGCAATAGTGTTTTCATCAAGCCCGAAACCATTGTCACCTGCAAGAGCTTCGCCGC
>CAJTPP010000133.1:1688-2700 GCA_910578235.1 uncultured Clostridia bacterium | reverse complement strand
GATGGGGTTAGAAATAATATAGAACAGCAGTTATACAACAAAAATGTGCGGCATACGTTCAAAGCGGTATTACCCATAGGAATTCCGCAGCTGTATTTTTCGGACGGACAGGAATATGAAGGGGAATATCTCCGGCTGCCCGATTTGGATATCAAACTGTATTTTGACGGCAAATTACTGGAGGATATTGTATTGATGACACGCCCGGTAAATATTCCCGTTAACAGATCGGACTCTTACGTACACCTTGCTTACTATTTTGACGACGCAAGCGTGTATATTTCAGCGTCGGAAAATCCTGTACAGGCATATATAGACGAAGAAAGCGTTCACGTGCCGTTATATCATTATGAGAATATAAATCTGGATTTCTGGCCGGATGACAATTCTCCTTCAGGAGATCATTATGGAATTGAAGGGTACGGTTCAGAGTATAGTTCGGAGAATACTGACAAAGCAGGCAGTACATATACTGTGGAGCAGGGATATTCCGAAGTTACGGGAAACAGTCTGGCCAATTTGAAAACAGACAGTAAGATGTCATTTCTTGACGCAGTCAATGAGTTGTCTGACAAGGTGGACACAATAGAGGATATATCGGCGGCTCAAAAAGATTTGTACGGTGATGCGGCGGAGCAGACGGCAGGTCTTGATATTGAGATAATGTCCGAAGAATTATCACAACATACTACCGGAGTGACAACTGATTATGTGGAAACAGATATATTCGAGGTCGTAGGTGATATTTCTCTTGATATAGATGATCATGGTGTGTTTAACACCGCTAATACCTCTGATCTGAAAAGCTGGAATATCAATAGTAAATTTAAAATATATGAAACACCTGATTACCAGCCGATAGCAATTTGTTTCGACATAGACAAAAAAAAGGTATGGGTAGAAAAGACGTATGATAACAGTTATAATAACGGTGTTTTTAAATTTCATATCGCAGATGTAGAGCACCCTCAATTCTTTCCAAACGGCGATGGGAGCTATACTGTTGATTATT
>CAJTPP010000133.1:0-1558 GCA_910578235.1 uncultured Clostridia bacterium | reverse complement strand
CTGAACAGCAAAGTGGACAAAGTAAACGGCAAAGGCTTGTCGACTAACGATTACACTAACGCCGACAAGGCGAAGCTTGCCGGAATAGAAGCGGGAGCGCAGGCAAATCCCGAAATATTGTATACAAGCACTGCGGACAGTTTTGTTAACGGAGATCCGATTGCGTCAGTAGGCGTTGTAAGAGATGACGAGGGAAATGTAAAGGAGATATCGTTCTTTGAACAGCGTCTTGCACTTAGTGACGCCGCATATTCGGGCAGCTATAACGATCTTACGGATAAGCCGCCACTAGAACAAACTCAGGGGGAGGAATGGACGCTTGACGGTGAATTGGTTTGTAATCATATTTATACATCATCTATTGCGGCAGCAGATATACATGGATTTAATTTAAACGACTATACATCAATTGAAGAAATAACAGAAAATTTAAAAGAAAAATCAAATACGGCGACTATTGTAGTCGGTTCGCCTGATACGAATTCGGTATGGAATAATGTTGATTTTTTGTGTGACGGCACAGATGATCAGGAGCAGATTAACGCAGCCATTGCGGCATTGCCTGAGAGCGGAGGTAAGATCGTACTTCGGGAAGGAACGTATAATATATCAAATCGAATAGATGTTAACAAGTGTAATGTTACAATAGAAGGTATGGGTATTGGAGCGACCACATTGCAGACGGATATTTCCTTAAGCGATGTAATTCGTGTTTTGCAACCGTATGCTACACTGAGAAATTTCAGTATAGATTGCACGCTGGCTAACCCGCAGGGTATCGGTATTCGTCTGGCAAATAACGGCTCGCATGCATTAGTTGAAAATGTTAAGATAGAAGGTTTCGCGGAAGGTATACATGTTGCAAGTAATTATTTTACACTCATTAATAAAATAAGAACAATGTACTGCACGATAGGAATATATATAAATAGCAGTAATACTAATGTGACAAATTGTGTTATAATAGACAGCGAGGAAATCGGAATAAAAATACTTGGAAAACGCGGATACATATGTGGTAATTATATTTTTCGCGGAACAGGGCAGACATCAGACTATACAGAGACGCAGTATACGATAAGTGTGCAAAATGGTCAGTATAATGAAATTTCCAACAACTATATATTAGGTAAAAATTATATAGAAACGTCAGGAACAGGAAACACATTTGTAAACAACAGATATCAGTAAGGCGGTGATAAGATGAAGTATAGATTTTACGGAGACGAATTACAGCTTGTAAAATACGAGCTTACAGTGCAGCGTGATTACGGTGGTGAGCAGCTTACAGACACATACACGGCGGTAACAGAAGCGGAAAAGGACGGACTTTTGGCGAGATATCCCAGTGCGGTTGTTACGGAGATTGACAACACGGGGTATGAATGGCTTAACGGCATGGTATTCACACAGGATCAACTAAAAGCGGGAGAGCTTGACAGAGCCATTGCAATGGGACAGGAAGCCTATACCGCAAGCGCTATGTCACAGGACGAAATCAACGCTATGCTCATGCTTGAGATAGCGGAACTGAAAGCGGGTGTTAATAATGAATAAG
>CAJTPP010000132.1 GCA_910578235.1 uncultured Clostridia bacterium | reverse complement strand
TGAAACAAATAAGGAGGGGACGGACAAATATGCCAAGGTTTGTACAAACGGTCCTGTTTTCTATTCCAAGGAGGTGACATTAAATGATTAATACAAAGATTGATTTTTGCGGAATAGAGTTTAAAAATCCTGTTGTCACGGCTTCGGGAACATTTGGTTTCGGTATGGAGTATAATCAGTTTGTTCCGATAGAGGAATACGGGGGATTTGGAGCAAAGGGACTTACAAGAACACCGAGAGCGGGAAATAAACCGCCGCGTATTGCGGAAACGCCGAGCGGGATATTAAACAGTGTCGGCCTGCAAAATCCGGGAGTAGAGTATTTTGCGGAAAATATAATGCCTATTCTTTCGGAATATGATACTCATGTTATAGCGAATATGTCCGGCAACACATTAGAGGAATATTGCGAGATGGCGGAAATACTATCAGATACAGATGTTGCGGTTATAGAAATGAATGTTTCATGTCCTAATGTAAAGCACGGAGGACTTGCGTTCGGTACAGACACCAAAACGGTGAATGAGCTTACGGCGGCAGTGAAAAAATATTCTAAAAAGCCGCTTGTTGTCAAACTTTCGCCGAATGTAACGTCAATTTCTGAGATAGCAAAAGCCGCGGAAAGCGGAGGCGCTGACGGATTGTCTCTTATAAACACGCTTCTCGGTATGAAGATAGATATAAATACGCGAAAGCCTGTATTGAAAAATAACACCGGCGGACTTTCCGGGCCGGCCGTAAAGCCTGTGGCGGTGAGGATGATTCACGAGGTTTATGAGTCAGTTAAAATTCCTATCATTGGAATGGGCGGTGTTATGAGCGGAGATGACGTTATTGAGTTTATGCTTGCCGGAGCGTCTCTGGTCGCGCTGGGCACCGGACTTTTTGCAAAGCCAGACTTGATTTTGTCAGTTAAAGAAGACATAAACAGGTACATGAAGAGGCATGGTATTGAAGATATTAACACTCTTATAGGAGCGGCTGTAATGAATTGATATGTATGCTTTTCGCTGAAAAGAGGATATTAATGTCCTCTTTTTTGCATATTATGATAAAATTTAAAGAAAAAAAGGATTTTTAACCTGTAATGTTGTATTATAAAAACAGGCAGGTATATTTTTCTGCATAATGTGCGAAAATAGTACCGTTGGAAAAGGAGATGAGGATTGATGCCGAGACGTATTTCAGATGAAATGATAGCGAATATTTGTGATGAAAATGATATCATAGATTATGTGTCTCAATATGTGCAGCTGAAAAAGTCCGGACGTGACTACAGCGGCTTGTGTCCTTTTCATAACGAGAAAACACCCTCGTTCCACGTGAGCAGGGAAAAACAGCTCTTTCACTGCTTTGGCTGCGGAGCAAGCGGAAATCTTGTTCAGTTTGTTATGCGCACGGAAAATCTGGATTTTGTCGACTCGCTGAAACTGCTTGCCGACAGAGCCGGTATTATCATTCCTGAAAATAACGATGCTTTCAGTGATGTTAATCATGAAAAGAAAAAGCGTATACTCGCAATGAATAAGTATGCGGCAAGATTTTTCTATGACTGTCTGAAAGATAGCGGTACGGGAGCGAGCGGGCAGCAGTATTTCGCAAAAAGAAATATTCCATGGAAGACAGTTACGGTCTATGGCTTGGGATATGCTTCACAGGATCGGGATGCGCTTATAAAACACCTTAATTCAAAGGGCTTTAAGAATGAGGAAATAATGGAGGCAGGGCTGGCGGTAAGCTGCGATGGCAGAATATATGATAAATTTCGTGACAGGGTAATGTTTCCTATAATAGATGTAAGGGGAAATGTGATCGGTTTCGGCGGAAGAATTTTACACGAAAACAAGGAATTGAACGGGTATAAAATACCCAAATATCTTAATTCTCCCGAAACACCTGTATTTGACAAAGGAAAAAATTTGTTTTCTTTAAATCTTGCAAAAAATGCAAAGGCCAACGAGTTGATTTTATGCGAGGGATATATGGATGTTATATCGGTATATCAGGCGGGTATACAAAATATTGTGGCGACGCTGGGAACTGCGATTACTGAAAATCAGGCAAAGCTTATGCTTCGTTACGCAAATGAAATTCTTATATGTTATGACAGTGACGAGGCGGGAACAAAAGCGGCTTTGCGCGCGATAGATATTATAAGCGAGGCGGGAGGACGGTCAAGAGTAATACGTCTGAAAAACGCGAAAGATCCGGACGAATACATAAACAGAAACGGAATTGAAAAGTTCAGAGAGGCTGTGAAAAAGGCAGTGCCCGCAACGGAATTTAAAATTTCGCTTATAAAAAATCAGTATGATGTAACAAATACCGATGGAAAAATACTTTTTATAGACGAAGTGGTAAATATATTTACCAAATTGAAAGACGCTGTTGAAGTGGACGCGTATATAACAAAGATTGCGGAGGATACAGGTATAAGCCGCGATGCAATATTAAGCAAATATAAGGAAAAGACATCTAAAAATACTTACAGGCGTATACCTGCAAAAACAGAATATCAGAAAAAAACAGAACAGCAAAAACGCGAGGCGGCGCGTGAGCATAAGGTGACGGGCAGTCTTATAGAGGCGGAGAAAAGACTCATAGGACTCATATCGCAAAGTAAAAAATTATATAAAGCCGCATGTGAAAAAATACAACCGGAGGAGTTTTCTACAGATGTGTACAGGCGTCTGGCGAAAAGCATTTATGACAGCTATAAAAAGGACACATCACCGGATCCGGCAATGATACTTAACGAATTCAGCGGAGATGACGTAAGCGAAGCGTCGGCTGTATTTTACAATCTTGAAATTTACAGCGGAGACGAGGCGGCAGTCA
>CAJTPP010000131.1 GCA_910578235.1 uncultured Clostridia bacterium | reverse complement strand
CGGGCAGTGGAGTAATGGCGAAACGGCCGGCCCTCAGTATGAAAACGGTGCAGAAGTAACAGACGTTACACAGAGGGAATTCACCGAACCCGAAGTAGAGGAAATGAGTGACGAGGAGTTTGAAAGCTACATCAATTCGGCGCAGAGCGGTGACGGCGAAGTACAAGCCGAAGCCGCGCAGAATGATTTCATGTCCGATCAGGACGGAAACAATACGGGTGACGCCGTACCCGCAGACGCAGCGAAAGCAGAACCGTTTAAGGTGTTCAGCACTCAGGAGGAATATCAGAGCGTAATTGATGGCATCATAGGTGAACGCCTGAAAAAATCCCGTGAGGGTATGGAGACGCTTGAAGGGTTAAAACAACACGCGCTTAATTTCTACGGTATAGACGACGGCGACGCCGCCATTTGTCAGCTTATCGACGACTTACAGTATCAGAATGCCGAAAAGAACGGTGTAAGCGTAGACAAATACAGACAGCAGATGCAGGACAGTATTGACGCGCAAAAGTATCGCAATGAGCAGGGAAAGCAAATGTATAGGCAGATGAGAATTGCGGATATTCAACAGCGTTGGCAGAATGAGGCTAATGAGCTGAAAAAAATAGTACCTGATTTTAATTTTGCAAAGGCTATGGCTAACAATACCTTTTACGAAAATATTGTAAACGGTAGCTCTGTGTCAAACGCGTATCTTGCCGCCAACAGCGCAAAGGCAGACGGCGGACGGCAACGCAGAGCCATAGCTCAAAACGGCAATATGCGGGGATCAAGCCCCGGAAAAGTAGAAGCCAATCCGGCAACTATGACGGATAATGATTTTAAAAGGTACATTGAAAGGATAAGAGGATAGGAGACGGATACAGGCATAAAGCCTTACAGGCTCGCAATGACGTAAGAGAGGAACAACTCGTGAGAGTTGCAGAAATGAAAACAGGTTTTTATAATACACGGAAAGGAAATGATGATTTATGGCATTAGGATATGAAAATAATTTGAATATGAACACAACAACAAGCGCGGGAGTACAACCTTTGTATCAGCCTGTGCTCAACCGCCACCTTTTGATGGTGTCAAAGCCGACTATGGTACACGCGCAGTTCGGTCAGAAGGTGGAAATACCGAAGGGCAAAGGCAAGACAATAGCGTGGGACAAGATGTCTCCGCTTCCAAAGGCTAAAATGCCTCTTACAGAAGGTATTACCCCTGAGGGCACGGCTATTAATATTTCAAGGGTTACAACCACTCCCGAGCAGTACGGAGCGTATGTAAGCACTACGGATCAGTTTGAATTCTTTACTCCAAACCCATCGCCGGAGGTGCTGAGAATTAATGAAGTGCTGGGAGACAACGCGGGCGAGACGCTGGACAGCTTAACCGCCGATGTGCTTTCAACAGGTACTAACGTGCAATACCCGAACGGCAAGACGGAGAGAGCGTCACTGACAACCGCGGATGTGCTGACTGTAGCGGAGATAAAAAAGGCTGTGCGAACTCTAAAGGGCAACAGGGCAAAGAAGCTTAAGGGCAACAAGTATGTGGCTATTATTCATACGGATATTGCTCATGACTTGATGAATGATCCCGAATGGAAGTATCCGCATCAGTATGTTGACACAAAGCAGATTTACGACGGTGAAATCGGCGAGCTTTACGGCGTTAGATTTGTTGAGACAGCTGACGCAAAGGTATTCTATGGCAACCCGATTGCGGGATATAATGAATTGTCCGCCGCAAAAGTTGACGGTAAAAATATCTACATAGCGGAAACAATTACCGATGAACAGGCGGCAGAGCTTACAGCGGCGGATACAAAAAGAAAAATACTTGTCAATGATTTTGTTTACACTGTATCATCTGTTACGGCAGGCAAGAACGGTGAGGCGTATCTGACATGTTCTGTGGAAGTCGACGAGAGTGTGGCGGCAGATATGAAAATTTATCCGGGAGAGGGCGCGGCAAACGGCAAGCCTGTTTACTCCACGCTTGTACTGGGTGACAACGCTTACGGCGTGACTGATCCGAAAGGCACTCTGGAGAATATCACAAAGCCTTTGGGCAGCGCGGGCAGCGCCGATCCGCTTAATCAGAGAAGCACAATGGGCTGGAAGTCATATCACGCGGCGAAGATACTTGTAAACGAGTATATGGTGAGAATTGAAACGGTGTCGACAAGATACTAAAAAAGCGCGCGTGTCCGCGCTGCCCGAAACCGCGTTTCGGGCAATTTACAGAATAGAGAGAAAATAAAAATTTCGATTACAAACAATTTTTATTTTGCTGATGTTTTCCGGCGCGCATGTCGTCGGAAAACTATTCAGCGCGGCATAAGCCGCACAGAGCATTGAATGAAAGAGGAGGAAATTTTATGGCAGCAACAAAAAATAATCATGAAAGCAAGGTGCAGGAGTTTTACAATGAGAAAGTTCCTGTATTTATACGCCGTCCTGAGGGGGTAAAAGACAATTCCTGCACGATTACATTGAACGGCAAGAATTTTCAGATACTTTATAATACTGAGGTTATGGTGCCGAGATGTATCGCTCTTATCGTTGAAGAGTCCGAGCGCAACGAAAGAATTGCGGAGGAAAATGTACAGCGGCTTATGGGCGGAGATAAGCGGCTCGGCGAGGGGTGAGGCGAACAACACGAAGTGTTGTAGGCATAGAGCCTTATAGGCTCGTATGCCGTAGAGAGGCGAACAACACGAAGTGTTGTAGGAATAGAGCCTTTATAGGCTCGTATGATAATATGCGGCGTGGTATCTGAGTTATAACATAAAAAAAGTAATGATGTCAATAATTTTGCGCGTCTTATGACGTGCTTTTTGTATGAGAAAGGAAGAAAAAGATTATGCCAAATTTAACAACACCATTTTTACACTTAGGAGGGACGGACATTGACAAGGATATGGATGATGTACAGAATTGGTCTATTGCGCTGATT
>CAJTPP010000130.1:266-3154 GCA_910578235.1 uncultured Clostridia bacterium | reverse complement strand
CCATTTAAGTGCGCAACCCATATGCGGACATCTTTTCACTGTTGGTATTAATAAATTTATTGTCACTTCAAATCTATTTACAGCAAGCTGTGGTTTTAATATGCTTCTTTGCGAAAAAAACACCTCGGCAAATTCATTTTTCTTTCCGCAGACCATATCGGCAATTATCACAGCCGCCGCCATAGACGATGTTACTCTCCATTTATTAAAACCACTCGCCACATATAAATCAGGCATTCTTTTCGAATAGCGTCCTATATACGGAATTTTATCAAGGCTCATACAGTCCTGCGTTGCCCACAAATATTTTTTCTTCGCCTTAGGATAATATTTATTTGCAAAATTCCATATTTCGTTCCAGTTACTGCCTGACTTGTCCGTTCTGTATCCTCCTCCGCCTATGAACAGTAGATTTTTATATGAACGAAACGACATCCCCTTGTCGTTTTCGTTAACATACATTTCGTCAATTTCATGTACGTTTTCAAACACGCAACATACGAGCGTTCTGATACAGTTTCAGAAAATAACTTCCACGCTTATTTATAAACGGTAAATGAGTTGCTACAATTAGTCCTCACCTGCCTGCTGCAAATAATATGTGCAAAGCAAACCACACAAGACGCCGCCTATAACTAAAACATCTGTTTTCATATCGTCGCCCAGTCTTTTAAACTGTGGTATTTCCACAATGTCTGTCCATACTGATTTTTCATTCTGTCCTCCATATATAAGGCATAATATTTTACATTTATTTTGCTCAGCTATACAGATAACATTACAATATTTCTATTTTTTAGACATTTGTCCACCGAGTGGACAAATGTCTGTACATAATTTATAAGTCCCTTATTTCTATATTTTTATAAATTTGTCATTTTGCCCATCATAAAAATTTTTGTCTGGCCAATACACTCTCCACCACTCTATCCGCAATAATTGCTCTATCCTTTTGCGGATAAAATTCAAGAATAGGACGTAAGTATTCCATTATATCTTCACTCTTCAATATAGACGTTGAAAGTTGTTTTCCATATAACAACCTTGCGGTATTCATTTGGCGAGTAAAACTCATATTAAACGGTCTTGCTCTTAATGATGATATTAACGCTTTGGGATCTATATCCATAGGCGAAAATCTTGTATCTGATAATAAGCCTGCTCCATTATCAAAAATCGGACAATAATCATATTTGTCGCCGTATTTTATAACAGCAATATTATTAAGATGTCTGTCGTCATTCAAGAATAAAGAATCAATCTCAAAAAGCAGCGTCAGATATTCCCCAAAATAATCAAGTCCCGTGCAATCCTTTGTTGCTTCGACAAGATAAGCTATTCTTTTTTTATCACTCGTAAAAGATAACAACTTATCTTTTAGAGAATATCCCAAAACTCTTGATAAAAGGTAATTTATCGTAATAACCGACTGTCCCTCTTTCAAAAAATTATCGCTTATACAACCCGTCCGCTCACGATTATGAACTACAACTCTTACAGGTTCGTAACGCACAAAGGTAAACGGAGTGTCTTTTTCAATATTGCTTTTCTCAAGTAATATTGAAATTAAGGTTTCACTCAGTGTTTCATATCCGAATTGGTCAAGCTTGTACCATTGATTTGTTTCAGCATCAAACCACTTTTCCTGATTGCCCTTTGATGAGGTTTCAGCAATTTTCTCATCCGTTACAAGTTTTATATCTCCTCTATCTCTATCCATTGCTTATCCTCCGCCATCTTTCCTTTAGTCTTTTTTATTATTTCTAACGGATTATATTCCGCAACACCAATCGTTTCGAGATATTCTCTTATGCCGCTTCGCTCTTTTGGAATGCACCGCTCCTCCAAAAAATCCATAAACTCATCCCAAGTCGGAATCTCATTATTTCCAAAAGCAGTTTTGACAATATCCTCCGTATGATTTTCTGCTTTCAGCGTTTTATCCGTGAAGTCCGCATAAATTATGCTGCAAAGCTCGTTATCATCAAAAAAGCTTAGCTTTTTAAGCTGATGTCCCATAGTCCTTTTTTGTGATACAAATTCCTCAATTGTTTTTTCAGCCATAATATATATGCCGTTTCCGTCAAACATAAGCTCAATATTTCGCTTACTTTCATTAAGTCCCATTTCCTTTATCCATAAGGACGGAATTGATACTTTATATGTTTTTGAGCCTGCCGCCGCTGTTCCTCCCGCAGAGCTTACTATAATTTTTCCTGTTCTATGTTCCATTATGTCACCTCTACATTAATATAGCATATTCGTACCGAATTGTCAATATCCTACACAAAAAGCAGTTCATTGTGAACTGCTTTTCTTAACTCATATTTAGCTGTTTATATATTCAAGTATTTCCTTTGCATTGATATCGGGCTTAGCCTTTTTCCATACCTTTTCAACTATGCCATCGACCCCTATAAGATACGTTGCGCGCACAACTCCCATTGATACTTTACCGTACATTTTCTTTTCCTGCCACACGTCATAATCCTTTATTGCTTTTAATTCAGAGTCTGCAAGCAGTATAAAGGGAAGTTCATTTTTCATGGCAAATCTTTGATGTGATGCCTCGCTGTCCTTGCTTATTCCTATTACGGGTATTCCAAGAGCCTTGTATTCCTCAAATGCGTCCCTGAACGCGCATGCCTGACGCATACATCCCGGAGTATTATCTCTCGGATAAAAATACACTACTACTCTTTGTCCATTAAAATCACTCAGCTTTACTTCATTCCCGTCCTTGTCGTTTAATACAAATTCAGGCGCTTTTGTTCCTTGCTCTAACATCATCTCTCTCCTTTCTACGCTGTTTGTCTGCTTTACTTATATCCACAATGCCCAATCGCCGTAATCAAAGGTGCCGCTACCGTGATGAAGCCTACCCTCTG
>CAJTPP010000130.1:0-255 GCA_910578235.1 uncultured Clostridia bacterium | reverse complement strand
CTTGTAATTTCCTAAATTCATCTCTCATACGGATTATAATTTCAGGTTGAATATCCAATGTATGATGAGCCGGAAATACACTTTTTACAGGGAGTTTTGCAATTCTTTCAAGGGAATTGAAGTATAATACGGGGTCGGTAGACGGATAGTATGCGAATAATGTATCCTTATATACTAAATCTCCCGTAAAAAGATAGCCTCGCTCTTTTTCCCAAAAACACATATGCCCAGGCGAATGTCCGGGAGTATGCAAGA
>CAJTPP010000129.1 GCA_910578235.1 uncultured Clostridia bacterium | reverse complement strand
CCTCGAAGCCGACCTCGAACCCACCGACAGCGGCGGACACGTCGCGGAGCTTGAAGTATGTTTCATCATTGATGTTATAGCCCTGTATGGTAGTCTCAACGCCGTTGACCTTGACAGGGTACGGGTTGGCCGTTACGGCGTATTCAACGGCGAAGCCTGTTACAGCGGCGCAGATGATACCGCCTGTGACGAAGCCTGTTACAAAATTCTTTTTCATAGTAAAATCACTCCTTTTTGTTTTAGTATATATTAAAAGAAAAAATATTTCAAGATTTTTTGTGAAAAGTACTTGATTTTTATGTATATGTACGTTATAATGTACATATACTAATAAGGGAGGGATTATGATGACGAATATAAATATAACAAATTTGCGTAAAAATTTATTTGAGTATATCAATCAAGCGGTAGAATTTAATGATGTTATAAGCGTTAATACAAAGAGTGGGAATGCGGTTATAATAAATGAGGATGATTATAATGGTCTTATGGAGACATTATATCTTTCAAGCAATCCTGTTGTCAAAAAAGATATAGTGGATGGAATAAAGACACCGATAGAGGAATGTATTCCTGAAAATGAGGTGGACTGGTAATGTACAAGATTTTTTATACAAAGTCTGCACAAAAAGCAATTGCAAAACTAAAGGCGGCAAAACTGGATGGAAAGGCAAAAAAGCTTATTGATATTATCCGTGAAAATCCGTACCAAAATCCCCCGTCATATGAAAAGCTTGTAGGTGACTTGGACGGAGCATATTCGAGGCGGATAAATATACATCATAGATTAGTATATCAAGTTGATGATGATAATAAAACGATAAAAATTGTAAGCATGTGGACGCATTATGAGTTTTAAAAACATATAAAGACACCTCTTACGGGGTGTCTTTTGTGTTGGTGGAATTTCTAATAATGTATGATTATTCAAAAATATAGAGTAATCATACAAACGTAATGTTATTTTATACAATCATCAACTTAATGATTATCAAAAGATAAAAAAAACTTACTAAATGTTAATATTTTTCTTGACTTTCCATATGATATGTGTTATTATAATATCAGAAAGGAGGTCAAGATGGGTATAAGTTATGACCGTCTATGGAAACTATTAATAGACAAAAAGCTGAATAAAGGTAAATTGAGAAAGCTTGCAAATATTTCCACACCGTCAATGGCTCGTATGGGAAAAAATGAATATGTCAGTCTTGAAATAATAGAAAGAATTTGTAAAGCTCTTAATTGCGATATCAGCGATATAATCGAATATGTTCCAGATGACAACGAAAAAAAATAGAGCCTTTCGTCAATCCGACCAAAGATTACATACGAAAAGCTCTGCACACAGAAGATTATTCTGATAAATCTATTATATCAGAAATCTTCTGCTGTGTCAAATCAGAAAGGAGATTTTTTTAATGGAACAAAAATTACAAACACAGGTAGCAACACTGGACAGCAGAGAAGTGGCACAGATGGTTGAAAAGCGTCATGCGGATTTGTTAAGGGATATTGAAACTTACCGTAAATACTTAGTTGAAGGTCAAAACGCAAAATTGCGTTCTGATGACTTCTTTCTCGAAAGTAGTTATAAATCGGGTACAGGAAAGACATATAAAAATTATCAAATCACGAAAAAAGGCTGTGAACTTATCGCCCATAAAATGACAGGCGAAAAGGGAACGATATTTTCAGCGGCTTACATAAACCGTTTCCATGAGATGGAAGCAGCATTAAGACGGCCACAGCAATTATCCATTGATGATACATATGAGTATTTTGACAAATACTGGCGAGGTAAGCCGATTATGTCGGTAAGAGATATTGAGTATTTTACAACAATATCACGCTATACAATAAGCTATCAGCTGAGATATAACAAGGTTTTTGTAAAGGGAGCAGACTTTAAATTGCTTCAAGACCATGAATTGCAGGAGTTTAAGCGTGAAAATCCGAAAATATCACGCCTTGCAAGCTCGTTTATTGTGATAACCAAAAGCGGATTTGTAAAGCTAATGCGTGTTTTTGGAATAAAAGTGGAAACACCACAGCATTTCATGATTGAAAAGGAAAGTTCTAAAACGAAAATGGCTGTTGACTTAACAAGTCTTTATACTGCTAAATATATGTTTGATAGAATCTGCGTTAATTTAGAGAATATGAAAAAATGTATAGATACATTAAGCGGTCCGGTTACAAGAGAGTTATTTCAAGAGGGTAAGGAGACGTTAGAGGTTCTGTTTGAAAGATTGGACAAAGCTATCAAATGTGTTTCGTCAATGGACGTCACAGAACAATTGGAGGTTTTATTTTACTAATATAGACTAAAAGCGATGATAATGTAATCTACACAGGCAAAACTATTATTATGGATGCTGATGAGGTTATCCCCTACGACCAATTTGTAGATGAAATAGAGCCGTTGTTGAAGTGATTAAAAAGCACCCGTTGAGGTGCTTTTTAAATGCAAGCAGTTGATGAAATGATAGAATATTGTAATTGAAGCGTAATACAAGGTATGGTATAATAATACTCAGCCAAATGGCTCGGGTATGGACGGAGCAGTAGGCGGTTGTTTCGGAAAGGAATTTACGATGAGCGAAGAAACAATTATATTAATTGTAATTTTGCTTATGTTGTGGATAACAAGGAAATAACCGCCCTACGGGCATAGGACGGTTATGAGGGTAGAAAAATATATTTTTTCTACAACTTTATAATTAAAATATGTACATAGAAACAATCGTTTTACTGCTTCTACTCTTTACCTGAATTATAACACAATAGAAATAATATGTCAAGCACTTACCAAATGCGGTGAGTGCTTTTTGTATACCCGAAAGGAGGGGCGTATGCACAGAGGAATACCGCCATAGCACGTGAACAACGCTTGCGTTGCAGGCATAGAGCGAAGCTCGTATGACGTAGCACAGCACGTTTATAACGTGTTTTTTTATTATGAAAAAAAGAAAGGAGAGAAAAAAACAGTGAAACTAAATTTAGATTTTACTCTGTACAAAGGCAAGACACGCCTGAAGCACTGGTGGCCGAAGGTGAAGGAGCATTTCACGCGGGTGCAGACGGAGCACAATGCATTGGAGGATACGGTCAGCGCGCATAAGACAGCGTCGGAACTGGATCACCCAAATAAAAG
>CAJTPP010000128.1 GCA_910578235.1 uncultured Clostridia bacterium | reverse complement strand
AGCGGGGCGCACGCCGAAGCCAGGCGAGAAAGCACTATTTACAAAATTAATACCACCATGCATAGTAACATACCTCGCAATACTTGAATTACCCGAGTACGGCGAACGCAACCATGAGTGCCACTTAACTCCAGCAGCATACGTATCCTTACCTGTCCAGTTCCATGAGTTCAGTATGTCTCTTGTCAAATTACTGTTGTTTACAGCAGCAGCAGTAAGATTTCCTATATAGTAGTTATTACCCAAAACATTACTGTTTCGGTACACTGCGTCGTTCTGTCTGATATCCAGAACGAACATAGTATCTCTTACATTTTCATAATACGCTGTATCATAGTTCTGTACTGTCTCATTAATGTTATAATTGTAGGTGTGTTCTGCTGTACCTCCTACTTTAATTCCATCAACCGCATCCCAACGAGACAAAAGGTTTTTCTGCGTAACAGTTTTCATTGCTTTTCTTTCAAGCGATGAGAAATGTTTACTATTCAAGAAACCTTCTTCCGTATCATACGGATTGACATTATCTCTGACATGAGCTGCGTCCGGCTTGTTGCCGTCCTTCCAGCTTATTGTCGTCGCATCTGAGTTCAGCCATTGGCGGAGCGTGGAATCCGTCCAGTACTGACTTCCCCAGTTGTCACGCTCTGTACCGTTACTTCTTGCATAAGAATTAACTCTGTTAGTCGGCTTAGGAGAAAACGATTTCATCGTTATAATCTTATCCGTCATAAGTAACGGAAGATAGCCGCTTTTGTGCGTAGTTGAAAAGTCGTTTGGCGTAACATTACCGTTTTTGTCTACTTTCTGGAAACCGACAACTCGCCATAAAATCGGCTCGTTGTAATAGCTACCCATCTGAACGTAGTCACCAAGCTTCATGTTAGTTGCCACTCCCTGCGCCGACGCTGTCGACGAAGGGATTACCATTGGAATTAAGGCAGACAGCATTGTTATTGTTGTCAATATGCTGATTAACCTTTTTCTCATTTTTGATCATCCTTTCTTAGTTTTAATCTACCCATGATATTTTGCCTTAGGTAGTAGGTATTACCATGCTTCGCGTGACCTATCCACGATGCCACGCTCTGCCGAATACTTTCATAATCCATTATCCCGGCGGCGTACGCAGTATTGAATCTGTGTATCTTTCGTTTCATTGCCGCCTTCGATCTTTTTCTTAATTTCCGTATTATCTTACCTGTCTTTGTCAGGTAAGAATGAAAGCCAATGTAGTCAACCCCATTTCTTATCGGCAAAATCTGCGTCTTTTCGTTCAGCTCAAGCTTCATCTCATCCTTTAGAAAGGCCCTAATTCTTCTCAAACACTCTTGCAGATGCTTTTTGTCATTATGCAGAAGTACAAAATCGTCCATGTATCTGACATACATCTGAATTTTCAACTCCTGCTTTATGAATTTGTCAAGCGCGTCCAGATAAAAAACCGCAAACCATTGACTTGTCATGTTACCTATCGGTAGACCGACATCACTGTCGGTGCTGTCTATGATAACGTCCAGTAACCACTGTATATCCTTGTCGGCAATATGCCGATAAAGATATTTTCTTAAAATCTCGTGGTCAATGCTGTAAAAGTATTGCTTCACATCACACTTTAACACATAAAACTCGCTGCCCCATTTGTGGTAGCCCTTACGCATGTAAGTGTTTAAACGGTTGAGCGTGAAGTGCGTGCCTTTACCTTTCCTGCATGCTCCGTTGTCATAAATAAGTTTAGGCTCAAGCAAAGGTTCGAGAATATTGTCACATATAATGTGCTGCACGATCCTGTCACGATACTGAAGCGACATGATGTCTCTTTCCTTCGGCTCAAATACCTTAAATCTTCTATAATTTCCTACCTTATAAGTTTTTGTTTCAAGCTCGTCTTTCAGAGCCATTAGATTGCACATCAGGTCTTCCTCAAAACGGAGTAATTCTGTTTTGGTCGCCTTTCCCCGTTTCGCACGCCTGTGCGCGATTAAAAGATTTTGGAAATCATATACTTCCTCGTAGCGATTTCTAATTGTTTTTATTTTTATCACCTGCCGTTTGGTATATATGATACTCTGATTGCACGTCTCACTTTATGATGCGGAACGGAAACAATATTTGTTAATCAAATAATTTGTTTCCTACATATATTATATGTTTCATTTAACAAGTTCGTTTCCGCTGCACTGCTGTCAGCCGTGGATTGTTGATTTAATTATTAATGCTTTGGCTGTAATAATAGGTTAATACTATCATTTTCTACGGTCTGCGCGCTTTTTTCTGAAACGCTCGAATATACTCGCTTCAGGCACACGTGCCGTTTAGCCATTCTATACGGTTTACATTTGCTGCAACACCTGCTGTTCTTAACATCAGTATTGCACATCACAGATTTATTAAATATATTGTAAAATCTGCTTGCCGCATCGTACTTGCGCGAAGCGCTTTCCGACATTATTTTTTTATCGTGGTCATCAACTGACAGATGATGTCAGCGACCCACGACAGGAACAGAATTCCTTTCCTCTCTTTGTACTGAATACTTCCGCTTGAAAGTATTATCCCACATTATACTTGTTGAGAGCCGAACTTTCACCACGATTTGCGGGGATAAACTGTTGATAACCTCGCATTGCGGGGATAACTTTTAATTTGTTTATACCCAAACGGTGATAAGTTCGATTTTTCTCTTATAAGAAGAGAGCGGGGCGCACGCCGAAGCCGCCGGAGACTGCATTGTTGTTGTTGACATTGCCGTTGAGGTTGACATTGCGCACATTATTCGAGTTGCCTGAGTACGGCGAACGCAACAATCCTGTCCCCCTTATTTACTTGTCTTTATATGTATGCAGGTATTTTAATACCATTGTTCTATATAATCGGTACTCGGTCAGCGATATTTATATCGTTTGTCCGATATCCGTTGTTTTAGTAAATCAGCTTCGACGCTAATTATCTATTTGAAATTTCCCCTGTTTCCGAATTATATTGGGAATTAAATCTATATCATCACATCTCTTTTAGAGCAGAGCGGGCGCACGCCGATACCTCCGGCATTCGCCGTGTCACGATCAATATTGCCATTTAGTATAACACTGCGCACATATTGTGTGTCACCTGAGTCCGGCGAACGCATAGTTTCTCCGAAAGGAGAGCGGGGCGCACGCCGAATGCTCCTG
>CAJTPP010000127.1 GCA_910578235.1 uncultured Clostridia bacterium | reverse complement strand
GACGCGTATGACGATATGCTGAAAGACCAGCAGGACTACATAAATAAAATGCAGGAGGAGTTTCAGAAGCGGGAACAGGCTTTACGTGACAGCTGGACAGTAGAGGATCGTAAGGTTGATATGGCCGAGGTTGCGGGACAGCTTGACATATATGCGGGCGCGGTTACCGACAGAGGACAGCAGAAATACAAGGAGCTCGAGGAACAGATGAAGCAGTTACAGCGTGACGAGGAATTGTATCAGCTTCAGGTGAAAAACACCGCCACGATTGACGCGCTTCAAGCCGATTATGAGACTGTTGAGAATATGAAGGCTGATTATCTGAAAGGTATCGTCACCAACACCGACATCAACGTCAGCGGTATTGTCGGCGAGCTTACCTCGAAAATCGCAGGTTCGAGCAATGATATAACGAATATGCTGGGACAACTGCTGAATGCGTTCCAGAATTTTCAGATTAACGCGCCGTCATATATAGATAATAAGCAGGTGACATTTAATGAGTCAGACAAACAGATAGTAATGGCAATTTTAGGAGAGAAAGCGGGGATAAAGAAGTGAGAGCGGGATTTACATTCAGAGAACAGCATTCAAGTGATTTTGAGGGTGTGACGGTCAGAACAAATGACCGTCCTATACGCCCCGAAACAAAAGAAGAAACTTTTAGCTCACAAAACAGTGACGGAGAACGCAGTTTTGCGTGTGCCAACCCATACGGACATGAATTTTACGAAAGTAAGATTTATCAAATGGAGATGAATGCTACGGCAAGCGGACTGTCGGAACTTCAAAGTAAGGTTGCGAAATTAAGCCGCTGGATAATGGGAAGCGGTATATTAATATTTGACGACACACCGCTTGTAAAATGGGCGGCGCGTATAGTTGATACAGTGCAGTATATGCCGGAACATGGAGGCAAATATGCAAAATTTGTTGTAAAATACAAAGTGAAGCCGTTTGCGGAGCTTATATTCAGCACAATAGAAGGCCCATGCCTTGACGACGAAATATTTTTAGATGATGATATTCCGATTGACATAGGAGAATATTTTTATTTTGAGGGAGCGGGAATTCATGTTGTAAAAAATATCGGAGATGTGCCTGTACGGCCTGTTATAACGGTCACAGAAGCAACAAAGCCTGTAACGATATCAGTTGCCGGCACAGACATTACAGTGCCTAAAAACGCTGAAATTGACTGTGCTAATTATACTGTAAGGGATATGAATGGCAAAAGTCTTATGAAAGAAATTCAGGGAGATTTCTTTGAGCTTACGGTTGGAAATAATGTTATGAAAGTAACGGCTTCTGAAAATGTGCACATTGAGGTTGAGTATGAACCGAAATATATATACAGCGTTGACGCGGAAGATATGCGGTTGGATTAAGGGTTGCAATATCTGACAAAATATGATAATATATTTGTCGGGAAAGAAAGAGGCTTTTTAAGGGCGGCTTGTCACTCTCTACATAAGGGGGTGGTGTCTATGAGTTTAATGGAACTGATTATTGATTTACTTATATTAATAGCAATCATTAGACTGGTAAAGGACATAAAAAAATAGTTGCCCCCAGTTCTGAAATGTTGGCAACTATTTTCGCTGAATTTCGGACAAGCCGCCTTTAAAGCGGTAAGCCCTTTCTTTCCTTTATTATATCCAAAAAAATTATATTTGTCAAGCATATGATGTAAAATAAAAGACACTCGTCATGAGTGTCTTTTATAATGGAAGGAGATTGAAATGCTAAGATTACATGACGCGGGAGAAACAAATTTTGACGGAGGCTGCACAGCTTATCTGGGCGACGCATACGACGTTAAAATAGACAAAAGAATTAACGATATAGAAAGTTTGTATTTCAGCTATCCGTATACGGACGAAAAAGCGGCCATGATAGAAGAAAATATGGTGTTATCCTGTGAGGGACAGGGTTATGTGGCTCTTAAAGTTACGAGAAAAACAAAAGGCTCTGATATAGTGTCGGTCACGGCTACAGACCTGTTCAGCACATACGGCAAGGCAAAGCATATTCAGAATATTCCCGATATGATAGGCGTTCTGCCGTCAAAGGTATTTGAGAGAATACTACAGGGGACGGAATTTACAATGTTTACCGAGGCCGAGCTTCAGGAGCGCGGCATGACGTGGATAGATAATACGGGCCCGAACGGCGGGAAATATTATATTGATTTCTTCTCCACCGATAAAACAAGCGTATGGGACGCTACCCTTACGCTTATTGAAAACTGTGGTAAGGGCGAGATATACAGGGATAACATGAAGGTGGCTATAGTAAAGCAGATAGGTCAGGATAACGGAGTACGTCTGACTTTGGAAAAGAATATGGAAGGCGTGGAAATTATGCGAGATTTTGAGGGCGTAATAACGCGTCTGTATCCGTATGGAGCGGACGATATGCACATAGGCAGCGTGAACGGCGGCAAGCAGTATATAGACAGTCCTATGATTGAGAAATACGGTGTTTACGAAGGTCACAAAGATTATTCGGACTACACTGATCCGAATAAAATCAAGGCTCATGCGCTGTGGGAATTTGATCCTGAGAATGAGAATAGAATTGACGTTCCGGCGATTAACATAACAGGCGGTTTTATAGAGCTGTTTAAGCTGCCGGAGGTAGGGGATATTGAAAAAGTGGATATCGGCGATACGGTGCGTGTTTATGATAACGATCATAATATGTATAAGCAGCGGATTGTAGCATACACAACCTATCCGTATGAACCTAAACCGCCGACTATTGAAATAGGACATATGGAAACAAACTTTTTCAATATATTATATAACTTGTGCCAGAAACGGAACGAGCTTGAAGCGGTGCAGACAGCCAACAAAAGCATTGCCACACGCAAAATGCAGGGCGTGGTGAATACCGACCGTAACGGCGTACAGAGCGACAACGAGCTATTGAAGATTATCGGCGATTTGCTGACTATTTATCAGGAGAAAAGCAGTAAAAGCAAGGTTAAGCGTCTGGAGCTTGGAAATGTCGACGGTAAATTCGCGCTGAATATCTATGACGAGACAGGCAAAAAGCTGAAAATAAAGCTGGGCGACCACGGGGACAAATATGCGTTCGCTATATATGATAATGACGGTAAGCCGGCGATATATATGGATGAAAAAGGAGATGTAATTTTCAGCGGTATAGTTCAGGGCGGTAAGATTGAGTCGGACACGGACATTAATGTCACAAAAGACGCAACCGTCGGCAGAAGAATTATATTGCAGGATAAAAACGAAGCCACCG
>CAJTPP010000126.1 GCA_910578235.1 uncultured Clostridia bacterium | reverse complement strand
GTAATATTATGGCGGGCGTTGCTGAAAGACTGCGGTGTCTTCAGTCCGAAGCGGAGGTTATACCGTTTGATGAAAATTCCAAATTTATTATAATGAGTGACTGTCACCGCGGTCAGGGGAATACGGGAGATAATTTTCTGCCCAATCAGACGCTGCATTTCGCAGCGCTGGAATATTATTACAAAAACGGTTTCACATATATTGAGCTTGGCGATGGTGACGAGTTATGGGAAAACCGTAAATTACAGCCTATTATTGCTGCGCATAATGATATTTTCTGGCTCATGTCAAAATTTTATCACGATAACCGTCTGCGTATGCTGTACGGCAATCATGATATAGTAAAACGGCGCAGACAGCTTACGAACAGGGAATTTAATAATCTTTACTGTGACCATGGCGAATGTCAGCTTTTCCCGGGGATTCAAATACCGGAGGGACTTATTCTTGAGGATAGATATACAAAAAACAGAATACTTCTCATTCACGGTCATCAGGGAAGTTTTTTGAATGATACAATATGGCCTGTGGCAAGATTTCTTGTAAGATATTTCTGGAGACCGCTTGAACTGATCGGTTTCACAGCGCCTACAGGAGCCGCGCGTACTCATGCCAGACAGGAGAATATTGAAAAAAAGCTTTCAGCTTATGCTTTGTCGAGCCGATGCATGATTATTGCCGGGCATACGCATAGACCGGCATATCCGCATCCTGGCGGCGGATTGTATTTTAATGACGGAAGCTGTGTTCATCCAAGGAGTGTTACGGGTATAGAAATAAGCGGAAGGCAAATATCGCTTGTCAAGTGGTCTGTTTCCGCGAGAGACGATCTTAGTTTGTACGCGGATCGTCAGGTTTTAAAAGGTCCGTGTAATATTGATGATTTTTATCCGCAGCAGTAAAAGCAGGACTGTTCGGATATTAAAACAGGTATGCTTATACAAGCATACCTGTTTTAGCGTTGTGTTATTATTCTGAAATATCCTTGCCAAGATATTTGGCTACCGAATAAACATCTTTGTCCCCGCGGCCGGAAAGACATATAATCATAATTTCGTCTTTATTCATTTTGGGAACGATTTTTCTGGCAAGAGCTATGGCGTGTGCGGATTCAATAGCCGGAATGATACCTTCTGTCTGTGACAGGTATACAAAAGCGTCCACAGCTTCCTTGTCCGTTATCGGATAATATTCAGCTCTGCCTGTTTGAGCCATGTGCGCATGCTCGGGACCTATTCCGGGATAGTCCAATCCTGCCGATATTGAATATACAGGCATGATATTACCACCGTTGTCCTGTAGGAATAATGATTTCATTCCGTGCAACACGCCGAGCGTGCCTTTTGTTACCGTTGCGGCATGCCTGTCCGTATCAACACCGTCTCCGGCGGCTTCCGCACCGTAAAGCTTTACAGACGGCTCGCTAATAAAATCTGAAAACATACCTATCGCGTTTGAACCGCCGCCGACGCAGGCCAGAACAGCATCGGGAAGGCGTCCTTCCATATCGATAATCTGTTTTTTCGCTTCAATGCCTATAACACTTTGGAAATATTTCACAATTTCAGGATATGGGTGAGGTCCTACAGCACTGCCCAGAACATAAAAAGTGTCGTCCGCGCTTGCGCACCAAGCGCGCATTGCCTCGTTCGTAGCGTCTTTCAGCGTGCCCGTACCCGCTGTCACAGGATGCACCTGAGCGCCAAGCAGATTCATGCGGAAAACATTTAATGCCTGTCTCTGAGTGTCCTCAATACCCATATAAATATCACATTCGAGTCCGAGAACCGCGGCGAATGTGGCAGTGGCGACTCCGTGTTGGCCCGCGCCGGTTTCCGCAATAACTTTTTTCTTGCCCATACGTTTTGCCATAAGGCACTGGCCTATGACATTGTTAATTTTATGCGCTCCCGTATGATTAAGATCTTCTCGTTTTAAATAAACCTTTGCGCCTTTAAGATCCTTTGTCATTTTTTCGGCATAGTACAGCAATGATGGTCTGCCCGTATACTGTTTGTTATAAAAATTAAGATCTTTTATAAATTCCTTGTCGTTTTTATAATGATCAAATGCTTCTTCAAGCTCAATGAGAACATGCATAAGTGTTTCAGATGCGTATTGACCCCCGAACTCTCCGTATCTTCCTTTCTTTTCCACTATTCTAATCTCCTCTCAAAAAAATATCATGACATATATTGTACCAAAATTAATGTTGTATTACAAGTGTTTTGTGATAAAAAACAGATGTTTTATCGGGCTGTTTGTAAAAAATTGTATCAAAAGGGTATATTTTTTGAATTTCTTGACGGAATATTATGCGCGTGGTATAATTAAAAGGCTAATGATAAGAAAGAAGGGAACTGTTTACTTGATGGATAAGTATGATTTTATAAAAGATAATTTTGGTATTTCCGGACGGACTTTGAAGCTGGTTGAAGAAGCGGAAAATGAGATAAAGGAACAATTTAAGTGTATAGAGAATACGGCTGAAATAAATCAGCTGCGTGTAATGAAGGCGTTTGCCGATAACAGGGTGTCGGACAGTCATTTTGTTGCCCCGACGGGATACGGATATGATGACGCGGGGCGCGACATTCTGGATAGGGTGTATGCCGATATAATGGGGGCGGAGGACGCGCTTGTGCGGCATAATTTTATATCCGGCACACACACTATTTCAACGGCGTTTTTTGCTGTTTTAAGACCTGGGGACAAGCTGGTATCAATTACGGGCAGGCCGTATGACACTCTTGAGGAAGTTATAGGTATATCGGGAGACGCGGGCAGCGGTTCTCTAAAGGATTTCGGCGTGACATATGGGCAGATAGATTTAAAGGATGACGGCATGCCCGATATGGAAAAAATAAAGGAATGTCTTGCAGAATCAAAGGTTAAAGCGGTTACAATACAGCGTTCCAAGGGTTATGGCTGGCGTCCGACATACAGCGCGGAGGAAATAGGGACACTTATACAGTTTGTAAAAAAAATCTCTCCGGATACTGTGTGTATTGTTGACAATTGTTACGGTGAATTTGTAGAAACTGCGGAACCGACTATGTACGGCGCGGACCTTATAGCGGGATCTTTGATAAAAAATCCCGGCGGTGGTCTCGCGCCGACAGGCGGTTATATAGCGGGAAAGAAAAAATATGTTGAGCTTTGCGCGTATCGTCTTACATCGGTTGGAATAGGCAGAGAAGCGGGCGCATCTCTCGGATTTAACCGTCAGCTGTATCAGGGACTGTTTATGGCTCCGCATATTGTATCTCAGGCGCTTAAAGCGGCTGTGTTGTGCGGTTCGGTATTTAAAAAGCTTGGTTTCGA
>CAJTPP010000125.1 GCA_910578235.1 uncultured Clostridia bacterium | reverse complement strand
TATTTTTTAATGCCTGATAGCCGGAACGCTCCAAATTCTTTCCGCTTTCCTTGTCGCATATAATTTCGCGTTCATCCGCTCCGAGTTTCTTAAAGGCTTCAATCTGCCTGTCAAGGTTCTGCTCTCGGCTTGACACACGCGCATAGTAAAAAGTTTTATTATCCATATAAATTCCTCCAATAAAATAAGCATCCGCAAAGGTCTTTTTATTTCGGGACATATCCCAAAACTGCATTTGAACCTTTACGGACACTTTTTCTCCGTATTTTTATTAAATTTTAGGTGTTTCTAAAGGTGTACCATTTGAGACTATGATATATTAGTATTCGCTGCCATATACTTCAATATCAGTAATATCATATTTTGCAGTACCATAAGGCAGTACGACATATACCTTTGCAGTACCATTTGGTGCTAATTGAGTAATCACATCCATATCTGTGCCTAATTGAACACCATTCGAATCATAGAACGCAAAATATATATAGGTAGTTATGGTTCTATTTGTATCATTGCGAGCCAAGCCCTCTAACGCGCTATTACTGAAACTGTGCACCACTGGCTGCAAATTGTATACGGTTACTCCGTTTATTGCAGTCGAATTAGAGACTGATTGACTCTTTTCAGAAAGAACAGAATCTACGCTACCTACAAACTCAACCTTGCCGCCATTTTTATAGACGATATAATAATCACCCGCTTGTTCCCAATCATCATCGTAGGAATGACCTGCTATTATAGTAAATGAATCGCCTTTTTCTTCTGCTAAGAACTTATCATACGGGTCTGAAAAGCCTTCGTTCTTCATATAAGATTTAAAGGCATCCAAAGCTTGTTGCTCAGTTTGTACGTTGCTTGTTGTTTTTTGTTGAGCTTGTTGGGCATCTTCAGATTTAGCTTTAGCCTCTGCCTCCTGTTTAGCTTTTTGAGCTGCTTCCTTTTCTGCTTTTTTCTTTGCCTCCTCGGCTTCTTTTTGCTTCTTCTGCTCTTCATATAAAGGCTGTAATGCTTGTTTGAGCTGTAACGCTTCCTCGTGTTCCGGCTTTAACCTTAATGCCGAATCAATTGCGCCATAAGCCTCTATATAATTGCCCTCGTCTCTATGCTTTTTTGCCTCTTGCATATAAAATCTAAAGTCATTTTCCCTTATAAGACCACGCAGTTCTGATTGCTTTGCCTTCGCCTCTTCGTTATCTTCGTCCTTATCCAATATATTTTCTATATGCGACAACGCATCTCTATAATCACCGGAATCTTGTGATTGTACTGCATATGCAAATTCTTCTTTTATGTAATTAGATTTCTGCACAGCGAAAAATACGGCTAATAAGATAATATATAATATTATAGCCACTGGTACAAATAACCATTTTTTGTCAGCGCTGTTTGTTTTACGCATATTTTTGATTTGTTCAAGAAGAGATAATTTTTTCTTGGATGAATATGTAACATTCTGTTTCAAATCCACTGATGGTGAAGTTGGTGTTGCTTTTTCTGTCTCTGTCGTTTTGGCTGTTATTTCATTTTGTTCATTAATTTTTACATTATCAATTACAGGCTGTGTTGTCAAATTAGGCTCTGAATATTTACCACATACCATACATTTGTTTTTCTTCGGAGACAAAAATGCTAATAACCCCCAAGGAAAAAAGCAAACAGCTATGACAATTTGCCACGTCTGAAATCGTTTTTCTGTTCTACCTCCGCAGTATGGACATTTTTGAAAATTTTCCATTTTTAATTATCCTCCTTTATTCCTATAAAAGTATAGGTTTTTGACAAAATCAGAATTAAAGATTTCTTTGTCAGAAATGCCAATATTTTCGACATTTTATTGACTTTTTATAATCAAGTGTGCTATAATTTACCTATAAAATTCTAATTACAAAAACCTATACTTTTTTGTCAAAATTCAATACGGTTTCCGTATCTGTAAAATGCTCGAAGCGACATATCAGAGCGTTCAGCACCCTCTTGTGCTGATATTTTTTTATCTTTCCACAGCCTATAGTTCTCAATATATTGACTGCTTAACACCTTTTTAGGTCTGCCAAACCGTACACCGCGCTTTTTCGCGGCGGCGATTCCCTCAGACTGCCGCTGTAAAATATTCACACGCTCATTTTCCGATACAAACGACAACACCTGTAATACCAAATCGGCTATAAATGTACCGAGCAAATCCTTATTCCTTGTAGTATCCAAAAGCGGCATATCAATAACCACAACATCAGAACATTTTGTTTTCGTTATTTTCCGCCATTCGTGCAGAATTTCATCATAGTTGCGTCCAAGTCTGTCAATGCTCTTGATTACAAGCAAATCGTCCTTTTTCAGCCGCTTATACAGCCTCATATACTGCGGACGTTTAAAATCCTTGCCGCTTTGCTTATCTATGTAAATATCCTTTTGGGATATTCCGTATTTTATAAGTTCATCTATCTGCCTGTCCTCTTTCTGATTGACAGTAGATACGCGAGCGTAACCATATACTATTTTTACCACCTCCATTCTCAGTGTGCCGATATGATTATACCACACAAAAATCACTCACAGCAGTATATAATTTCCTCAATCTCCTCCGGTGTAAAACCTTCACAAAGCAGTTCATCTATTGTTTCTTCATCAAAGCCCTGATATGCTGCAATAATCTTTAAATCTTCAATATACGGGTTGCTATCGTCCGATATTCCGTAGTCCCACCAATTACAGCGACCGTAATAACTGTAATCAATAAAATCAAATTTGTCGTATACAAGCGTTCCGTCGGGAAGTATATTCAAAATATCTCCATCGGTTATTTTTATGCTCTCATACGCTCCGTCTTTTAATTCTTGGAATAAATCCGTTTCAATCAACGCTTTCCACAATATTTCCTCCGTACTTGCATATACATATAGACCTAAATCGGGGAAATGCAGTATGGATAGAGGACTGTCGCCTTTAACAAGCCATATTGAATTATTGCTGTCAAGAATAGAAAAGCTGAAGCTGCCTTCCACAGCTTCAGCCATAAATTTTATACTTTCCGCATTAAAATTTCTCTTGTGTTCAATTAACTGTACCGCTATATAGCTGTCAGTTTCAATCTTGCTTTTCGGCAGATGATATTGTATTCGTAAATCCTTATCATTCACCAGTACGCCATTATGAGCAAGAGCAAAATGCGTATTTTTGCATTTGCCCGAAAACGGATGATTGTTGTAGTTTTTCTTTTCGCTCCCTTGCGTGCTGTGCCGAGTATGACCGATTATGGCGGATATATTATCAGGGTGCTTGAAATTCAGTTTATACGCTGATTTTGACTCTTTTAATATACTTAGC
>CAJTPP010000124.1 GCA_910578235.1 uncultured Clostridia bacterium | reverse complement strand
TTCTGTTATTGTATGTATTATATATATATATATAACTAATAGATTTCTTCCGTTAAAGAACGATTCTTTGATAAATATACGAGACGGGCATACTCAATATATCTTATTTGCATTATTCGGCGCGGTGGGCGGTGTTTTATCTCAAATAGGTGATTTGGCTGCTTCAGCTATAAAGCGTGATTCAGATATAAAAGATTTTGGCTGGGTATTCCCGGGCCATGGCGGTATTATGGACCGTTTTGACAGCGTTATGTATATAGCGCCTGTTTTACACATTTTGATAATGATTATACTTATGATTTGACGGAGATATAAAAAATGGAATTTGAGCATAAAATATCAGTACTGGGTTCGACGGGTTCCATCGGCACTCAGACACTTGCAATTGCCAGGGAATATAGAGGTATAGGCATCGAGGCAATGTCGGCAAATTCAAATATAGAGTTGCTTGAAAAGCAGGCGAGGGAGTTTAGACCGCAGATTGTATGCGTTACAAATGAAAATAAGGCGAAGGATTTAAAAATAAAACTCGCTGATACAGCGGTGAAAGTTGTTTCAGGCAAAAAAGGACTAAATGAAGCGGCGGTGGCAGGCGGAGCGGAAACGGTAGTGACTGCCGTAGTCGGCATATCGGGACTTGAGCCTACAATTGAGGCTATTAAAGCTAAAAAGAATATTGCGCTTGCAAATAAGGAGACTCTTGTTACGGGTGGACATATAGTTATGCGTCTTGCAAGAGAGAATGAAGTACAGATTTTACCTGTGGACAGCGAGCACAGCGCAATATTCCAGTCACTGCAGGGGTGTAGTGACAGACGAGAAATAAAAAATATTTTTCTGACGGCCTCGGGAGGCCCTTTTTTCGGAAAACAACGAGATGATTTAAAGAATATAACTCCCGCTGAGGCTCTTAAACATCCAAACTGGAATATGGGCGCAAAAGTGACTATTGATTCGTCAACACTTGTTAATAAAGGTCTTGAAGTTATAGAGGCAAAATGGTTATTCGGCACCGAGAATATTAAAGTTTTAATACACCGTCAAAGTGTTGTTCATTCTATGGTAGAATTTGTCGATAATGGTATTATAGCACAGCTTGGCGCGCCGGATATGCGTTTGCCTATTCAATACGCACTGACTTATCCGATAAGGCTGCCCATGAAAAATAACAGGCTGGACTTTTCAAAATATTCTGCATTAACCTTTGAAGAACCTGATGTGGATACTTTTTACGCGCTGCGTCTCGCATATAACGCATTAAAAGAAGGCGGAATAAAACCTACTCTGTTTAACGGTGCGGACGAAGCGGCGGTGGATTTATTCATGCAGGGCAAATTGTCATATTTAGGCATATCAGAGGCTATTGACAAAGCGATGACTTCAGTGAAAAATGTTGAAAATCCGTCTGTTGAAGATATTTTTGCCGCTGATAAAGCAGCAAGAGAAATTGTATATAATCTGTAAAAGGAGAATTTAAGTTGATAACTGCAATTGTATCTATAGTAATGTTTCTTGTAATGGTTTCATTACATGAATTAGGACATTTTATTGTCGCAAAAATACTTGATTTTAAAGTTGATGAATTTTCTGTGGGTATGGGTCCCGCAATATTTAAAAGGCAAAAAGGAGAGACCGTATATTCATTGCGCGCATTGCCTTTGGGCGGTTTTTGTAAGTTTGACGGTGAAGATGAGAATGATAATACTGATCCCAGAGCATTTTCAAATCAGAAGCCATGGAAACGGCTGCTTGTGCTTGTGGCGGGCGGAACATTTAATGTTATACTTGGTTTTGCTCTTTTTGTAGCGATAGTGTTTTCTCTGCCGTCAGTAAATTCAAATGTTATAGACTCAGTTGTAGAACATAGTTATATTGAGCAGGCCGGTATACAAGCAGGAGATAAGATCATCCAAATAAATGGGAAAAATGTCGGCTTCTATAATGATATAAAACTGTACACTCAGAATTTCAAAAAAGATGAAGCTGCCAATATAAAAATCAAAAGAGATAATGAAATACTTGAATTTTCTTTTAAACCAACAGAACAAACTGTAAATATGACGTATACAGACACAGGTATTAAAGTGGATAACACAATTAATGGCTATACTACAGGTCGATTTATAGATTACAGTGAAGAAAATCCAAAAAATGAAGCGCTTGTTGGACAGACACAAACGTCTACGGGATATATAATAGGTTTTTATCCGCAAAAAAAAGAAATTACAATATTTAACGTATGGGGAGAGGCATGGAATGAGACTAAGTTTGTTGTGAAGCTTGTGTACCAGTCTCTTTGGCAACTTGTTACAGGAAAAGTTGGTGTGGAAGAAATGTCAGGGCCTGTAGGCATTGTAAGCGAGGTTAATACTGCTGTCAATTCGGGTAAATATAGTTTGATGAATGTTCTTAATTTAGTTGCTCTGCTTACGATAAATTTGGGTATATTTAATTTATTGCCAATTCCCGCGCTTGACGGAGGACGAATTTTATTTGTGCTTGTAGAAATGATAAGAAAGAAAGCCATACCGCCGGATAAAGAAGGAATGGTTCACGGGATAGGTATGCTGCTGTTATTGTTGTTTATAGTGTTTATATCATTTCATGATATTATGAGGTTGTTTGTGAGGTAATCTATGAGGAAACAAAAGAGAGTAATAAATATAGGCAATGTTAAAATCGGAGGTGATAATCCGATAGCTATACAATCTATGTGCAATACAGATACGCGTGATGTAAAGGCGACTGTCAGTCAAATTATTGAGCTTGAAAACGCCGGATGTGAAATAATACGTGTAGCAATACCTGACATGACAGCTGCTGCGGCTGTTTTGGATATAAAAAAACAAATTCATATACCCCTTGTGGTAGATATTCATTTTGATTACAGACTTGCTTTGGAGTGTATGAAAAACGGAGCTGATAAGGTCAGAATTAATCCGGGAAATATCGGAGACCGTTACAGGGTAAGACAGGTTGTCGAAATGGCTAAGGAAAGAGATATTCCTATCAGAATAGGCGTAAACGGCGGTTCTCTGGATAAAGTATTGTTGAAAAAATACGGCGGAATTACATCTGACGCGCTTGTTGAAAGCGCGATGGAGCATGTAGCCATACTTGACGAGCTGAATTTTGATAATATCGTTGTATCAATAAAAATATCTGATGTGACTAAAATGCTGGACGCATACAGAAAATTTAATGAAATGTCAGATATTCCTCTTCATATTGGTGTGACCGAGTCAGGAACATTAAGAGGCGGAACAATAAAATCCTCGGTCGGAATAGGCACGCTGCTTGCCGAGGGAATAGGAGATACAATGCGCGTATCGCTTACCGCGAATCCTATAGAGGAAATA
>CAJTPP010000123.1 GCA_910578235.1 uncultured Clostridia bacterium | reverse complement strand
TGCAATCTTGACGCGGGTAACTGCATGGAGGCGGGAAAGGTTCAGGCGAAGAATATTGACTGCTCAAAAGCGAGGATAAGCAGTGCGCAGATACAGAGTTTAAAGGCAAGCAAGATAAAAACGGGAACGCTTGACGTAAGCGATCAGGTTACGATACAGGGTGAGAGCGATGACGCGCGAATGGTGATGAACGCCCAGACGCTTATATTCTATGAGAAAGACAAGAACGGAAATGAAATACCGAGAATATACATGGGCTATGACAAGGACAAAGGGAAGTATGTGTTTGAGGTATACAACAATGATTATAAAAAAGAAGTTTATCTGGATGATGACGGCAATGCTTTTTTCAGCGGGACAATAAAGGGAGGAAAGATAGAGGCGGATACAGATATAAATGTTACAACAGACGCTACCATAGGAAATCATTTAAAGTTTAGAGATCCTAATGTTGTAATTGACGGAAATGACATCGGAGCGGAGATATATATAGAAAATCAAAATTCAACATTTCATATAAAAACAAATAACAGCCGCAGTATATGGCTGGAGACTGCGGGCAATGTCAATGTAAGCGCGGGGAATTATATTGCGATGACGTGTAAGGACAAAGATAACAGACCTGATTTGACGGTTAATAAGCAAAGAATTTTGGTAAAGGATGATTATGATTGGTTAGAAAGGGAAATTGAATTCTTAAAAGATGAAGTTAATGCGTTAAAAGACTCAAGAAATAATTCATAATGAAAGCGAGAGTGTATTTTTCTCTCGCTTAATTACAATGCTCTTGCAGCCATGGACGCAAAACAGTTTCATAATAATTGAGTTCAATAGCGCCATTTTCTGATATTACCATATTATCTACTACTTTATTACGTTGTTCATCTTTCAAGTAATTTGTACCCCAAATATAGCCGTGTTCTTTGGTATCATATACCATATCTATATGACGTGTATTAACATATCTTTTACCGTCTTGATAGGAGTCAATAATAGGCAAGCCATCTGAGGTATATTCCTGATTTTTGAGTGTAGCACGATACTCCAATTCTTCTTGTCCGAGTTTTGGATTAGGTGTCGGCTTTACGCTTGAAACGGGTGCAGATGTGCTTGTCGGAGCAGGAGTCGGAGCAGGCGTCGGTTTATTCGGAGTATTAACGATAATGGCGTTATTCTCAAAGCCGACCTCGAAGCCGCCGACAGCGGCGGAAACGTCACGGAGCTTGAAGTATGTCTCGTCATTGATGTTATAGCCCTGTATGGTAGTCTCAACGCCGTTGACCTTGACGGGGTACGGATTGGCTGTCACGGCGTACTCAACGGCGAAGCCTGTTACTGCGGCGCAGATGATACCGCCCGTGACAAAGCCTGTTACAAAATTTTTGTTCATGGTAAAAATCTCCTTTTTTGTATTTTCTTTTAGTATACATCAAATGGGAGAATATTGCAAGCGGGAAAAAATAAATTGCAAAATACGACAGGATATGATATAATAACTGTTGGGAAAGAAAGAGGCTTTTTAAGGGCGACTTGTCACTCTCTTTTAAGGGGGTGATATTATGGAAATTATCGAAATGCTTGTTACTTTACTTATTATAGTATCACTCATTGAACTGATAAAGAACATAAAAAAATAGTTGCCCCCACGTCTGAAATGTCGGCAACTATTTTGTCAAAACTTCGGACAAACCGCCTTTAAAGCGGTAAGCCTCTTTCTTTCCTTTATTATAACACAATAGAAATAATATGTCAAGTGAATAATTGCGAAGCAATTATAGGCATAGAGCCGACTGGCTCGTGATGCCGTAGTTAAGCACTTACCGATTGGGTGAGTGTTTTTTATATACAAAAATATATGGAGGGAATGGTTATGGCGTGGAGCAAAAGCTTAAATAATAAATTTGCAAAGATACAGCCTAAGGAGGAAGAAAAGAAACAAGAGAGTAGTTTTTATGATAATTATAAGGCGAGAAGCGGCAGTAATAACAATAGTGTGAGCTTTACTCCGTCCTTAAAAGCGAAAACGGGCGGCAGCACGGGAAGCGCCGCATCTTCAAAGCAGTCGGGCGGCGGTACAGTCAGCAGTAAAAAGGCTGCGCCGACTACTGTTTTAGGTAATAACACAAAGTATTTCAGCGGTTTTCAGTCGTATCAGGACAGGAAAAAGACAGGCAATGTATTTACTCCGTCACCTGTGCTGGGTAAGTATGGCAGCGGCTTTAATTTTGGCACAACGCTTAAATTGAAAGCGGAGAATAACAAGAGAAAACAGGAGCGGGAAAGGCTGGAAAGAGGAGTATATCATCCGAATACGCGCATTACAAGCGGAAATATAGCCACATTTAGCGCGCCGATAATGTCTGAAGTAATACCCGGTATAACAAAGGATTTGGAAAAAGAACTTGGCAGTCTGATGTTGGACTATAAAAATATTGCAGAAAGTCAAATCGACACTTTTGATAAAAATAATCGCATACATCAGCTTATTACCGATAAAAAGTATCTTTTTGATGAATACAAGAGACAAAAAGGCTATGACATGACTATTCCTGATTTGGAATATATGTATGAAAAATATAGCAAAGAAATAACAAAAAAAATGCAAAAGGAAAGCGAGGATAAAAATGTTCGTACAGCGACTCCGATAGATTTGACATGGAATAGTTTCACTCGCGGAATAAACGAAGCAATATATGGAGAAGAAAGCTATAAAGCGATGGGCGGCCAGTATAATAATGCCGGGCAGTACAAAGAACTTCTGGAACAGGACAAATATCGGTTTAAACCAAAGAGCCGGATGGGACGCGGGATTTCAGCTCTGTCAGAAACTCTTGGAAGAGAGTTTAAAAATATATTTTCACCTGAAACAGCATTGGCTGTGGGGAGTGCTGTGTCATTGGCAGCAGCGGCAGGACAGGCCGGCCCTCAGGCTGCCCTTCCTGAGGAGGTTATAACAATTCCCGGCGCTGCTATAATAGGGTTAAAAAGCGGTTCAATCGTGAATGCATTAAAAACTGAAGCCGGATTAGCATACGCGTCGATGATTGACAATGGTATAACGCCTGAAACAGCCTATAAAGTGGCTTTTGGAGTAGGCAGCGTTAACGCGGCATTGGATGCTATATCGATGATCTGCTAAAGGCATTTAAAGTGGTTGGACGTTTAAAAGGTGTCGATAAAATTTCTAATGAGATGGTCAAATATATGTTAAAAAAAGGTGTGGATATTTCAGTTGACACGACAAAGGACTTATTGGGAGAAACGGCGGGAATAGTAGGTGAACAGGGGGCAAGTATGTATGATAAAGGGGAATGGGCATATAATTCAGATGAGGTCAAGGACATACTGAAGAATGCGGCCTTAGACAATATA
>CAJTPP010000122.1:2592-3457 GCA_910578235.1 uncultured Clostridia bacterium | reverse complement strand
CACAAAAAAAGAATGTCCTTATTGGTTCAAGTCCAATAAGGACACTCGGTATGGTGCGGATAACAGGACTTGAACCTGCACGAGTCGCCTCACATGAACCTGAATCATGCGCGTCTGCCAATTCCGCCATATCCGCATAAACGCCTTGCAATTTTTACGCGGCTCAAGGCTGCCGGGGAGGAGCGCATCGCTTAATCCTCATATATCATGACAGATGTATCCGTCTGACTTAGGTATTATATCAAATAAAAAAGAAAAAAGCAATAGTAAAATAAAAAAAAATTAAAAAGTATGGAATTTAATATGTTAAATTATGAAAGAAAAACAGTATATTTTTGTATATATGTGAAATGCTATGTTAAATTTGACGAAAAATAGAAAATATTTTCAACAATACTGACAAATTTACATAATTCCACTTTATTTTTTTTTCATATTGTAGTAGAATGAGATATGTAGCCAAGTAGAACAGTAGTCCGTGTATACGGAAAGGGAAAAACAAGTAAAACGGAAGGATGGATAATGATGGAAAATTTACAACAAACACAAACTGTTACAATTATTGCGTTGGTTATATTTGCTATGCTTATGGTTGCGATAGGAATTTTCAGTGCAAAAAAAACAAAAACGATGGACGGCTTTCTTTTGGGCAGTAGAAAAATCGGAGCATGGGTAAGCGCGTTTGCTTATGGGACATCTTATTTTTCGGCGGTTGTATTCGTGGGTTATGCGGGACAGCACGGCTGGAATATAGGACTGGGCAGTATATGGATTGGCATAGGAAACGCTGTTCTCGGGTGTTTATTAGCATGGAAGCTTCTGGCAAGACGCTCGCGTACAATGACGCATACCTTGAATGACAAAA
>CAJTPP010000122.1:2282-2498 GCA_910578235.1 uncultured Clostridia bacterium | reverse complement strand
CGGCAGTTTATAAGGGACTCGGTTCAATGTTCGCCACAATTTTTCCCGGTGTATCAAATAATATATGGATATTGATTATTGCAGTGCTGACAGCGGCGTATCTTGTTCTTGGCGGATATGTCGCTACGGCATATACTGATTTTGTTCAGGGAATAATTATGATTGTGGGTGTTTTTGCAATGGTTATTGCAATAGTGAAAACGCCTGCGGTCGGCG
>CAJTPP010000122.1:0-2258 GCA_910578235.1 uncultured Clostridia bacterium | reverse complement strand
CATTTTTTTGAAAATCTGAGAGCCATTCCGGATAACGGAGACGGTATAACCGGCGCGCAGATTACAAATCTTTTGGGCGGCGTATCATGGAAATTTCTTTGTGTTAATATCATGCTGACAAGCTTCGGAACATGGGGACTCCCTCAGATGGTAAGTAAATATTATGCGATTAAAGACATAAAATCAATTCCAAGAGCTACAATTATCTCAACGGTATTTGCGGTTATTATAGGCTGCGGAGCGTATTTTATCGGTTCACTTTCAAGACTTGTGCTTGGAAACAAGCTGCCTCAGGGCGGTGTTGACGCTGTTATTCCGAATACACTGCTTACCGCTCTCGGTGATCCTAATATTATTACAACGATAATTTTGGCAGTAATACTAATACTGCTTTTGTCAGCGTCAATGTCAACGCTGTCATCGATAGTGCTTTCATCTTCATCGGCAATATCTGTCGATCTTATTCCCGCGGTGAAAAAGAATTATGAGGGTAAAAACCAGATGATACTTACAAGAGTTCTTTGTCTTTTGTTTGTTGCGCTGTCTTACATATTTGCGACTGTGAATATTACTGTTATAGTAAATATCATGTCATTCAGCTGGGGTATTGTGTCAGGATGTTTTATCGGTCCGTACATATGGGGAATTTACTCAAAGAAAACAACTAAAACAGGCGCATGGGCCGGTATGATCTGCGGATTTCTCACGGTAGCGGTTACAACGATTATACTTACTGTAATGGCGCTGAACGGGGAGGGTGTGACTCTCGCTGCAGCATTTAAAGCCGCGTCGTCAAAGGCGCCCGAGATGGGAGTAGCCGCAATGGCGGTCTCAATAATTGTTGTGCCGCTTGTTTCTAAATTTACTAAAAAATATGATAATAAGTTTCTTGAGGCTGTTTTTGCAGTGACATCTGAGGAAAACTGATATATTAAGGAGATATAATAAAATGCCGATTACTGAATTACTGGAAAGAAACGCGGAAATTTACAGTGATGAAATAAGTCTTGTTGAAATAAACCCGAAGGTTATGGAGCATGCGAAGGTTACATGGAGAGAGTATGCGCTTATAGAAGCAAATCCTATGGAAGCGGGACGAGCGGAAATCACGTGGGAGGAATTTGACAAAAGAGCTAACCGTTTCGCAAATCTTCTTTTGAGCAGAGGTATTAAAAAGGGCGATAAGATAGCGATCCTTCTTATGAATTGTCTGGAGTGGCTTCCCGTATATTTTGGAGCGCTAAAGGCGGGGGCAATTGCGGTGCCTCTGAATTACCGCTATACCTCGGAGGAAATTAAATATTGTCTTGAACTGGCTGAAGCCGACGCGCTTGTATTCGGCCCTGAGTTTATAGGACGCGTTGAGGAAATATGCGATAAAATTCCTGATGTAAAGCAGAAATTTTATGTTGGTCAGGCGTGTCCGACTTTTGCGGAAAGTTATGACAGTCTTGTGAAATTTATGCGCTCAAAGAAACCTGATGTGAATATAAACGATGAGGACTATGCGGCAATATATTTTTCTTCCGGAACAACAGGTTTCCCGAAGGCTATACTGCATTCTCATACGAGTCTTATGCACAGCGCGAAGGTTGAGCAAAATCATCATGGACAAACACATGACGATGTGTTTTTGTGTATACCGCCGCTGTATCATACGGGCGCTAAAATGCATTGGTTCGGCAGTCTTATTTCAGGAGGCAGAGCGGTTCTTTTAAAAGGTATAAAGCCCGAATGGATTTTACGCGCTGTATCCGAGGAGGAGTGCACAATTGTATGGCTGCTGGTGCCGTGGGCGCAGGACATTCTTGACGCCATTGATAGCGGCGAGGTAAAGCCGGATAGGTATAAACTTGATCAGTGGAGACTGATGCATATAGGCGCTCAGCCGGTGCCGCCCAGTCTTATAAAACGATGGAAAGAATGTTTTCCTGATCATAAGTATGATACGAACTATGGTTTGAGTGAGTCAATAGGCCCGGGGTGCGTGCATCTTGGCGTTGAAAATATACATAAGGTGGGGGCAATCGGTAAAGCGGGCTATGGCTGGAAGACTAAAATAATAGATAAAAACGGCATATGTGTAAGCAGAGGCGAAGTGGGTGAACTGTGCGTAAAAGGGCCTGGTGTAATGCTGTGCTATTATAATGATAAAAAAGCTACCGACGAAGTTTTGAAGGACGGCTGGCTTCTCACGGGTGATGTGGCAAAAGAGGATGAGGACGGTTTTATTTATCTTGTTGACAGAGCAAAGGATG
>CAJTPP010000121.1:566-3541 GCA_910578235.1 uncultured Clostridia bacterium | reverse complement strand
TGCTCTTTTTGGGGGCTGTGGTATAGTCGGAGACGGAGGGGTTTATATGTATAAGCTTATGATAGTTGACGATGAACAAAGCATAAGACGCGGTATAGCGAACGGAATACCGTGGAATGAGTGGGGATTTGAGGTTACTGCTCAGGCTTCTAACGGTGTGGAGGCACTGGAGATGATAAAGCAGAGTAAGCCTGATGTTGTTCTGTCGGATATAAGAATGCCTGAAATGGACGGCGTTGAACTTATGAAAAGACTTAACAGTGAGTATCCCGAAATAAAGATAATAATATTGAGCGGATACAGTGATTTTGAATACCTCAATACAGCGATAAAAAACAATATTACTGAATATCTTTTGAAACCTACCGATATTGATGAATTTGAAGAAACTTTTAAACGTCTTAAAACAAAAATGGATGACGAACAGGCGCATATGGATGAATTTGAGCGCGGAAAAATATACGCTCTTGACAGTATTTTAAATATGCTGCTTCTCGGTTACATGGACGAGGAGATTATGGAGCCTGACAGAAAGCTTATAGAAGATTTTGGTGTACGGACAGATAATTGTGTTATTGCTATACTCTGTATTGAATGGAAAGAATATATGCGTGACGAGGGCGTGATGCACAAAAAACGTATGCAGATTGCGGAGCACTGTAACTCTTATGCGAAGCGGCTGGAAAGTAACTGTTACTTTTTTATTGCGCAGTCAAAGAATATCGCGGCTGTAATGTCAGGAAAAGACGGAGTTTTAATGAGTGACGCCATAATTAAAGATTTTAAATATATAGCGGATATGGTAAGCGGAGAGACCGGCGAGAAAATATATATAGGCGTCAGCAGATTGTGTGTAAACAGACTAATGATACCTCAGAGCTATGAGCAGGCGTTATGTGTGGCTCATCAGAAGAAATTCGGAGAGGGCGGCGAGGTTATTATATACCGTGAAATAAAAGGCAGCAGCGATGAAATTCAATCTGTAAGTTTTGATTATAAGGCCATAGATGAAAATATAATAAAAAATAACAGGGAAATGCTTTATAAAGAGATAGACAGGGTATTCGATTGTTTGGAAGAAAATCAGCTGAATTATTATCAGTATATTGAGCAGATTTGTCTTGAGCTTATGTTTTATTTGTCCCGATGGTCGTTAAGATATAATATAAATTTTGAGCAGATAATGGATTTGTCGGGAGTACATTATAACGATATAAGAAAAACGGTTAGTATAGAGCGGAGAAAAAAGCTTATTATTACTGTTATGGATGGTTTATGTGACTGTGTGGAGCAGTTTATGCAGCATTCGGGTAAAAATAATAATCTGGCAAGGGTTATAAAAGAATGCGTTGACAAGGAATATATGGAGAATTTTATGTCGCTTGATTATGTCGCGGGCAAGGTAAAGAAAAGCGCGACATATGTGTCGAAACTGTTCAAGGACGAATTCGGATGTAATTTCAGCGAGTATATAACACGAAAACGGCTTGAAACAAGTAAGGAGCTGTTAGCAGATCCGTCAAACAAGATATATGAAATAGCGCAGATGTCTGGTTATGCGGATGTGTCAAATTTTATAAAAGTGTTTAAAAAGATGTATGGAATAAGTCCGGGTGATTACAGGAACTTTATACAAAGATAAAACTGGAGGCGTTAATGGAAGAACTAAAAAGAAAATATATACCGTTTCATATAAAGATAACGGTATTTATACTATTGTTTTTTGTAATAATGCTTACACTGATAAGTATAGCTTTTTATCATACAACAGGAAAAATGCGCAGCGAGGCGGTTTACAGACTGGAATACACAACGCGAGAGGCCGGGAAAAATATAGATGATATTATTCTTAATATTTACAGCGTTTCAGATACTTTCGCACTTGACGACAGACTGCTGGAATATACAAATGGCGATTATGATGGTAATCCTGTGAAAAAAAGAAGTGATATTGTCAGAGTTGTAAATTCACTTTTTGCCTCGTATGATTTTTTGCGCCGTAATGAAAAAATGGCGGCATTTTATACGCGCAGCGGTGAGTTGTTTAATTTCCTTGATCCTAATGCAAACGAGGAGTTGTGTAAAGAAAAACTTGACAAGCTTAATGTTAATGACGGCACAAAGCTGGCAAAGTTTTCTTGGTATGAAGTTCAGGATAATTTCCTGAAATCAGATAAGACCGGGAATATAAGAAAGGATATGGCTGTTATAGGAAGCAGACGTGTTTTTTCAAGAGCATATAACACATATACTGGGGTACATATTTTTGCCATAAATGAAGAAACTTTGTATAATCAGTATAAAGAAATGGCAGAGCAGTATAAGGCTGATATATACATTGTGGATGAAACGGGCAGACTGTTATCATCCAGCAGTGAAGACGCGTTGAAAGCGGGTAGAATAAGCGATGAGCTTATTGATAAGGTTGTAAAACAAAAATATGATAAAATACTGTTAAATGACGGGCGTTATCTTGTAACTGCGGGACGGTCGGATGTTAACGGCTGGATTACTATTGTATGTACTTCAATGAGAAATGTTACGGCAGTTGTGGACAGCCTTCAGAAATGGATAATATGGATAATTATTTTTTGCGCGGTGTCTGCGATAGTTGCGGTTATACTTTTTTACAGACGTTTTATAGCTCCGGTATCGCTTATGAATAGTTCAATGCAGAAAGCGTATAACGGTGATTTGAACGCGTATATTCATATGGATAAAAATAATGAGCTTTCGGAAATGATTGATTATTATAACTATATGCTTGAAAGTATTAATAAAAATATGGAACAGCGTATAAATATGGAGCAATATAAAAAACGTCTTGAAATGGAAGTGCTGATGAATCAGATAAATCCGCATTTTCTGTATAATACGCTTGAAACAATAGTGTGGAAGTCCTCAGAAGCGGGTATACCCGATGTCGGCAGAATTGCGGCGGCACTGGGAAGAATGTACAGATTGTCTGTAAGCGG
>CAJTPP010000121.1:0-552 GCA_910578235.1 uncultured Clostridia bacterium | reverse complement strand
TTGTAAGCCTTAAAAATGAGCTGGAACACGTTATGGCGTATATTAAAATTCAGGAGAGCCGTTATGACGGACGTTTTGAATTTGATACCGCAATGGCAGATCGAGCGGAAATAAGCCGTTACTATACATTGAAAATAATATTACAGCCAATTGTGGAAAATGCTCTTAATCATGGAATGAATGGTATAGACAGAATATTAAAAATAAGAATATGCGTTAATATATATGATGACTTTATAAAGATACGGGTTATAGATAACGGTATAGGTATGAGCAGAGAAACGCTTACAGAAGTCAGAAAGAAAATAAAGAACGGTTCGGACGGTGAAATAGAGCCCAATGTAAAGAGCACGGGAATAGGTATGCATAATATTTATGACAGACTAAGAATTTATTTCGGAATAGAAAACGGTCTTAAAATATACAGTAAATATAATGTGGGTACTGTTGTTGAAATTAAAATACCAAAGATAACAAAAGATGAGGCGGACGAAAAAAACAGC
Organism: uncultured Clostridia bacterium; assembly: GCA_910578235.1. Lineage (GTDB taxonomy): Bacteria > Bacillota > Clostridia > UBA1381 > UBA1381 > Hominilimicola. Next base: position 49 of record CAJTPP010000121.1, on the reverse strand, counting down.
AACAAAAATATTTAATATAAACGATAAAATCGTAATTTAGGCATATATG
>CAJTPP010000120.1 GCA_910578235.1 uncultured Clostridia bacterium | reverse complement strand
ATATATTTTATGGACCATTAGCTCAGTTGGTTAGAGCATCCGGCTCATAACCGGACGGTCCTAGGTTCGAGTCCTAGATGGTCCACCAAACAAAGACAAAGGCGAACTCTGATAATCCTCGCGATTATCGGAGTTTTCCTTTTTTTGTATATATCTTTGTATTTCCTCTGCATCAACACATCTTTCACCATCTCGGTAATTAAATGTTATGAGCATTTTATCATCATAGACATATATTGAATTTACAAAAGTATTAATCAACAGTTTCATTTCCTGTTCATTATTTCGGTTCATCAATCTAAACCTATCAATCCAATATCTGATTTCTTCTTTGCTTAATATAGGGCGTTCAATTTGCTCCTGCAATATAGATGTTTGCAAATTTTCTTTTTCGGTTTCTAATGCTTTTAATGTTTCTGTTATACTTGAAGTTATGATACCTTGCTTGATTGCAGAGATTATATTATCAATTTCTTTTTCTGTTTCCTTTAATCTCTTATTCATAGCGATAAGCGCAATATTTTCTTTTGTTTGGGAGTCATAGCAGACTTCAACAATGTCAGAAATTATAGATTTATCTTTAAGAATATTAAAGGTATAATCTATTACAATATTTTCAATCAATTCTTTCTTAATTCGCTTTTTATCGCATAATTTCTTTTTCTTTGCGGTGTTGCAGTGATAATATCTGTGAGTAATGCCTCCACTGCTTGTGCCGCTTACACCCGACATATGACCTCCACAATGACCGCAGAATATTTTGCCTGTTAAAAGATAACTTTCTTTGACCTTTTTAAAATGAGCGGGCTTTTGCTGATTAGCGGCTAATTGTCTTTGACATACATCAAATATTTCAGGTGTTACTAACACAGGAAAGACATTTTCAGCAACTGTATCTTTAAAACGATATTCACCTAAATATCTTCTATTTTTAAGAATGCCTGTTACAAAGTTATATGTTGGTGTTTTGCCATTCTGATTTTTTACACCTTGTATTTTTAAATCATTTAAAATATCTTTTACAGGTTCCCCCTCTGAATATCGCTTAAAAATATCCTTTACAATATATGCATTGACAGGGTGAGGCTGAAAATTTTTGTTTTCATCAACTATGTAACCGAATGTAACAATGCCGCCATTGTATTTGCCTTTAAGCGTGTTTTCAATCATTCCTCTTGTTACCTTTTGCGCGAGCTCCGCTGAATAATATTCAGCATAGCCTTCGAGCATTGATTCAAGGATAATGCCCTCCGGTCCGTCTGATATGGTTTCCTTTGCGGAGATAACTTTAATGCCATTTTTACGGAGAATGGATTTGTAATGCGCGGAATCATATCTGTTTCTTGCAAATCTATCTAACTTCCACACAAGAACGACATCAAATAATCCGTTTGCGCTATCCTTAATCATTCGCTGAAATTCAGGTCGGTTATCTGTCTTTGCGGATAAGGCTCGGTCAATATAGCTTTTTACAATAAGCATATCGTTTTTGTCGGCGTATTCTCTACATTCTCTTAACTGTCCCTCAATGGATTCTTCTCTTTGGTTATCTGAACTATATCGAGCGTATATTACTGCTTTCAATTATTTATCACTCCCTGTATCATAAAATAATGTTTGTTAAATATATTCTGACGCTTAGTATTTGTTTTGTCAGCCCCTTTTTTAGTTTTTATCATATGCTTGTCCTCTTATAAAAAGTATTTTAAAGTACATTATATGATTTGACTTTCTGATATATGCTTGATTTTTCCTACAAAGATAAAATGCTGATTAAAAAATATTTTATTAAATAACGAGAAAATGGTAAAAAATTACATATTTTCTTTGACTTTATATGAATAAAAATATACTATGTAATTATTGAAAAAACTTGATTTTTGAGTTGGAGCAAGCACAGCCACAGAGTACCCTTTTGGCGATTTTATGTTTGCCTATGCTGTGCATAGGCAACAAAAATATTTTGGGAACAGCTCCCAAACCCAGGTTAAAAATGGAGGTAATATATGCAGAACAGAACAAGAAATGTACAGATAAAGTTTTGGGTTACAGAAGAAGAAAGAAATTTAATAAAACAGAAAATGGCATTACTGCCTACACAGCGGATAGGCGCATATATGCGGAAAATGGCGATTGACGGGCTTATCATTTATACCGATACTACCAACATAAAAGAAATGAACAAGGAGTTACAGGCTATCGGAAGAAATGTTAATCAGATTGCAAAACGCATAAATTCTACAAGCAATATTTACGCTGATGATATAGCAGAAATAAAAGAAAGGCTGCAAGAAATATGGCAATTACAAAGACGCATTCTATCAAGTCTACATTAAATTTAGCGATACAATACATATGTAATCCTGCTAAAACAGACGGAACACTTCTTGTATCATCATTCGCCTGTCTGCCCGAAACCGCCGATATTGAATTTGAATGGACGCGCAGACAAGCAATCGACAAAGGCAACAGCTTAGGTCGGCACATTATTCAGAGTTTCAGCCCAGAAGATAATATAACACCTGAGCAGGCTCACGAAATGGGAATGAAATTAGCAGAACAGGTTTTAGGCGGTAAGTACGAATTTGTGATTAGTACGCACACCGACAAACACCAAATTCACAATCATATAATATTTAATTCCGTTAGTTTTGTGGATTATAAAAAATATCATTCAAACAAATATACATATCGAAATATCCGAAAAGTTAGCGACAAGTTATGCGAAGAATACGGATTATCGGTTATTGCTGAAAACTCAAACAAAGGCAAGTCATATTTTGAACATACCGCGTATGAAAAAAATACTACTTACAAATCACAGCTTAAACAGAAAATTGATATTGTTATTAAACGCTCAATGGATTTTGAGGATTTTATTCTTCGTATGGAGCTTGCAGGATATGAAGTCAAGCGAGGTAAATATATATCATTCAGAGCGCAGGGACAACAGCGGTTTATGCGGTCAAAAACACTGGGCGAAAGATATACGGAAGAAGCTATCATAAACCGAATAAAGAAACAGCGGACAGCTCCTAAACAGAATAAATCTATCAGCCTTATAATTGATATTCAGAATTGTATTAAAGCACAGGAAAGCAAGGGATATGAACATTGGGCGAAAATAAATAATCTTAAACAAGCGTCAAAAACTCTTAATTTTCTGACGGAACATAACATCACAAGCTATGATGATTTGAAAACCAAAATTGAGGAAAGTCGAAAAACCTTTGATAACATTTCTGATAATTTAAAATCGGTCGAGCATAAATTGAACGAAATAAATATTTTGCGAAAACATATAAGCGCTTATCAATCTTTAAAACCTATCTATGAGAAATATAAAAAGTCAAAGAACAAAACAGAATTTGAAAACAAACACAGACGTGAGATTGTTTTGTTTGAGGCTTCGCACAAATATCTGTCAGAGGCTTCGCACAAATATCTGTCAGAGGTTCAGACAAACAGCAAGTTGCCGACACTTGAAAAAGTAAATGCCGAGCGTATAAGCCTTGAAGAACAAAAGCAAAAATTATATGCCGACTACAAAAAGGCGAAAAAAGAATTATCGGAAA
>CAJTPP010000119.1 GCA_910578235.1 uncultured Clostridia bacterium | reverse complement strand
CGTAATTACAGCCCATGAGATCTTTGTTTCATAAGACTCAACCTTAAGGCTGCCTCTTTCCATCTGAGCGTTCATTTCTTCTCCCGCATCTGACTGCAGACTTTCAAGCGACAATATAGTCACTTTTTCTTTTTGACCATTTGTTAGTTTTGCCGTCACCGTATTGCCAGAAACTGTCATTTCTGCGATCTGTTCGGATTTTATCTGATTTATAAGATCCGAATAGCTCATTTTTATCTGAGCGGAATTCATTGTGACAAAAAATGAATAAATCAAGTATGCTATTATCAGCATCGCAAGCCAAACACCCAGTCCTTTAACTCTTTTCTGCAATTGACTACCTCCTATATATCTATAAATTCAATTCTTATCCCATGGTTCTTAAACAAAAAATGTCTGTCTACTCTGGTTCCTACAGACGCTATAACTCCGTTAATCTCAACTATTGGTATCATATCACGATGTTTCCTCGATATTTTGTTATCTATAAAATACTGCTTCAGTTTCTTACTTCCGTCCATTCCCGACGGATAAAATCTATCTCCGCTTCGGCGGTTTCTTATAATAATTTTATCATCTTTTTTTGCTTCCAGATATACCGCTTTATCATTTTTACGCTCAATTGCCTGTATTATGCGAACTTTTTTTGATATTTCATTAATAAATATATCCGCGCCTGTTTTAACTTCATAAACAAAGTCTTTTATCTCTTGATTTCCTTTTGTATCGGCTATAATTTTGCCGTACTCATTTTTAACAGTTATATTTTGAGGTAAATCTATGGATGTGCCGCTGTTATTATCAGCAAGAGATAAAATATCATTGATATATACTGAGGATATTCCCTCGTTTGTGCCATATACTTCTTTCAAAAAACGTCTTATAATTTTACGCCTGACAGCCATATCATATAGTTTTAATTCTTTAATATCAACACAATCATTATCTGCGACAGCGGCATAAATATTATCGGCATAACGGTCAATAAAACTATCACATTCCCTTATAATAGCAGCATTTTCAGTAACTGTGTTTACAAAATTCGGATTAAAATTCTTTTCTATAATCGGAATAAGTATATGACGTATTTTATTACGTGTATAATCATTTTCCAAATTTGTGCTGTCCGTCACATATTTAAGATCATTACGCTTACAGTATTGTTCAATTTCGTTTCTTGAAATATCCAGAATAGGACGAATGATATTATCTCTGCTGTACGGTATGCCTCGCAGACCTCCCAGAGAACTCCCTCTCATAAAATGCATTAAAATAGTTTCAGCGTTATCATTTTTATTATGTGCTGTCGCAATTTTATCTATATGGTATTTTACACAAAGTTCATTAAAAAAATCATATCGTATGCGCCTTCCGACAGTCTCTTCAGACTCCCCAGCTTTCAAAGCCAGTTTGGGAATCTCAGCATGCTTTACAAAGCATTGTATGCCAAGTGTTTCGGAAAAATGATACGCAAACTGCTCGTCACGCTTCGCCTCTTCACCGCGTATACCGTGATTAATATGAGCCGTATACAGTGTTATTCCTATTTCATCTGCCAAAACATGCAGAATATGCGTAAGACATACGCTGTCCGCTCCGCCTGAAAGACCTATGAGCACACTCTCTCCTTCATTCAGCAAATTATGATCTTTAATTGTATTTCGTATTGATCGTAAAATCATTATTCTTCCTTTAAAGCAAATTCAAGATTAGAAAACTTTGTATATTCGCCTTTCCATCCCAGCTTAAACGTGCCGGTTTCACCGCTTCGGTTTTTAGCGACTATACACTCGGCAAGATTTTTTTCCTCGGTATCTTTATTGTAATAGTCATCACGGTACAGAAACATTACCATATCCGCGTCCTGCTCTATTGCGCCTGATTCTCGCAGATCAGACAACATAGGCCGCTTATCGCTTCTGCTTTCGCTGGCACGAGACAGCTGTGAAAGCGCGATTACAGGAATATTCAATTCCTTTGCCAGTATTTTCAGTGATCTTGATATTTCAGCAATTTCCTGCTGACGGCTGTCCACCCGTCCGCTTGACTGCATAAGCTGCAAGTAATCTATTACTATAAGTTCAAGATTTTTTGTCTGTTTCAATCTTCTGCATTTCGCGCGTATTTCTGAAACTGTTATTGACGCTGTATCATCAATATACATAGGCGCAGTCGCAACACGGTCTACAATAGCGCCGATTTTCTCCCAATCCTCACCTGTCATATCACCTGTGCGTATCTTATGTGAATTTACAAGCGCCTGAGAGCATATAATTCTGTTTACTATTTGTTCTCTGGGCATTTCAAGATTAAATATAGCTACAGTTTTCTTTTCAGTAATACAAACATGCTCTGCAATATTTACAGCAAAGCTGGATTTACCCATGCCGGGACGTCCGGCTATAAGTATAAGCTCACCGCCGTGAAAGCCTCCGGTACGTCTGTTAAGCTCATCAAATCCTGTGGAAAGTCCTGTAATCCCTCCCTGATTTAAGGAGTTTTCAACAAGCTCCTGATAACTGCCGAGAAATATCTCACTTATCGGCAGAATATCTCCCTTATCCCTCGAAGAAGCCACATCAAATATAAGCTGTTCCGCCTGATCCACAACGCGCTCAATCTTATCAGTCTCACTATATGCCATATCAGAGATAGCATTCGCCCGCTGTATAAGAGAACGCAGTGTGGCTTTATCCTTTATAATGGACGAATAATAATTTACGTGCCTTGTAGTCGGAACATTTGTGGCAGCGTTTCTCAGATATGTGATACCGCCTACAGCTTCAAGCTTGTCCTTTTGACTAAGTCTGTTTGATACGGTAATAAAATCAATTGCCTCATTCTCATTAAAAAGTTCCATTATAGCGGCATATATTTCCCTGTTTTGAGGAAAATAAAAATCATTTTGTTTTATTATCTCTGCTGACTCTGCCACACTGTGTGCGTTTGTGAGCGCGCTTCCTATAACCGCCAGCTCTGCATCCTGACTATATGGCAGTTCCCTGCCCATCACATCTATTGGATTTGACACTTCCGCCATACAAGGTACCTCCCATAATTATAGCTGTTCCACCAAAACTGTAAGTTTGCCTGTAACTCCTGTATAAATTTTAACATCCACAACAGTTGTGCCAAGAGTTTTTATACCGTCAGGCATAACAAACTTCTTCTTGTCCAGTTTTATATGATGCTGCATTGTTAAAGCCTCCGCAACATCCTTTGATGTAACCGACCCGAAAAGCTTACCGTTATCTCCGGCTTTCGCCTTCAATACAACCTTTATTTCCTTCATTTTGTCAGCTATGGCATTCGCTTCCTCAAGCTCTTTTTTTCTCTTATATTCAAGCGATTCCTGCTTTCCCTTCATGACATTTATATTGGATTTTGAAGCAATCTCCGCCAATCCTCTCGGAAGAAGATAGTTTCTTGCGTATCCGTCAGAAACGTTCACCATCTGTCCTTTTTTTCCCTGTCCTTTTACATCCTGCTTAAGTATAACCTGCATAATACTTCCTCCACTCTATTCTGTGCTATTTTTTAAATATTCTTTAACTGCATTAATTACATCATCGACTACCATATCCACACTTTTTCCGGTAACC
>CAJTPP010000118.1 GCA_910578235.1 uncultured Clostridia bacterium | reverse complement strand
TATCAGCGAAGGCAAGGCGGATAAGGTCTATATCGCAGAGGACTGCGATGACCATATTAAAGACGGCGTCGGCAAAACGGCCGCTGAAAAAAATACTCCGGTTTTCCTTGTTCCCACTATGAAAGAGCTTGGAAATATGTGCTCTATAGAAGTCGGCGCAAGCTGTGCCGTAATACTTAAATAGGTTATTTCACGTTTTCACGTGCAATAATATATATAATAATAAGGAAAGGATGTGTAACACGGTATGCCTACATTTAATCAGTTGGTTAGAACCGGCAGAAAGACATCAAAAAAGAAGTCTACCGCCCCCGCTCTTCAAAAGAGTCTTAACTCACTAAAGAAAAAGACTACTGACAAGAGCTCACCTCAAAAAAGAGGCGTATGCACAGCTGTAAGAACTGCTACACCTAAGAAGCCTAACTCAGCGCTTAGAAAAATTGCCAGAGTAAGACTTACAAACGGTATAGAAGTTACCGCTTATATTCCCGGTATAGGTCACAACCTACAGGAACATAGCGTTGTGCTTATCAGAGGCGGAAGAGTTCGTGACCTTCCTGGTACAAGATACCACATTATAAGAGGTACTCTTGACGCTCAGGGTGTTAACGGTCGTCTTCAGTCAAGAAGTAAGTATGGTGCCAAAAAGCCAAAGGAAAAGAAATAATGCCGCGTAAATAAAACGCGCATATCACAAGTGCATATCGGGTTATATTATTGATATTATTCGAACAGCACTGACGGAGCTTTTAAAAAGCTCAGAGTACCTGTGATACTCATGGGAGAATGTATATAATATATATACACTCCAATACTATGAAGGAGGGAAGTAAAGTGCCAAGAAAAGGTTTTATTGCAAAGAGAGAAGTTTTGCCTGATCCTATTTATAAGGACGTTGTTGTTACAAAGCTTATAAACAACATCATGCTTGACGGAAAAAAGGGCGTGGCTCAGAAAATCGTTTACGACGCATTTGCTATCGTAAATGAAAAAACAGGCAAGGACGCGCTTGAGGCATTCCAGGAAGCTATGGATAACATCATGCCTGTTCTTGAGGTTAAAGCAAGACGTGTCGGCGGCGCGACTTATCAGGTTCCTATGGAAGTTCGTCCTGAAAGACGTCAGACACTTGGTCTGAGATGGCTTACACGTTACTCAAGAGAGCGTAACGAAAAAACCATGAAAGAAAGACTTGCAAATGAAATTATGGACGCTATTAACGGTACAGGCGGTTCGGTTAAGAAGCGCGAAGACACCCATAAAATGGCGGAAGCCAACAAAGCATTTGCACATTACAGATGGTAATATTTCATGTAATATTCGGTGTTTCGGCTCTGCAAAAACAATTTCGGAATACACAGTTCATATTGTTTTGCAGCGCTTATACACTAAATTCAACATGGATCATAATATCGAATTTAAAACAATTTACCTTTATTGAAAGGAGGAAATATTTTGGGTAGACAATATTCACTTGAAAACACAAGAAATATCGGTATCATGGCTCACATAGATGCCGGTAAGACCACTACTACAGAAAGAATTCTGTACTATACAGGTATTAACCACAAAATCGGTGAAACCCATGACGGCGGCGCTACAATGGACTGGATGGCACAGGAGCAAGAGCGTGGTATTACAATCACATCCGCTGCTACAACATGCTTCTGGGAACCAAAGGAAGGCCCGTACAAAGGTGTAAAGAACAGAATTAACATTATTGATACACCGGGACACGTTGACTTTACGGTTGAGGTTCAGAGATCTCTAAGAGTTCTGGACGGTTCTGTAACAGTTATGTGCGCAAAAGGCGGCGTTGAGCCTCAGTCTGAGACTGTTTGGCGTCAGGCTGATGATTACAGCGTACCGCGTATGATTTTCGTTAATAAAATGGATATCATGGGAGCGGATTTCTACAATGTTGTAAACATGGTGCATGAAAGACTTAACGCAAACGGAGTTCCTATCCAGCTTCCTATTGGAGCTGAAGATACTTTTGTAGGTATTATTGACCTAATGAATATGGACGCTGAAATCTACGAGGACGAGCTTGGCACAAAGTTCCATAAGGAAGATATTCCTGAGGACATGAGAGATAAGGCTGAGGAATATCGTCAGGCTATGATAGAGGCGATCTGTGAAACAGACGAAGATCTTCTTGAAAAATTCCTTAGCGATGAGGAAATTTCTGTTAATGATCTTAAAAAAGCCTTAAGAAAAGCTACTATAAATAATGAAATTATTCCTATGCTTTGCGGAACAGCTTACAGAAACAAGGGTGTGCAGATGCTGCTTGACGCAGTTATTGAATACATGCCCGCTCCTACAGACGTTCCAGCAATCAAGGGTGTAAACCCTGATACAGATGAAGAGGATGAAAGACCTTCATCAGATGACGAGCCTTTCTCAGCGCTTGCATTTAAGATTGCGACAGACCCGTTTGTCGGTAAAATCTGCTTCTTCAGAGTTTATTCCGGTTCTCTTGAAAAAGGCTCATATGTCCTAAATTCCTGCAAGGGTAAGAGAGAAAGAATGGGAAGAATTTTACAGATGCACGCTAACCACCGTGAGGATCTTGACGTTGTTTACTCTGGTGATATAGCCGCGGCTGTAGGACTTTCAAATACTACTACAGGTGAAACTCTTTGTGACGAAAAGCATCCTATAATTCTTGAGTCCATGGACTTCCCTGAGCCGGTTATCCGCGTTGCTATCGAGCCTAAGACTAAGGCCGGTCAGGAAAAGATGGGTATCGCGCTTGCTAAACTTGCGGAAGAAGATCCGACCTTTAAGACTTACACAGATGAGGAAACAGGTCAGACCATTATCGCGGGTATGGGCGAGCTTCACCTTGAAATTATCGTTGACAGACTTCTTCGCGAATTTAAGGTAGAAGCAAATGTCGGCGAGCCTCAGGTTTCTTACAGAGAAGCAATCAGAAAAGAAGTTAACATTGAGCATAAATATGCCCGTCAGTCAGGCGGTAAGGGACAGTACGGTCACGTATTGCTTAAGCTTGAGCCTCTTAACGAGGGTGACGGCTATGAGTTCGTTAACGCCATCGTCGGCGGCGCTATTCCTAAGGAATATATCCCCGCTGTTGACGCGGGTATTCAGGGCGCTATGCAGTCAGGAGTACTTGCGGGATATAACGTAGTTGACGTTAAAGCGACACTTTACGATGGTTCTTACCATGAAGTCGACTCTTCAGAAATGGCGTTTAAGATTGCCGCTTCTATGGCTTTTAAGGAAGGTATGAAGAAGGCTGATCCTGTTATAAAAGAACCTATCATGCTTGTAAATGTTATCGTTCCCGATGATTACCTTGGCTTCGTTATCGGAGACTTAAGTTCGAGACGTGGTATGGTTAAATCACAGGAATCACGCAGCGGCGGTGTTACTCAGGTAACAGCGGATGTTCCGCTGGCTGAAATGTTCGGTTATGCCACAGTACTTCGCAGCGGCACACAGGGTCGCGGACAGTACTCAATGGAGCCTTCACACTATAGCGAGGTTCCAAGATCAATTCAAGAAGGCATCATGAACGAGCGTTCAAAATCAAACTAATCGTATTTTGGCGGTGCAGGATTAATTTCCTGCTATGCACCGCTTAAAAATTATTATAATTTATATAAAATTTTGAAAAAATACTTGAT
>CAJTPP010000117.1 GCA_910578235.1 uncultured Clostridia bacterium | reverse complement strand
CGCTCTCCCAGCTGAGCTAAACTCCCATAAAACTGGTCGGGATGACAGGATTTGAACCTGCGGCCCTCTGGTCCCAAACCAGATGCGCTACCAAACTGCGCTACATCCCGTTGTGTTCATATCCGTCAGACGACTTGTATATAATAGCAAATTTTTTTTGTTTTGTAAACTCTAATCTCCCTTTATTATAACCACATTTTAATTTGTTTACTCCTGTTTTCTTTGTTTTTCTTTATTTTGTTACATTTTTCATATTTTTGAATATTTTTATAACTATTACGCATACGACCGCCAATCCGGCATAACCGCACACTCTGTAGGCGCTGTCGACAAGCGCTGAAAATCCCGCGCCGCTCATACAAAAACCAACAGCCGCTATTAAAGCCGATGTTTTCCCCCTTCCCGCTTTTCTTCCAATAGTATCCATAACAACAAATCCATTAGCCACACCGGTTGTCACGACCGCAAAAATCAACATAATACCATATAAAAAGCCAAGCATATTATTCTGACGCATTGTCATGGTAAGCATAGGAATTTCTCCAAGCTGTATTTTACCGTAATATATTCCTATTACTCCCCATATCAGCGTTATCATAATCATAAGTGTAAACCCCGATGCCAAAGACGAAATTAACGCCTCTCCCTTGCTTTTCAAAAAACGGCTCATTCCGGCGAGAACCGCGCCGGATGTAAGAAGATTATACCCCGCATATACAGCTCCCGACACTACCATTTTACCGCTGACAGACATCACCTGATGCTCACGAAAACGCAGAATATAAATACAGCTGAAAATTATACCGAAAATTATTACAGCGCCGAGCAATGAATTTAACTGCATCATTTTTTTTGCGTCAATCGCAAAAATAATCCCGCACATCACCGCAAACACAGCCGCTCCATATACATTTCTAACACCAAACAATACGGCTCCCGCTTCTCCCGCGCACGCTGTCATCACACACAGCGAACAAAGCGCGAACACTATAGTTATATATTCTATGACTTTATTTGCGAATTTGCCGTGAAAAATGCTGTCAAGAAATCCTCCGTAATCATTTATCTGTTTTTCTATACATCTGCTCATTACCGCATATGAAAAAAGAGAAAAAATCACACAGGATAAAATTATACCTATAATACTGCCTTTCCCGTAACGAAGAAAAAAACTTACAATTTCCTGTCCCGAAGCAAACCCCGCCCCGATAACAGCCGCCGCATACCCGCAAGAAACAGCAAGTATATTACGCACATTCCGCATAAGAACACCCCCTAAAACGAACTTATGCGAAAAAACAGCGTGATATTCTTTAAAACATCACGCTGTTTAATTATCTTTCTATAGATAAAATCTTAAACTCAATTTCTCCGCCCGGTGTCTGAGCCTTTACAGTCTCTCCCGCGCTCTTGTTCAGGCACGCCGCGCCAATAGGAGATTCGTATGACAACTTATTCTTATACGGATCAGCCTCGGTAGAACCAACTATTGTGTACTTCTTTTCTCCGCCGAAAATATCAAGAACAACCTTTGAACCGGGTGTGACAACATCAGACTTTATTTCCTCGTCATCAAGCACTCTCGCATATTTCAGCATATATTCTATTTCATTTATCCTTGCCTCAACCTCGGCCTGCTCATTCTTGGCTTCGTCATACTCGGCATTCTCTGAAAGATCACCAAATGAACGCGCCTCTTTAATTTTCTCAGAAACCTCTTTTCTGGTGATATTCTTTAGTTTGTCAAGCTCATGTTCAAGCTCTGCCTTACCTTCCTGTGTTAAAACATATTCCTTTGATTCAGCCATATCTGTCATCCTTTCATATAATACTCAATTTTATTATTATATCTCCTTTTTTATTAATTGTCAAGGCGGAAGAAAATATATAAAAACTAATTAAATCAAAAGAACTCCGCATCACTCTGAAGAACTATAATTTATACGGCTGCATATTCACATAGTCAGAATACGGTTAGTTTGTTCATCTTGACACAAAATATATATCAAAACAACGGTAAATACCAATTTCGGGAATGTATTTCAGATTTTCAGGTTACACTAAGACAAAGGAGTGATTTATTTGAATTTACCCGAATTAAAAAATAATTTCTACAAACGTCTCGGTCCCTCAGACAATTTTTTATACTTTACCTCCAACGGATTTTTATGCTCGCTTCTCGGATACGATAATATTGTATCCGCTCCGTTTATCGGATGTACACTTTCTATGGGCATAAAAATGTTTGCGCGCAAACTAAACGGAGATATGATTATTATACAGGACAATGCCAAAAGTAAAGCCATTTCTTATAAATACGGTACAAATATCTCTCAATACACAGGCGAACCCAAAGAAACCATTGAGCTTTTACAGCGTTTTGAAGGACGTCACATAAACGGCGCTGAAATATTATTTGACTGTTCTATTCCAGAATTTCTGCCGTATAAAGACGCTCTTTTTCTGACTCTGACACAATCTGTACTAAAAATCAGCAATATTGAGTCAGATCCTCTGGAAATTGCCTGTATTGCCGCGGGGAGTGAAAATATTTCTCCATATATGGGCATGATATATTCAAAAAAAGGATACTGCACTCATATTTACGGCAGAGTGCCGCAAAATCTTCCGCTGCCTATGTCAGGCTATAAAATCTTAACCGCCCACTGCACTGAGAGCGAGCGCAGCCATTCCAAAGAAATAAATTATGCGATGGAGCATATACGCCGTCTATATCCGCATATCGGAAGCATCTCAGATATTACTCCCGAAATGCTTCAGGCTGCTAAAAACTCTGTTAAAAATAAAACTGCTTTAAGATATCTTTATCATCTCGTGAATGAAAATGAACGAATGGCCATCGCGTCAAAAGCTCTTAAACGATGCGATATACAAGGCTTATTTACACAAATGAATTTATCTCAGATGTCTATGGAACGCTTTTGGGATTTAGGCAGCGAGCATACATTTCTTGCCCGGTGCAGCAAAAATATTGATGGCATTGAAGCTGTACGCTGCTGGAAAAACGGTATTGTAGCTATTACGCGCAATGATAAAATTGATCATGCAATCACTATGATAAAATGCGCGTTTGAAACCCATATAGGTTATCAGCCAACCTTTTGTGTATGCGATGTATTTTAGAAAAACAAAAAGGCTTGTAATAGCAAGCCTTTTTGTTTTGTCGCATCTGACAGAATTGAAATTGACACATTCCAACCACTTCTCTACTAAGCACAACACTTTTGAAATCAAATATTTAAGCAGTGTTTTTCTGTCATGTACTTCCGCGGTTTATCATCATATTTTGCGCAAATATTACTTGAGCGCGCAAAAGTCGCGAACAAAAATCCACGAGAGAGCAAAGGCTTCCTCATGATAAACCCGCTTAATCAATATCGTCAAATATCAGCAGTTCATACGGCTTCATATTAAAGCCGTCGGCTATACGTTTCAGCGAATAAACGCTCATATTAGTCTCGCCTCGCTCTATCTTTCCGTAGTGACACGGACTCATTCCTATCTCGTGCGCAAATTCCTCCTGAGCGTATCCCAGCTCCTTTCTTTTCATAAGCATTTTCTTCCCTATTTTTTTGTTGATTTCCATGTTCATTACCTCCGTAATATATATTTTTTTCTCAATAATATATTATGGAATATTTTGTCGAAAATTTTAAGACTCTATTGAGTATAACGTCATAAACGGTCATTTTACTTTCATAATTGACAAAAAAAGGCGGCCGAAGCCGCCCCAAATCAATCGTACA
>CAJTPP010000116.1 GCA_910578235.1 uncultured Clostridia bacterium | reverse complement strand
CTCGAACCCTGGACACCCTGATTAAGAGTCAGGTGCTCTACCAACTGAGCTAATCACGCATAAAATGTGTTTTGTTTCAACAACAGATAATATTTTACCATATGAAAAAACATTTGTCAACACTTTTTTTTAAAAAAATTGATTTTTTTAAATATAAAATAATTGACAACAGAGCTGATTTGATATATGATAATAAATAGTATAATAGTTTTAGACACGGAGGAAAAATAAATGAGAGTTATATTATTTTTGATAGGTTTGATATTATCAATAGACGGATTATCATATGGAGCAGTTACCGGTATGGGTATAGGTGAGGCTATTATTGTTGCTATGGGAATAATGTTTATATTATGGGCAACATTTTGTGATGCTTTTCGTGAAAAAGGATTTCTTCGATTTTTGAAAGGGTTATTTTCTGTGGCAATGATAGTATTTGTTGTTTATTCAGTTGCGGTATGTGTTATGGGACGTATGGACAATGCTACAGGCAGGGAAGACTATATAATTGTTCTGGGGGCCGGACTTAACGGCAGTGAGCCTTCTACAGTACTTACTAACCGTTTGGATAGAGCTATTGAGTATATGAATAAAAACAGTGATGCCACGGCGATTGTTTCGGGAGGACAGGGGAGAGGAGAAACTGTTTCCGAAGCGCAGGCGATGTCTAATTATATGATATTGCATGGAATAAGTGATGACAGAATATTACTGGAGGATAGTTCTACAAGTACTTATGAAAATTTCTTGAATTCAAAAGCTGCGGCAGACAGCGGTAGTACGGTCTTTGTTACAAATGATTTTCATGTGCTCCGAGCGTCTCAGATGGCTGAATTGAATGGATTAAACGCATCGCATATAGCTGCGGCAACACCTGTTACAATGCTGCCTGTAGCCTGCGCTCGCGAAATGATTGCTCAGATAGCAACGATAAGATATTATTTACAGTAATTATGTAAAGCAAAAATTACAAATGACGGACTGACAATGTTTGGTTTTATAAAAATTAAGCAAGTCACCCTCGTTTTTCTGCTTCGTTTTTTGAATAGATACATCCGCAGTAATTCTGACGGTAAAGACCATAGGTTTCAGATAATTCACAGGAACGCTTATAGCCGTTCCTTTTTTTAAAATCTGAAAACAGATAGTTTACACCGTATTTTTCGCTGAGCCTCGCGCCTGTCTGATTAAGTATCTGAGCATTTTTATGCGGGCTTATTGATAATGTAGTGGTAAAATAGTCAAAGCCGTTGTTTTTAGCAATCTTTGCGGTTTCATCCAGACGGAGTGCATAGCATTTAAAGCAGCGCTCGCCTCCTTCGGGTATATTTTCTAAACCTTTGGCAAGCGTGAAAAATTTCTGGGGTTCGTATTTTCCTTCAATAAATTTAATACTGCTTTTAAGCGGCATTTCAGCGATAAGACGTTTTTGTTCGTCAACACGCTTTGTAAACTCCTCCTTAGGCGATATATTTGGATTATAGTAAAATATAGTTATACTGAAATATTCAGAAAGGTATTCAAGCACATAACTGGAACACGGGGCACAGCAGCTATGAAGCAAAAGTGACGGTTTAATTCCGTTTTTTTTCAGCATATCAATGGTTTCGTTTAGAATGATCTGATAATTTTCTTTCATTTATTTTCTCTCCAATGTTGTTTACTATAATAATAGACAGTACAGCTAAGAAAATGCCGATAATGGCTCCCGCAAGCACATCGCTCGGGAAATGCACATAAAGATACAGTCTTGAAAAAGCGATGAGCGAGGCAAGTATAATGGCCGGTATGCCAATTTTTTTGTTATATAAAAACAATACTGACGCTGCTGAGAATGATGACACAGAATGTCCTGACGGGAATGAAAATCTTCCTGACGGAGTGCCTATAAGCAGAGAGGTTTCGTTCAGTAATGCTCCTGATATGTTAAACGGACGTTCGCGTCCTACAATGCCTTTTAGAAGTATTGTAGACAGAATTAAGCCGAGAATAAGTGATAGTAGCAGAGCAAGTCCTGTTTTGCGTGATTTTTTAAAAATCAGCAGTATCAATCCTGTTATAATCCATATAGCTCCGCCGCTGCCAAGGTATGTTATAACGGGCATTACAGCATCACAAAAGCCATTGCGCATATGCTGTATATTATTAAGTATTAAAAAATCTATTTCTGTAATCAAAAAATCACCTCTGCTTTTATCTATAATATCATATTATTCTAAAATTGTAAACCAATTATTGCAAAAGAGAAAAAAGTATAGTATAATCATATATTATATGATTATAGAGGAAGAATTAGTATAAAAATCTTTAGGTTGTTCATATGAGTGTTATGCTTGTAAATAATATTGTATATGATCAGAAAGGCTGTGGTTATTATTATGAGAAGGCTGCTTGCGGTATGGTTGGGGAAGGTTCTGACCATAGCGGGTAAAATAGTAGGCAAAAAATCGTCCTCATCGCCGGGACATTACGCTCTGAAAATCTGTCCTGATCTTGTAAGGTCGCTGAACAAATCCGTATCGAAAGGGATAATTGTAACATGCGGGACAAACGGAAAAACAACGACAAATAATCTTATGGCTTCCGCGCTTGAAGCAAAAGGATATAAGGTAATATGTAATAAGCTTGGGGCAAATATGCTCAGCGGAATTGCGACAACAATTTTGCAGGATATGAATGTTTTCGGCAGACTGAGCGCGGATTATGCGTGCCTGGAAATTGACGAGGCATACACGCCAATTGTGTTTGATTATATAAAGCCGGATGTTATGGTAATAACAAACTTGTTCCGTGATCAGCTTGACAGGTATGGGGAGATAGATATAACTTCGGATATTATAAAGCGCGCTATTGCGAAAGCGCCGGATTTAAAACTTGTTTTAAACGGGGATGATCCGCTTTGCGTGCAGTTCGGACAGATAGGCGGCGAGGCATATTATTACGGAATATCTGAACAGGTGCTTCCTCAGCTTGATGATACGAAAGAGGGACGTTTTTGTCCTGTATGCGGCGGTGAACAGAAGTATCATTATTATCATTACAGTCAGCTCGGAGATTTTTATTGTCCGAACTGTGGTTTCAAGCGTCCTGAGATTGATTTTGAGGTTAAAAATGTATCTCTTGATACGCCTATGAAATTTACGGTAAACGGACAGGCCATGGAAATAAATTATAAGGGCTTTTATAATATATATAATCTTATAGCTGTGTACGGGGCTATGAATGTAATAGGAGAAGATACAAATGATTTTGCGGTGCTGCTTACAGACTATAAGCCGCAGATAGGACGAATGCAGGAATATATGTTTAATAAGCCTGTCATTTTGAGTCTTTCAAAGAATCCCGCGGGTTTTAATCAGGCTATAGCCACTGTAAATACCGATAAGCGTAAAAAGGATGTTATTATCGCGATAAATGATAAGGCGAACGATGGGCGTGATGTGTCATGGCTGTGGGATGTGGATTTTGACAAGATTTCAAATGAAAACCTGAATATGCTTATTACAACGGGAATACGCGTTTATGATATAAGTCTGCGGTTTAAATATGCCGATATAAAGGTTGATTATCTGACGCATGATATGGCGGAGGCTGTCGGGAAGTGCCTTGAAACCGACAGCGAAGTTGTGTATGTACTGGTGAATTATACGGCTCTGTACCCGACCGAGGCAGTGCTAAAAAAGCTTGGAGGTGAAGCCTGATGAAAATAAAAATACTTCACCTTTATCCTGACTTATTAAATCTTTACGGTGACAAAGGTAATATAGAATGTATGCGCAGGCGTTTGTTGTGGCGGGGGATTGAGCCGGAGGTTGTGTCGTATACATGTGAGGACAGGGGATTTGACTTGTCGGACGTGGATATTGTCTTTATCGGGGGCGGTTCTGACAGAGAGCAGAAGATTGTGTGCGGCGAACTGCTGGAGCATAAAAATAAATTGAAGGAATATGTGGAAAACAATGGCG
>CAJTPP010000115.1 GCA_910578235.1 uncultured Clostridia bacterium | reverse complement strand
GGAAACAGCCGAGCTTGTAAATAAAACAAGAAATAACGGCAAGCGTGTTATTTCGGTTGGCACAACGGCAACCCGTGTGCTGGAAACAGTAGGGGCATCAGGTTTGCCACTGAAAGAAAAAACGGGCTGGACAGATATATTTATTTATCCGGGCAAAGAGTTTCATGTGATTGACGCGCTTATAACAAATTTTCATCTTCCCGAATCAACGCTTATAATGTTGGTGAGCGCTCTTGCGGGAAGGGAAAATGTACTCAGAGCTTATAACGAAGCTGTGCGGGAGAAATACCGTTTTTTCTCCTTTGGAGATGCCATGTTTATTTATTGATAAAGTTAGTATATATTATTGATTATGCAGGAGAAAGTTATGTTTAAAATACTACACACAGAAGGAAAAGCAAGACGAGGTGAATTTCGTACTGTACACGGAGTTGTACAAACGCCTGTTTTTCAGAATGTCGGAACAATTGCGGCGATAAAAGGCGCGGTTTCTACTATAGATTTAAAAGATGTCGGATGTCAGGTGGAATTGTCAAACACATATCATCTTCATCTGCGTCCCGGTGATAAAATAATAAAGCAGCTTGGCGGGTTGCATAAATTTATGAACTGGGACAGGCCTATATTGACGGATAGCGGCGGTTTTCAGGTGTTTTCGCTGGCGGGACTTCGTAAAATAACGGAAGAAGGCGTAAATTTCAATTCGCACATAGATGGCCGCAAAATATTTATGGGACCGGAGGAGAGTATGCAGATACAGTCAAATCTTGCCTCGACAATAGCTATGGCATTCGATGAATGTATAGAAAATCCGGCGCCGTATGATTATGTAAGAAAATCTGTGGACAGAACATATCGATGGCTTGTACGCTGTAAAAATGAAATGAGGCGTCTTAATTCGCTTGATGACACAATAAATAAGCAGCAGATGCTTTTTGGAATTAATCAGGGCGGGACATACGATGATATACGGGCGGAGCATATGAAACAAATTGCAGAACTTGATCTGGACGGTTATGCGATTGGAGGCCTTGCGGTGGGAGAAAGCCATGAGGAAATGTATCATATTCTTGACGTCGTTTTACCGCATGCTCCGGTGAATAAACCGAGATATTTGATGGGTGTGGGAACTCCGGCTAATATCATTGAGTCAGTGGCGCGGGGGGTGGATTTCTTTGATTGCGTGATAGCGTCAAGAAATGCGCGTCACGGATTTATTTTTACACGCAACGGCACAATGAATATGAAAAATCAGAAATATGAGCTGGATACGCGACCGATTGATGAAAAATGCGGCTGTGAAGCTTGCAGACATTATACAAGAGCATATATACGTCATTTGTTCAAAGCGAATGAAATGCTTGCAATGCGCTTGTCCGTGCTTCATAATCTTTATTTTTATAATGAGCTTATGGAAAGGATAAGGAAAGCTATTGAAGAAGACAGATTTGAACAATTTAGACGTGATAACGTAGAAAAATTAGCAAACCGTGTTGTTGATTAAGAGTAAATATTGCTGGGAATAAAGAAAACATAGACACCCATAGTTTAGCACATACAAATGGAATTGCAAGTATCACATTGTGTTTGTACCGAAATATCGAAGGAAGGTGTTTTTCGGAGAAAAACGCCTTGAGATAAGAGAAATATTGAGGCAATTATGTCAATGGAAGGGAGTGGAAATAATAGAAGGCGAGGTATGTCCAGACCATATACATATGTTAGTGAGCATCCCGCCCAAAATGAGCATTTCGGGATTTATGGGATATATAATGTAGAGGGTGAATGTAATACACCTAATACAATATATATGGCTGCGGTTCATTTGCGATAATCTGAAATGTAGTTATATATAGCGAAAGGCGGTGAAAATCTAATAATTTCACACATATTTATATAACTACTATATCACAGAAATGGAGGAAACGCAAATGGAAATTGATTATGTAAAAATCGGCGATTACTATATCCCTGCACTGACAGTACCTGACAAGAGGTACAATATCGGCAAATATGGAATGTTGCGCCGTACATTTTTACAGGAACATCATAATGCGATATATTCGGTTATGATGATGAACGGTACACTGTTACAACACCTTGAAGATATAAACAAATTGTGTTGTGATGAAATGGACAGGCTCATACCCACTATGGCGAAAAATGAGGGTATAACAGAAGCGTTAAAATCTGCCGACCAAATGGAATGGGTACGGCAAATGAACTCGGTAAAAAGCCGAGCGGAAGAATTTATACTAAGAGATTATGTTTATGGAGGTTTTCAAAATGAAGAAATTTAGTACATATATAATCACAGCTATTTTAACACTATCAAGCATTACGGCAAATGCGGCGAATATTCCAAGAGAAACACTACCACTGAATGCGACAGAGGAACAGAAGCAAATTGTTGAAAATTTAATCGGCGATATTCTTGACGAGGTACAAGCGGACAAACTCGGCTATGGATTAGCCTCAGGATATGCGAATACAAGAATTAGAAAAGCAGTTATCTCACATCAAACAAACGGCAACGGTTATGGGATTTTATCACCTATCGCTCAAAATGCAATCAGATATTACAGAGATTTACTCTTACGTCCCGATTATTACGCTCAAACGGAAGAAAAATTAAGGGTACTGCTTATAGACTTACTTGTTGAAGTACAGAACGGAAAAGATTATAACACCGCCTATGATGAAGCCCGAATAATAATTTACAAAGCCGCTGATGCGTCATTCAATCCCGATACTGATATGGTCGGCGACTTCTGCTATTGGAATATCCCGCCTGTTGACAGCGCAGAATTTACGATAGCAAGAAAACTACTGAATGAAGCGAAAAATACATATTTACAGAAATAAGCAAAAATTAAGGTGTAGACTGTATTTATCATACGGTCTGCACCTTTTTTTGTGGAATAGAAAAAGCTCATTTTTGCACCCTTGAATATAAACAGGGGTTGCGTGTTTTACGCCTTGAAAGTATAGATTTTATGCGGTTTAAAATGCTCTAAACGTCCACATTATATATCTTGTTTTTTATCCTTTTTTCTGCTCTTATATACATTATACCGATTTTTGCATTGAGGACTGCAAAATACCGCGCTCGGACGGCTTGCCTTGAATACGGTGTTACAATGTTTACAAATCTTTAACGGATTTTTCTCGTTTACAAGCATAAAGCTGAACATCATCTGAATACCGAGTAATAATGAATGAAAATCCCATACCATAGTCGGCTTTTCTAATAACTCTATATGATATGTCGGTGCAATACCGTCAAAGCAAGCCATTGACTGCCTATACAGATTTTTCGTTGTATCGTCAAGACTGTCAAAATCCTCATAATACAATATACTTGTAAAGAATACGAAAGCCCAATCTTTAAATTGCTTTACAATCCAATCGTAACGCTCGGCATACTCTTTTTGAAATCCCATATTTACCGCCATAGGTCGTTTATCCATTGTCAGCGCAAGAGCCATCATATCCGTATCACCGCCGACTGTCCAAGATACACCGTCTTTGTGTTTGTTTATATTAGGCATTTTAAACGGAAAGAACAATTTTAAATATTCTTCCGTCTGCATTGTTTCGTCTTTGATATATTGATTTTTATTGATATATACGGCTTCGTAATTCATAAAATGCGGTGTGGTAGGTAAAGCTGTCATCAGACCGAGTAGACCGTAATTTGAAATAAAATTGAAAATTGACTGTTCCTTGTCCTCGTCTGTCTTTTCACTGTTCATACATGTTAAACCAACATTCAGCGCGTCAATTACCATTGTTTCGTAATCTTCAAGAATGTTATATATTTTAACCTTTGCGTCAGGCGCAGGCATAACATACCAAACTCCATTATCATCTTCTGCTAAAATGTATTCACTGTATTTCACCCAATTTGAGCTTGCTCTTTTAAAAATATTTTCCATAACAAAATAAACCTCATTTTTCTGTAATC
>CAJTPP010000114.1 GCA_910578235.1 uncultured Clostridia bacterium | reverse complement strand
ATCTTGGGAAAAAAGGTAAAGGATGCAAAGGCCGGAAAACCGGGCTGCGGATGTTCCGGCTGCGCGATGTCGAATATATGTCACAAGGAGTAGCGGAAAGAAGAAAAAGCCATCTTACGATGGCTTTTTATGTGTTTGGGATATGTTCAGCGGAGTAATTTGATCATTTTAATATGAGGACAACCCTGGTCAGGATATTCTTCACCGACAGGTGTATAGCCGAGTTTGGTATAAAAATCCATAACGCGTACTTGCGCTGACAGTTCTGTAGAGATGAAATTAAGCTCAGCCGCTTTTTTCTCAAGAATGGCTATTATGAGACTTCCGAGTGACATCTTGCGAAAATCAGGTAATACTGCCACGCGTCCTATATGAGCTATGCCGTTTTTATCAGAGAACAGTCTGCCTGTCGCGGCGTGCTGATCTTTGACAAAAACAACCGCGTGATATGCTGACCGGTCAAGCTTGTCAAATTCGTCTGTAAATCCCTGTTCTTCTATAAATACGCGTTTCCTTATATCAACTGCTTCAGGGCAGTTGTCAAGACCTTTGTTAAGTATATATTTCACAACAAACACCCCCTTCTATTGCATGAGTATTTGCAGCAGTTCTGAAAGATTATCAGCCATATAGTCTGCTCCGGCAGTTTCCAGCTCGCCTTTTTCAGCATAACCGAAGCGCACTCCGCAGGAAACGATATGACACTTTTTTGCTCCTAGTATATCGTGTTTTCTGTCTCCTACCATTATAATTTTATTTCGCGGACATTTAAGCTTATCAATAGCGTATTCAATTACTTCATCTTTGTTGTTTCGTGTGCCGTCAAGCTCTGAACCGCTTATCAGCTTGAAATATGGACGCAGACGGTATTTAGCCATAATGCGTTCAGCAAATATTCGCGGCTTGGACGTTGCCAGTACAAGGATATGTCCGTTGTCTGTCAGCGCTTGCAGAAGATCATAAATTCCTTCGTATACTTTGTTTTCAAAAATGCCGACGGAGGAAAAGCGTTCACGGTATTTTGTGACAGCTTCAAGCGCCTTTTTCTGGTCAAATCCGTAGTATTGCCGGAAAGAATGTATAAGCGGAGGGCCTATAAAGCGTAGTAGATTGGAATAATCCGTTTCATGTATGCCGTAATATTCCAGCGCGTATTTAACGCAGTTTGTAATACCCTCCTGCGGATCTGTAAGCGTGCCGTCAAGGTCGAAAAATATATATTTATATTTCATATGTTTACTCCTGAAAATATTTGTAATATAATTGCACGTTATTATAACACAGTATATGTTTAAAAGCAATTATAAATAAAAAATAATTTATAAAAAGTCTTTTCATATAGGAGAAAATATGGTAAAATAGAGTTAGGCTTTAAAGAAAAGGAGAAAATATATGTACATAGGAATAGATTTGGGAGGTACCAATATAGCGGTTGGTATGGTTGACGATAACGGAAAAATACTTGCTCAGGAGTCTTTGCCGACGTTGAGCGGAAGGAGCTATAAGGAAATTGTCAAAGATATGGCTGCGCTGTGTGAAAAAGTCGCTCAGCAGTCAGGTCATAGCATGAAAGATGTCGACGCTATTGGCATAGGAAGTCCGGGAGCGATTGACAGTAAAAACGGGGTAGTAGTATTCGCCGGAAATCTTAAATTTGAAAAAGCCCCGATTGCCGGTGAAATGAAAAAATATTTTAATATTCCCGTTCATCTGGAGAATGACGCTAATGCCGCGGCTTACGGTGAATATGCGGTATGCGGGCATGATGCGGAAAGCTTTGTGTTTATAACTCTCGGTACAGGCGTAGGCGGAGGAATAATAATTGACGGACAAATATATCGCGGCTTCAACGGCGCCGGAGCGGAAATAGGGCATATGACGCTGAAAATGGACGGACATCCGTGCACGTGCGGCAGAAAAGGCTGTTTTGAGGTGTACGCGTCAGTCACAGCGCTCATAGAACAGACTTCTCAGGCAATGAAGGAAGATCCTGAAACAATGATGAATGATTGGGTTAGAGAAAACGGTCATGTGAGCGGAAGAACGGCATTTGAATGCGCTGTAAAAGGAGACGCGGCCGCGGCAATGGTGCGAGATGAATACATCAGATATATTGCTGAAGGCGTTATAAGCATTATAAACATATTCCAGCCGGATATGCTTGTTATAGGCGGGGGAATAAGCAAGGAAGGCGATGTGATTTTAAAGCCGTTAAAGGACTATGTCAGCAAAGGCGATTTTAATAAATTTATGGAAAAAACAAATATACAGACAGCAAAACTATTTAATGACGCGGGAATAATCGGCGCGGCGCTTGCGGCAAAAAATAATATATGATAAATAAAAAGATCCCATTACGTGGGATATGATTAAGACAGCAAAAAGTGTTTAGAAGAAGATTTTCTTAAACACTTTTTTGTTTTTGAAATGCGCGATTACTCACCACTTTTTAGAAAAAAGTAGTAACATTTCTTGAAAGTAATGTTATTGAGTGATATAATTATTTTACAGGCAAATCGGGATTTGCGGAGAGGAGATTACAGCATGGAAATCATAGCTTATGAAATGAAATATGTAAAAGATGATATTGAAAAAACTAATATCTTGTGTATTCCTTTTGAGCAAAAGTATTTTCAACAATACATGAAAATATACAATGCTTGCTTTTATGAAATGCGAAAATCTCTTAATATTGAACCATACAATTTTTTGAGCGATTATAAACAAATTAGCGAAAAAAGTAAGGATATTTTCTTGCTTGTCAGTGAAGAAGAAATTATTGGCTCTGTCGCATGCTATGGAAGTGAAATAGATGATTTGATAGTCAATAAGAAATTTCAAAATAAAGGATATGGAAAAAAACTTTTATTATGGGGAATGAAGTATATTCGCCATAATAGTAATGAACCTATTTCGTTACATCTTGCCAAATGGAATGAAAAAGCTTTAATGCTATACGAAAAAGTTGGATTTGATATTACAAATACCGAGAAAGTACGTTAAAGTCTAATTTGGCGGGCAGATAAAAATTTAATACCACAATCCAGAACAATCAAAAAGCAAATTGTTATTTATAGAAAACAATTTGCTTTTTCAAATAATATAATTTTGACAATCTACTTTATTGTCTTAACAGTATCATCTCTATGGTGTTCCGTTTAATGGGAATTGCGGTATTCGCTGGGAGACATGTTCTCTTTGCAGCGGAAGGCTTTGCTGAAATAATATACATTTGAAAAGCCGCAGAGTAACGCTGTCTCGGTTACGGAGCTCCCATTTTCAAGCAATTTTTTCGCATAGGAAATTCTTATTGACAGCAGATAGTCAATGGGGGTTACACCATGCACCTTTTTAAAAATTTTTCCGTAATAGGAAACGCTTTTTTTTGCAATTGACGCAAGTTCTTTAAGTGTGATTTTTTCGGTAAAATGCTCGGACATATAAGCTATTGACTTTTCGGTTATGTTTTTTTCCGAATAACTTATTTCCTGTTTTAAGTCGGATAACAGCAGTGACAGTATTTCTGTGGCGTAAAATCTCATCTGAAAGGCTGCTTCATACTGAAGCGTTGTGTAATGACGTTGGATATGTGCAAAAAGCTGTTCCAATTTTGTGAACAGTACTTTATCGTCAATATGGCGGACAAATTCAAGCGGAAGAGGTGGATTTTCAATCCACCAGTCCGTTTTGTGCTCAAAAAGCAGGCGGTATCTGAAGTTAAAACTGCGAAACTCAAGCGTTTCTCCGTCTGCGCGCATACTCCGTTTTACGCCTGAAGGAAAAAAGACCAGATCGCCTCTTTTTACAACCGTTTCAATATTTTCACATGTGAAAAAGCCTGTCCCGCTGCATATTAGAACAAGGTTACAGTAATTTGTTTTTTCATCTGAATAATACCATTCCCCGGATACGGTATGATGCGCCGAATAAAGACATTTTATAAAAATATTTTTTGAAATCCATCGGTTATCGCTTGCAATTGTCATAAATCATCATTCCTATATTGTTCTATTAGTACGATA
>CAJTPP010000113.1:2410-4060 GCA_910578235.1 uncultured Clostridia bacterium | reverse complement strand
CAGTAGTATTAGGGCTATGCCCGAAAATGAAATACCACCCGCTATGCGGGTGGATTTTTATTGCGTTTGTAAATTCAATATTTAACACAGTAAAAAAACTGTATTTTAATTAAATATCCACTATTTGCTTAAATCCAAATTTCTTATTTTGTTTCTTAAAGGAAGCACATAGGACGGAGAAACAGAAAGCTCGTCAACTCCCATTTTTAAGAACCGTTCCGTTAGCTCCAAATCTGCGCCAAGCTCGCCGCATATGCCAACCCATACATTTTCCTTATGAGCATTTTTGCATACCATTTCAATCATTCTCAAAACCGCCTCGTGATGCGGATTGAAGAAATCATCAAGCTTCGGGTTTTGACGGTCAATCGCCATAGTATATTGTGAAAGGTCATTTGTTCCTATGCTGAAAAAGTCAACCTCTTTTGCAAGCATATCACTTATCATGACCGCAGCAGGCGTTTCAATCATAATGCCTTCTTCAATGTTATTATACGGAATGTTTTCCTCATCAAGCTCTGCTTTTACTTCCGCTGAAATTGCTTTTATTCTTTTAACTTCTTCAACAGATGTAATCATAGGGTACATTACGGCAAGTTTACCGTATTTTGATGCTCTGTAAATTGCGCGAAGCTGTGTTTTGAAAATATCAGTTCTTGTAAGACAAATTCTTATTGCCCTAAGTCCCATAGCGGGATTTTCCTCTTTGTCAAGATTAAAATAATCAGCCTGCTTATCCGCGCCAATATCAAGCGTTCTTATAATAACGCGTTTCCCTGCCATTGTTTCAGCGGCTTTCTTATAAATCTGAAATTGTTCATCTTCGGTAGGATATGTGCTGCTTTCAAGATATATAAATTCACTTCTGAATAATCCTATACCTCCCGCGTCATTTTTTAATACATATGCCAAATCTTTGACATTACCTATATTTGCATAAACAAGAACCTCTTTTCCGTCCTTTGTTATATTTTCCTTACCTCGAAGCTCCTGAAGAAGTCTTTGTTTTTCAAGTTCATCACTTTTGCGCCGCTGCATTTTTGCAAGCAATTCTTCGTCAGGCTCAATATATATAACACCGTTAAAACCGTCAACAACCGCCATTTTGCCTTCAAGTTCATCTGAAATTTCAATATTAACGCCTATAAGAGCCGGAATGTTCATTGTGCGTGCAAGAATTGCCGTATGCGAATTTGTCGAGCCGTGAACGGTTACAAACGAAAGCACAAGATTTTTGTCAAGCTGAACTGTTTCGCTCGGAGCAAGGTCATCGGCAAGTATGATAACAGGCTCGTTTGACATAGCCTTTCCCGCATCTGAATTTGTAAGAATTCTTATAATTCGCTCGGAAATATCCTTAACATCTGCCGCGCGTTCTTTCATATACGCGTCGTCCATTGATGAAAACATCTCCGAAAAATTATCTGCTGTTATTCCTACTGCATATTCTGCATTCACGCCTTGCTCGGCAATGATATTTTTTATCGAATTAAGATAATCGTCATCATCAAGCATCATTTGATGAATTTCAAAGATTGCTGCACTTGCTTCGCCTACTTCTTTTTTTGCTTTATCATATAAAGCGGCAAGCTGACTTTGAGCTTCTGTTTTAGCCTTTTCAAAACGCGATATTTCATCATTACAATCATC
>CAJTPP010000113.1:1833-2398 GCA_910578235.1 uncultured Clostridia bacterium | reverse complement strand
TTACAATGCGCTGTTCACTTTTCGCCATAATGTGGATTTTGCCGATAGCAATTCCGCCGTACACGCTTTTTCCGTTATACTCAGTCATCTACAATCTTCCTTTCTTAAAAAATTTAATCGCCTGCCCCGACAGTAAAATCATCGGAGCAGGCTTATTATTAGGGGATTACAGGTTGTTTTTAAGGAACGCTTCAAGCTCTGACGCTGCGGTATCCTCGTCGCTGCCGCTAACAGTTATTGTGATTTCCTGTCCCTGCTTTGCAGCAAGCCCCATAACGCCGAAAATCTTTTTCGCACTTACTGTCTTTCCGTCCTTTGTTATATTAACCTCAGAATCAAACTTTGACGCTGCCTTTACAAATTCACCTGACGGTCTTGCGTGAATACCTGCCGGGTCTGTAATTACATACTTCAATTCTTTCATTGTTATATCCTCCTAAAAATTATTTTATTATTCATTAACAGGCTTTTTTAAAAGCGCAAGCATAAACATTGTTACAACTGAGCCGACTGCAAGCGATACAAGATACATCGGCCAATTTCCGACAACAGCGAACACAAATAT
>CAJTPP010000113.1:767-1823 GCA_910578235.1 uncultured Clostridia bacterium | reverse complement strand
ACCGCCGTGCGGAGCCATAAGCGTGCAGTTAAATAACATTGAAAGCGCGCCTGCTACCGCAGCGCCTAAAGCTGTCGCGGGAATTACTCTTGCAGGATCTGCCGCCGCAAACGGAATAGCGCCCTCTGTTATAAAGCACAGTCCCATAATATAGTTTGTAAGACCTGAATTTTTCTCTGCCTTATTAAATCTGTTCTTGAAAAATGTTGTCGCAAGAGCTATGCCAATCGGAGGAACCATACCGCCAATCATAACTGCCGCCATAATATCATAATTGCCGTTTGCGATAGCCATTGTACCGAATACATATGCGGCTTTGTTTATAGGACCTCCCATATCAATAGCCATCATAGCTCCCAAGACTATACCGAGAACGATTTTTGAACTGCTGCCCATAGCGTCCAGAAGATTTGCAAGTCCTGTATTTACAACTCCGATAAGCGGATTAAACACAAGCAGCATAAGCGTACCCATAATGAATATTCCGAGAACCGGGTAAAGTAGTGTTGGTTTTATACCGTCCATACTTTGCGGAAGTTTTGAGAATGCTTTTTTTAGCAAAAGCACAATATATCCCGCGATAAAGCCTGCAACGAGCGCGCCGAGAAATCCTGATACCGTGTTACCGGAAGCTCCAAATACAGTGTTCTGGATAAATCCATTAAGTCCGCCGTAGGTTAAAGCCTGACCGTCTGCATTTACCCATTCCAGAACGGCATTACCGTTTGCCGCAAGCATTCCTCCGACAAAGCCAACTGCAAGTCCCGGACGGTCGGCTATACTGTATGCGATATATCCTGCGAGTACAGGGAGCATAAGTCCGAATGCAACCTCTCCGATTGTTTTAAAGAATGCTGCAATCGGAATGTTTTTACCGAAATTGGCAGGGTTTATACTAAAATCATCGAGCAAAAATGCTATTGCAATAAGAATACCTCCGCCGATAACAAACGGCAGCATATGCGAAACACCGCTCATAAGGTGCTTGTAAAGCATATGACCTAAACCTTCTTTTCCGTTATCGGAAGTATCGGCAGTGTCATTACCTGTTGCATT
>CAJTPP010000113.1:0-738 GCA_910578235.1 uncultured Clostridia bacterium | reverse complement strand
TCACCCGCTATTGCACGCTTTACAAGAGTGTCTGCCTTGCTTATTCCGTCAGATACCTGTACTTTGATGAGCTTCTTACCGTCAAATCTATCCATAGGAACGTTTACATCACAGGCTATAATTACGCAGTCTGCATTTTTGATTTCATCTGCGGTTATAACATTTTTCGCACCGCCGCTGCCGCGTGTTTCGACTTTGATTGAGCAGTTGTTTGCAACTGCCGCTTTTTCTAAAGCCTCGGCAGCCATATATGTGTGCGCTATACCTGTAGGGCAGGCGGTAACCGCTACTATATTACATTTTGCATCAGACACCTCCGCTCCGTAGGAATCAATACCCTTGCTTTCCTCGTCTGCGTCGTCGATAATTTTAAGAAATTCGTCAACAGACTTAGCATTCTTTAAGCTGTTTGAAAAATCTTCGTCCATCATCATAACGGACAGCTTGCCAAGAACGTCAAGATGCACATTTTCTTTTGTATCGGGAGCGGCTATTAAAAATATGAGCGACACCTTCTCGCCGTCAAGAGAATCAAAATCAACTCCGTTCTTAACAACCATTGCCGCAAGACCGGGCTTTGTAACAGCATCACATTTTGCGTGAGGAATTGCTATACCCTCGCCGATACCTGTTGAACCTTCGGTTTCCCTTGCGAATACACGCCTTTTGTATTCCTCTTTGTCATTGATTTTTCCGCTTTTACACATCAAATCAACCATTTTGTTGATTGCGTCCTCT
>CAJTPP010000112.1 GCA_910578235.1 uncultured Clostridia bacterium | reverse complement strand
AAGTCACTTGCTCCGGCATTGCTTCCGGCAATTGCTGTAGCGGCGTATTCATATATGGCTTTGATCCCGGTTATTCAGCCGCCGATTATGAAGCTTATGACTCGTAAAAAGGATAGAATGATTGTTATGGAGCAGCTCAGAACTGTTTCAAAAACTGAAAAAATCCTGTTCCCGATTATTGTTACAATAGTAGTAGCGTTAATTATCCCTGACGCGGTGTCGCTCGTGGGTTGTTTAATGTTGGGTAATTTGCTCAAAGAATCAGGCGTTGCTGACAGACTTGCAAAAATGGCTCAAAATGAGCTTATGAATATTGTTACATTATTCCTCGGCGTGACAGTCGGAGCTACCGCTACCGCTGCCAGCTTTCTGTCAGCGCAGACAATTGGTATTGTTGTGCTTGGTCTTATCGCATTTTGTTTCTCAACGGCGGGAGGCCTGTTCCTCGGCGATATTATGTGCTGGCTTACTAAGGGCAAGGTTAATCCGCTTATAGGCAGTGCGGGCGTAAGCGCTGTGCCGATGGCGGCGCGTGTGTCTCAGACTGTGGGACAAAAGGAAAATCCTTCAAACTTCCTGCTGATGCATGCTATGGGACCAAATGTTGCGGGAGTTATAGGTTCTGCCGTTGCGGCGGGAGTATTCCTTGCAATGTTCAGCAATCTTTAATTTGACTATACATAAAGGAGTGAAAATATAATGGCAAAAGGAAAAAAAGCGGTAGGAATTACCGAAACAGTCCTTCGTGACGCTCACCAGTCGCTTATTGCTACAAGAATGACAACAGACGATATTCTTCCTATTGTTGAAAAGATGGATAATATAGGCTATCATTCTCTTGAAGCATGGGGCGGAGCGACTTTTGATTCGTGCCTTCGTTTCCTGAACGAAGATCCGTGGGAAAGACTTAGAAAAATAAAAAATAAAGCAAAGAAAACTCCTTTGCAGATGCTTTTCAGGGGTCAGAATATTCTTGGCTACAGACATTATGCGGATGACATTGTCGAGTATTTTGTACAGAAATCAATAGCTAACGGTATTGATATTTTGAGAATATTTGACGCTCTGAATGATGTGCGTAATCTTGAGTGCGCCATTAAGGCGTGTAAAAAAGAGGGGGGGCATCTTCAGGCTACAGTATGCTATACTTTGTCTGATTATCATACAAATGAAAAGTTTGTTGAAATGGCAAAGCAACTGGAAAATATGGGAGCAAACTCAATTTGTATAAAGGATATGTCAGGACTTTTGCTTCCATATACGGCGTATGACTTGATTACAAAAATGAAAAAGGCTGTCAGGATACCAATTCAGCTTCATACTCATTATACGTCAGGTGTCGCTTCAATGACATATCTAAAGGCTATTGAGGCAGGTGTAGATGTTATTGACTGTGCTATGTCACCGCTGGCAATGGGTACTTCACAGCCGCCGACAGAGCCTATGGTTGCTGCGCTGCAAGGCACAGAACATGACACAGGCCTTGATCTTGACGCGCTTACGGAAATCACTGAATATTTTGTGCCGCTAAGGCAGAAATATCTGGACAGCGGTCTGCTTAATACAAAGGTTATGGGTGTTGATATAAACACGCTTAAATATCAGGTTCCGGGCGGTATGCTGTCTAACATGGTATCTCAGCTTAAGCAGATGGGTGCGGAAGATAAATTTGCGGAGGTTCTGAAAGAAGTACCAAGAGTAAGAGCGGATTTGGGTTATCCGCCGCTTGTAACACCGTCGTCTCAGATTGTCGGCACGCAGGCTGTTATGAATGTTATAACGGGCGAAAGATACAAGATGATACCTAATGAAACAAAGGGTATTGTCAGAGGCGAGTATGGCGCTACGCCCGCGCCTATTTCAGAAGAAATTGTTAAAAAGATAATAGGTGATGAAAAGAGAGTTACATGCCGTTATGCGGATACTCTGGCGCCTGAGCTTGACAAGATGAGAAAAGAATGCGCTGAATGGATTGAGCAGGATGAGGACGTATTGTCATATGCGCTGTTCGGACAGGTTGCAGTTAAGTTCTTTGAATACAGAAGAGCTCAGAAATATAAAATAGACGCGGATTTGGTGGATATGGAAAATAAAACATATCCGGTTTAATCAGTAAGTAAGCTACCGGACGAAAGTTTCGTCCGGTATTTATTTGAGGTGATAGTATGAAATTTGGATTTATAGGAAACGGAAATATGGGACGCGCTATTATTTGCGGGATTTTAGATAATAGCATAATGAATGCGGAAAACATTATTGTTTCGGATCTTGACAGGGAAGGTTTGGAATGGATTAAATCAAAATATGGTGTTAATACAACTGTGGATAACAAGATAACCGCGCAGCAGGCAGATGTTCTCTTTCTTTGTGTAAAGCCTCAGTTCCTTTATTCTGTGATAGAAGAAATAAGGGATTTTCTTAATGAAAACAGCGTGGTTGTTTCAATAGCAGCCGGACAGTCTATTGAAGCCATTACTGAAGCTTTTGGAAGAAAAATAAAGCTTGTACGCATAATGCCTAATACACCCGCACTTGTTGGAGAGGGAATGTCGGCGATTGCTTTCAATGAAAATATATCCGCTGCTGAAAAACAGATTATTTTAGATGTCTTTGATAGCTTTGGCAGAGGAGAGATTGTAAATGAGGGACTTATGGACGCGGTTACCGCGGTAAGCGGTTCATCCCCGGCTTATGTGTTTATGCTTATTGAAGCTATGGCAGATGCCGCTGTTATCGGAGGTATGCCGAGACAGCAGGCGTATACTTTTGCGGCTCAGGCTGTTATGGGAAGCGCAAAGATGGTGCTTGAAAGCAGAAGGCACCCGGGAGAGCTTAAAGATATGGTATGTTCGCCTGCCGGAACAACAATTGATGCGGTGGCGATACTTGAAAAAAACGGTTTTAGAAGCGCTATTATAGAAGCGATGACAGGCTGTATGAATAAGTCAAAGGAACTTGGGAAAAAATAAATTTAAATACAACAAAGCCACCGACAAATACTCACCGGTGGCTTTGTTGTATATGAACGTAACATTGTATTCAAACAATGTTATATATATTATACATTAAAAAAATCAAAAATTCAATAGTAATTTTATACTTTTTTCGGATCTTAAAAAATAAGACTGTTTTTTAAACATTTTCAAAATAAGAAATATATTTTATTGGCGCGTCTTGGAATATATGCTGATACAAGTCTATGAAGTAGTCATCTGTCATACTTGCGATATAGTCTACTGCTATATCATCATATGTGTTGTTCTCGGTATATTCATAGTTGTTAAAACGGTTTGCGCGGTTCACAAATTTAATGTGATGCTCAAATACAGGCGAGGATTTATTGCCGTTTTTCAGATCTGAAAGAAGCCGCTCGTATATTCGTTCAAACATTGGACGTATCTGTTTATCATAAATCGTTTCAAGAGAACTGTTATTATATATTATTTTATAATTTTCCTGTTTGCTGTCTTTAAGAGCCTGGAAATGCTTGTCGTCGAGACGAATATAGTCTTTGCCGTAACTGTTTTCAATGATATTTACAATAAGATTATGTATAATTGTAGCGTTATGTCTGCCGATTTCATTTTCTTTGAAAATATCCTCACTTTCAATCATCTTGGTTTTGATCGCATCTTGTCTGTCTTTACCGATATAGGCAATCATGTCAGACAAACGGACAACACATCCTTCAAGCGTGCATGGTATAAGACGCTTTATAGCTGATTTGTCGGTATAACAGACTTCAACTTTTTTGTCAAAGTCATCAAAATCAGCCAAATCGCATGGCTGATAATTTTTACATTCAAATTCACCGTTATGACATAATATTCCATCAAGTGTTTGCAAACTTATGTTGAGATTGAATATCTTGTCCAGCACCCGTACACTGTGAACATTATGATTGAAATATCTGCCGGTATGCGCGTGGTATAAGTCATTGAGAAATCTTTCTCCGGCATGGCCAAAAGGGGTGTGGCCTATGTCATGACCGAGCGCGATTGCTTCTATAAGGTCGAGGTTTAACCCGAGCAGAGCTCCTATATTTCTCGCTATACGGGATACCAGCTGTACATGGAGCGCTCTGTGGGAAATATCGTCGTTCTTATAAAAGGAAAAGACCTGTGTTTTGTCAGCGTATCGGTTATAATACGGACTGTGCATAATTTTTTCCACGTCACGGACATAGCTTCCGCGCCATAGGGTGGCTTTGTCATGATTTTGATTTCTTCTTATTGCCGGATCATCAAAGCCTTTTCCGTTAAATATTTCATCATTAATTTGTTTCTGTAATTTTT
>CAJTPP010000111.1 GCA_910578235.1 uncultured Clostridia bacterium | reverse complement strand
AAAAAAATAATTTTATATTTTAATTTCAGTATATCATAAATTCTGTCAAATGGCAATACGAATATTCTTGCAGTCTTTCAATACATCCCAAAAATAATAATCCTGTTTTAATAATTTCAGCCTAACACTACTCATATTTTTAATTTTCCGTTTTGATATTCCTCCTGAACGCTGTCGGTGATACACCGTGTATTTCCTTAAAAATCTGTGTCATATGAGCGACGGAATGAAATCCGACATTGTCGGAAATCTCGCGTATTTTCATATCTGTTTCAAGCAATAATCTATGAGCTTCCGCTGCCCGCAGATTATTTACATACTGCAAAAAGGTTGAACCTGTTTCCTTTGCAAAAACAGAGTAAAAATGCGATTTGCTCATATACACATAATTTAAAATGAAGTCTAAAGTAATATCATTTTTATAATTTTTTACAATATATGAAACAGCCTTTGCAAAATCATTTGAATATTCTATACCTCGGTTTTCATTGAAGCTTGATGGATGGAAAGAATTGGGACGAATACGCTTTTTCTTAGTTCACGCTTACAGAGGAGCAAATCAACGCCAGAATTGCAGAGGCAACCTTTGAAGCGTACATATCCAACTCAACGGCGAGCTGTAAAATAAAGGCAGATGAAATACCGTTTTCCGATTATGATTTACTGACTTATTCAAATTATCTGGCAAGTTACGGCTACAGCGGCGGAGCTGTAATTAAAAACCTGCAAAATAATGAAGTGTGGACAACGGGAATTATAAACGTAATATCAAATACAGCATATTATTTCTATAATGTTAAAAGCGGTATGGAAATACAGCGTATTACATTCACTCCTGCTGAAAAAATAATAATTAGTTAATTCTCTCTCAAAGTGTAAAAATCAGCGTCTTAGAATGGAAATAGATTACTTAAAAAGACTGAGCGCCTTAGTTCTTGCAAAAGAGCGAAAGAACGGCAAAAAGCGTTGATTGTCGCTGAATTAAGGCACATGTATACGCTAAAAGATTTGTTAAAATTATCCGATATTGCAAGAAGTACTTTTTACTATATACCTAAAAAGAAAAAATACTGATAAATATGAAGAAGTCAAGAATAAAATACTTGATATATTCAACAAAAAACAAAGGTAGATATGGCCTATCGCAGAATTTTAGTCTTATTGAAAAAGTCTTATTGAAAAAACGCGGATGTCTAAATTACATATAACGCATGCAAGAATAACCGCATACGGCGAGTTTTTTCAAGATACTACAAAGACATTAAGTAGTCGCAGAACACTCCCTATTGGCGATGATATGTATGAATATTTAACATTATTGAAATAGCGACAGAGTGAAAATCAAAAATGTTTAGGTGCAG
The DNA here is from genome assembly GCA_910578235.1 of uncultured Clostridia bacterium. Taxonomy (GTDB): domain Bacteria; phylum Bacillota; class Clostridia; order UBA1381; family UBA1381; genus Hominilimicola. Next base: position 3,279 of record CAJTPP010000111.1, on the reverse strand, counting down.
CCTATATTGATAGTGATTTTGTGTGCTATTGGGATAATGGCGAGCCTTTAAAAGTAAGTTACATTTCACACTCTTTTTCTGATTTGCTAAAAAAATAATCTACCTCACATCAGATTTCACGATTTAAGACACTCTTGTGCCACACTATTACTAAGTCAAGTGATTAACTTAAAAATAATTCAAGAGTGTGTTGGACATTCAACGATTGCAACGACAACTAATTTATATCTGCACCCAAATATTGAGGAAAAGAGAAAAGCTGTAAATGTGATGTCAAATATTTTTAAGCTACAAAACGGAACATCAAAAAGTAGTGATAAAAGTAGTGGTAAAAATGAAAATATTAAAATCGCAGTTAATCAATAAAAACCAAAAATGACTCAAAACACAAGGTTTTAAGTCATTTTTGGTGGTGCCGATGACCGGGGTCGAACCGGTACGGGAATTTCTTCCCACGGGATTTTAAGTCCCGGGCGTCTGCCAATTCCGCCACATCGGCATCATTATCTATAACACTGGAATTATATCACATCATTTCCGTAAAGTCAAGTATTTTATTTATATATATCATAAAAGCAGTATTCGCTATTCCGAATGCTGCTTTTGTATAATTATCACTCAAACATAGGTGTAGATAAATATCTCTCACCTGTATCAGGTAAAAGCACCACTATGTTTTTATCTCTATTCTCAGAACGTTTTGCCAATTCTGTTGCCGCCCATACAGCGGCGCCTGAAGATATGCCTATTAGTATCCCTTCCGTGCGAGCCACTTCACGTCCGGTATTGAATGCGGCTTCGTGTTCAACTTTGATAATTTCATTATAAACACCTGTATTTAATGTCTCGGGAACAAAACCAGCTCCTATTCCTTGTATTTTGTGAGAACCCGATCTTCCCTCAGACAAAACAGGAGAATCAGATGGCTCAACCGCTACTATTTTAATATCTGGATTTTTTGATTTAAGATATTCTCCCACGCCTGAAATTGTGCCTCCTGTTCCAACTCCCGCCACAAAAATATCTATCATTCCTTCTGTATCTTCCCATATTTCAGGGCCGGTTGTTTCCTTATGGCAAAGTGGGTTTGAAGCATTTATAAACTGACCGGGAATAAAGCTGTACGGTATTTCCTTTGCCAATTCCTCGGCCTTTGCTATTGCGCCTTTCATACCTTGCGCTCCATCTGTAAGCACCAGTTCCGCACCGTATGCTTTTAAGAGACTGCGTCTTTCAGCACTCATTGTCTCAGGCATAGTAATAATAATCCTATAACCACGCGCAGCGGCCACAGACGCAAGGCCTATACCTGTATTGCCTGAAGTAGGCTCTATAATAACAGAATTCGGTTTTAATAGTCCATGTTTTTCCGCATCATCAATCATTGCTTTTGCCACTCTATCTTTCACGGATCCTGCCGGATTAAAATACTCTAATTTACAGATAATTGTTGCCTGAAGATTATTTTTTTTCTCATAATTCACAAGCTCTAAAAGCGGTGTTTTACCTATAAGATCAGTGATCTTTCGATATATTTTAGACATATAAATACCTTCTTTCCACTACATTACAGAATTAAACGCTTTATCCAACGCTGCAATTAAATCGTCAATATTTTCTGTACCTATAGATAATCTGATTGTGTTTAATTTTATTCCTTGCTCAATGAGTTCCCGTTCATTACATTGCGCATGCGTAGTAGTAGCCGGATGTATAACGAGAGATTTTAAATCTGCCACATTAGCCAGTAATGAAAATATTTCAAGATTGTCTATAAACTGATGCGCTTCTTTTTCGCCGCCTTTAATCTCGAATGTAAAGATCGAGCCTCCGCCGTTAGGCAAATATTTTTTATACAGTTCATAACTTGGCTCTGTCGGCAATGACGGATGATGCACCGCTTCTACCTTTGGATGCTTATTAAGATACTCAACAATTTTTAATGCGTTTTCCACATGACGTTCCACTCTGAGTGAAAGAGTTTCAAGACCTTGAAGGAAAATAAATGCATGAAATGGTGATAATGCCGCGCCTGTATCACGAAGAAGAATTGCTCTTATATATGTCACAAACGCAGCAGAACCCGCCGCTTCTGTAAAACTGACACCATGATAAGATGAATTTGGTTCAACAAACTGCGGAAATTTACCTGAATTTTCCCAGTCAAATCTACCGCTGTCAACAATTACACCGCCGATAGCTGTACCATGTCCGCCTATAAACTTTGTTGCGGAGTGCACGACAATATCCGCACCGTATTCAATCGGTCTTACAAGATATGGCGTGGCAAAAGTAGAGTCAACAATAAGCGGAATTTTATGAGAATGTGCCACTTTTGCGATTTCCTCAATATCTGCAATATTTGAATTTGGATTGCCTAAGGTTTCAACAAATATTGCTTTTGTATTATTCTGGATTGCCGCATCAAAAGAGCCTTCATCTTCGGGATCAACAAATGTTGTCGTAATTCCATATTCAGGAAGTGTATGCTCCAAAAGATTATAAGTTCCGCCATAAATAGTCTTTGATGAGACTATATGATCGCCTTGCTTTGCTAATGCCTGAAAAATATATGTTATTGCTGCTGCGCCCGAAGCTGTAGCCAATGCAGCGATACCATTTTCAAGAGCTGCAATTCTCTGTTCAAATATGTCTTGTGTCGGGTTTGTTAATCGGCCGTAAATATTTCCTGTATCCTTTAATGCAAAACGATCCGCTGCATGCTGCGCATTATGGAACACAAATGAGGTGGAAGCATAAATAGGTACCGCTCTCGCATCTGTGACAGGATCGGCTTGTTCTTGTCCTATATGCAGCTGTTTTGTTTCAAACTTCCAATCTTTATTTACCATGTTCAAATACCTCTTTTCATTTTGTTTTATTACATCCCTATTTCCTACAGGTTTACTATGAATTAGATTATACCATATTTCCCTCGTTTGTCAATACTTTTATCATTTTTTATAACTATTTTACAAAAAATATCTCTTGCAAAAAAGAGGATAAAAAATCACATAAATCATTTGTACTTTACTGCAAATATAGATATTTAAAAAAATATCAGTCATGAATATAAAGACTAATGAATATGTAACAAAAAAAATTAAGTTAAAGAAGTAAAATAGATTGAAATTTACTCACTGTATAATAATATCACAAATATAAACAAAATTCAATCCGCATATACAAAAATAGCTGTACCTCACGGTACAGCCATTTTTCGTCATTCCCACTCGGCAAAGTTTTCTTAACAATAAACATATTTGTTTAGTGTTTCGT
>CAJTPP010000110.1:2256-4722 GCA_910578235.1 uncultured Clostridia bacterium | reverse complement strand
ACGTAAAAAAATTTAATATTCCCGGCTATAGAAAAGGTAAGGCGCCGAGAAATATTATAGAAAAGTATTACACTGCGGCAGTGTTTTATGATGAAGCAATCAATAGTGTGCTTCCGGCCGCTTATGGCGCAGCGCTTGAGGAAACAGGGGTTGAGGCTGTGGCAAGACCTGAGATTGATGTTGATGAAATCAAGAACGGAGAGCCGGTAGTATTTACGGCTCTTGTTACAACAAAGCCGGAAGTTACTCTGGGTGAATACAAAGGTATAGAAGTGGAAAAAATTGACTATACTGTAACAGATGAAGATGTTGATAAGGATATTGAAGCCGCGCAGAAGAAGAATGCGAGACTTATAACAATTGATGACAGAGCTGTCCAGAACGGCGATATAGCTGTTATTGATTTTGAAGGCTTTGTTGATGATGTTGCCTTTGAAGGCGGCAAGGGCGAGGGCTATGAACTTGAAATAGGATCGGGAACATTTATTCCCGGTTTTGAGGAGCAGATAGTGGGCGCCGAGACCGGAGCGGATATTGAAGTTAAGGTTACATTCCCTGAGGAATACCATGCCGATAATCTTGCCGGCAAGGATGCCGTATTTAAGGTAAAGGTAAACGAAATTAAGAAGCGCGAGCTTCCTGAGCTTGATGATGACTTCGCAAGCGAAGTTAGTGAATTTGATACTCTTGACGAATACAAAGCAGATGTGCGTAAGAAGCTTGAAGAAGCAGCTGCGAATAAGGCAAAATCGGAAACGGAAAATGCTATTATTGACAAGGCTGTTGAAAACGCTGAATTTGAAATTCCTGACGCGATGGTTGAGGCGCAGATTGACAACATTGTAAATGACTTTGCTCAGAGAATTGCTTATCAGGGTATGAATATGGATATGTATATGCAGTATACAGGCCAGACTATGGAAACATTCAGAGCGCAGTTTGCGGATCAGGCAAAGAAGCAGATCAGCGGTTCTCTTGTGCTTGAAGCAATTCAGAAGGCAGAAGGTATAGAGGCGGGACCTGAAGAAGTAGAGCTTCATCTTGTCGACATGGCAAAGAAATACAATATGGAGCTTGATAAGCTTAAGGAAGCGCTTAGCGATGTTGAGACAGAAAACATCAAAAAGGAGCTTGAAGTACAAAAGACAATTGATATGATTGTAAATAACGCTTCAGTAAAATAATCAATATTTTCATAAAATATAAAGGGGATGAATAGTATTATGGCATTAGTACCAATGGTCGTTGAACAGACTAACAGAGGCGAGCGTTCCTACGATATTTATTCAAGATTGCTGGAGGACAGAATTATATTTTTGGCGGATCAGGTTGACAATGCGACATCAAGTCTTGTTGTCGCGCAAATGCTGTATCTGGAAGCGAAGGATCCTGATAAGGATATTCAGTTTTATATAGACAGTCCCGGCGGCTCTATTACAGCCGGTATGGCTATATATGATACAATGCAGTATATTAAATGTGATGTGTCTACAATTTGTATAGGTATGGCTGCAAGTATGGGAGCATTTTTGCTTGCCGCGGGTACAAAAGGTAAGAGATTTGCTTTGCCGAACAGTGAAATTATGATTCATCAGCCTCTTATATCAGGCGGCGGACTTAGCGGTCAGACTACTGACATAAAGATTTATACTGATCATCTTGTTGAAACAAAGAAGAAGATGAATGAAATTCTTGCCGAGCGTACAGGTCAGACGTATGAAAAGCTCTGTGAGGATACAGAGCGCGATAACTTTATGACTGCGCAGAAGGCAAAGGATTACGGACTTGTAGATGAAATTATAACAACAAAAGCTTCCAAATAAAGGAGTACAACTATGGATGAGAGAAAACATTTCAGATGTTCATTCTGCGGAAAACCCGAGACAGAGGTGAATAAGCTGCTTTCAGGACCGGGTGTTTATATCTGCGACGAGTGTGTGGGTATGTGTAACCATATACTTGAAGGAGAATTTGACGATAAAAGCGGATTTGCATCGGAGGAGCTGCCTAAACCGAAAGAAATTAAAGCCTTTCTGGACGAGTATGTGGTCGGGCAGGAAGAGGCAAAGAAAATTCTTTCTGTGGCGGTATACAATCATTACAAAAGAATAGAACATTCTGACATGGCTGATGATGTGGAGCTTCAGAAAAGTAATATACTCATTATAGGCCCCACAGGAAGCGGTAAGACATTCCTTGTGCAAAATCTTGCGAAAATTCTGAATGTGCCGTTTGCGATTGCAGATGCTACGGCGCTGACAGAAGCAGGATATGTGGGTGAGGATGTCGAAAACATACTGTTAAAGCTTATACAGGCTGCCGATTATGATATTGAAGCGGCCGAGCGCGGTATAATTTATATAGATGAGATAGATAAGATAGCGAGAAAATCTGAAAATCCTTCCATTACGCGTGATGTCAGTGGTGAAGGCGTACAGCAGGCGCTTTTAAAAATGCTTGAGGGAA
>CAJTPP010000110.1:0-2244 GCA_910578235.1 uncultured Clostridia bacterium | reverse complement strand
CCGCCGCAGGGCGGCAGAAAGCATCCGCATCAGGAATTTATTCAGATTGATACTACAAATATTTTGTTTATATGTGGCGGAGCTTTTGACGGACTTGAAAAAATAATCCAGAACCGCACGGGAAAACAGGGATTGGGTTTCGGCGCGGAGATAGCGAGTAAAAAAGAACTTAATATGAATGATCTTCTATCTAAAATAATCCCGCAGGATTTGCTTAAATTTGGACTTATTCCAGAATTTATTGGCAGACTGCCGGTATTTGCGAAACTGGCCAAGCTGGACAGAAAGACGCTTATAACAATACTCACAGAGCCGAAAAACGCTCTTATAAAGCAGTACAGAGCTTTGTTTGCGTTTGACGGTGTCAAGTTGGAGTTTGAGGATAATGCTATAGCGGCTATTGCGGATAAGGCGCTTGAACGGAATACGGGCGCGAGAGGACTGCGTTCTATTATTGAGGAGTCGCTTGCGGATGTTATGTATGAGGTGCCGTCGGACGACAGTATCAAAACGGTTATAATAAATAAAAAATGTATAACAGACTGCAAGCAGCCGAAGATTATACATGAGGATAAAAAAATAGAAAAGGCTGAAATTCAGGAAGAGTTAAAGCCTGACGGTACACAAGGTTAATGGTACTCGTAAGACAAAATAGGGAAGGTGTGAGAAAGAATGTTTGTATCGGAGAATTTAACTGTTAACAATAAAAATCATCTTGTTATAGGAAAAAATGATACTGTTGAGCTTGCAAAGGAGTTTGGAACTCCGCTTTATGTGCTTGACGAGGATTTGATCAGAAAAAACTGCCGCATTTATAAAGACGCAATGGATAAGTATTATGGGGGAAAAGGACTGGTTCTTTACGCAAACAAGGCTTTCTGCTCGCTTTATACATGCAGGATTGTCAATGAGGAAGGCCTTGGGGTAGATGTTGTGTCAGGCGGAGAACTGTATACGGCGGTTAAGGCCGGTTTTCCCATGGACAGAGTTTATTTCCACGGTAATAATAAAACAGATGATGAAATTGAGTTTGCCGTTGAAAACGGTGTGGGGAATATTATTGTGGATAATATTTATGAGCTTGAAAAGCTTAATGAAACAGCAGGAAAGCGCGGGATTATTCAGAATATAATGTTCAGAATAAAACCCGGTGTTGATGCTCATACTCACAGTTTCGTACAGACCGGACAGATTGACTCAAAGTTTGGTGTCGCGCTTGAAAATGGCGAAGCCTTTGAAATCATTGAAAAAGCAAGCAAAATGCCAAATGTCAGGGTGAACGGTGTGCATTGTCATATCGGTTCACAGATATTTGACATAGAGCCGTTCTGTAAGGCAGCCGAGGTTATGATGAACTTTATCGGTGATTTAAAGGACAGGCTTGATCTTGAGATAGACTGTCTGAACCTTGGCGGCGGTTATGGTATCATGTATACTGAAAATGATGATCCTGTGCCATATGATGAATATATACAGCATGTGAGTGAAATTGTGAAGAAGACGGCCGGAGAAAGAGGCGTAAAACTGCCGTTTATTCTTATGGAGCCTGGACGTTCCATTGTAGCGCCTGCCGGTATAACTCTTTATACTGTGGGTGGTATTAAGGATATTAAAAATGTCAGAAAATATGTATCAGTAGACGGCGGCATGGGCGATAATCCAAGGTATATCATGTATGAGTCGGAATATGAGGCGGTAATCGCGAACAACGCGGACGCGGCGAGAACGGAAAAAGTGACAATCGCCGGTAAGTGCTGCGAATCGGGCGATATTCTGATCAGAGATGCTATGATGCCTGAAATTAATGTGGGTGATACGCTGGCGGTGCTTGCTACAGGCGCGTATAATTACTCGATGGCGAGCAACTATAACAGAATTCCGCGTCCGGCTGTAGTAGCGGTATCGGACGGTAAAGCTAAGGTTGTGGTGAAGCGCGAAACTTACGAGGATATTATAAGAAACGATATTATGTGATGTTATAGGACAGGCTGTGCCTGTCCTTTTTTGTGAAAAAAATTAATGCTTTTTTGGCTTTTTTATTAAATAATCCGTCTAATATATGTAAGCGGCTTACAAAAGCGTACATGGAGGTAAGAGCGTTGAGAGAACTGTTTGAGCGTGAATATAAAAAGGTTGAAAAGTCATTATTTTTAGTTGCAATAGGTTATCTGCGTAATACAGAGGACGCGCGGGACGCTGTGCAGGAAGCTGTACTTAGCGCGTATCAGTCTTTTAATAAGTTGA
>CAJTPP010000109.1:555-4768 GCA_910578235.1 uncultured Clostridia bacterium | reverse complement strand
TGTTTAAGAGGAATTGTAAAAACAATGTTCAAAATGTAACTCCATACACAAAAAGCTCCTGAAAGATATCAGGAGCTTTTTGTGTATGGAGTGTTTGCAAAGTACCCTAAAAAATCCTTTAATCCTTAAAGCTTATTTCCACTCTATAAGCTCAAACCAGTTTTCAAGCGAATGTGTCCACTGAGCAACATACGGAAGTTCCAGTGCCCGTCCCAATCCATGATGACCGAGCGGATAAATATGCAGTTCAAACGGTATTTGCTTTTTACTCAGCGCGTCCGCATACATGAGTGAATTTTCCACAGGCACCGCCTGATCAGACGAGGTATGCCATATAAACGCCTGCGGAGTGTCCTCTGTAACATGCATATACAGCGACATTAATTCTTTGTCCGCATGCAAGGCTCTCTCTCCAATTAAATTTACCTTTGAGCCGTCATGTCTGTAATCAAACATATCTATAACGGGATAACACAAAATCGAAGCGTTTGGTCTGCAGCTTTCATTGTCCACTTCATCTGTCGGCTCATACATTTTTTTATTAAAATGTACTGACACCGATCCTGCAAGATGTCCTCCCGCGCTTGATCCCATTACGGCTATTTTATCCTTGTCAATACCATATTTTTCGGCATGATAACGCACGTATTTAACAGCCCTCATAGCGTCGCTTATCTGCGCGGGGTGTTTGTACGGAGCAACTCTGTACTCGACAACAAACGCAGTTATTCCTATTGACTGCAGCCATTTCGCATAACCCTCGCCCTCATGCTTTGCCCTGCCTACATAACCGCCTCCCGGAAATACGACAACCGCTCCTTTTGAATGCGCTTCATAAACTGTTATTGTCGGCACTCGCGGCGCGCTTTCATTCCCTTCTATATATGTGTCGTCCCAATAAGGGACACCATTTGCCCATAAATTTTCCATTCCGTTTCTCCTTACTATAATTATTTTTCATCCTTTTCAGGAATTATACTTATCGAAAGTTCTTTTAGCTGTTCTTCATCAACAATATTGGGTGCTCCCGACATAAGCTCCGAAGCGTTCTGCACCTTCGGGAACGCGGTTACGTCACGCAGGCTGTCGCTGCCTGTCATTATCATAGCAAGCCTGTCAAGACCTATCCCCATACCTCCGTGAGGAGCTGCGCCGTATTTATATGCCTCAACAAGAAATCCAAATTTTGCCTCTATTTCCTCATCAGAAAGTCCGAGCGCGCGGAACATTTTTTGCTGAAGCTCATAGTCTGTAATACGTATTGAACCGCTTGATAACTCAGTACCGTTTAACACAAGATCATAGGCCTTTGCGATAACCTTTCCCGGCTCGCAATCAAGATACTGAACGCATTCATCCATAGGCATTGTAAACGGATGATGCATAGCAATCCATGAATTGCTATCCTCATCATACTCGAAAAACGGAAACTCCGTAATCCAAAGAAAATTATATCCATCAGGAATTATATCAAGCTGTTTTGCAATCTTTAAACGCAGCGCTCCCAAAACAGGCAGCGTAACCTTATTCTTATCGGCAACTATAAGCACAACATCGCCCTTGTTAGCATCCACCTTATTAAGAATAGCTTCAAGCTCGCCTTCAGCAAGAAATTTTGCAAAACCGCAGGAAGGTTCATCATCAACCCATCGTATAAATGCCAATCCTTTAGCGCCTATACCTCTGACATACTCTGTCAGCTTGTCGATTTCTTTTCTTGTAAGAGTTTTTGCCGCATCCTTTGCAACAATGGCACGCACGCTTCCGCCTGTTTCTACGGCTGATGAAAACACACCAAAACCGCTGTCCTTTACAAGCTCTGATATATCGGTAATCTCCATACCAAATCTGGTGTCAGGCTTATCCGATCCATATCTCTCCATAGCCTCACTATATGTCAGCCTTGGCAGAGGAAGCGGTATATCTATCTGCAAAACATCTTCAAACAGCCGCTTTATAAAACCCTCTCCTATTTCAAGAATATCCTCCACATCAACAAATGACATTTCAAGATCAATCTGTGTGAACTCAGGCTGTCTGTCCGCTCTAAGATCCTCGTCTCTGAAACATCTCGCAAGCTGAATATATCTGTCAAAACCCGAAATCATCAAAAGCTGTTTATACATCTGCGGCGACTGCGGCAGCGCATAAAAGTTGCCGTGATGTATTCTTGAAGGCACCAGATAGTCTCTTGCCCCCTCGGGCGTTGATTTGATCATCATCGGTGTTTCTATCTCTATAAAACCGTTTTCATAGAAATAATCTCTTGCCGATTTTGCGATCTTACTGCGCATAATAATATTATCCTGCAAAACCTTTCTTCTCAAATCAAGATAACGGTATTTTAATCTCAATTCCTCATTGACATTTGTGTCGTCTACAACCTCAAACGGAGGTGTCTGCGCCTTTGCCAGAATTCTTAAATCCTTAACATCAATCTCTATATTGCCTGTTTTAATGGCCGGATTTTTACTTTCTCTTTCTCGTATAACTCCCTGCGCCATAAGAACATACTCACTGTGACATGAAGCGGCTTTCTCAAAAACACTTCTGTCCGTCGCGTCGTCAAAGGCAAGCTGTACGATACCAGTTCTGTCTCTCAAATCTATAAATATAAGATTTCCCAAATCTCTTACCTTCTGTACATATCCGCCCACTACAACGGTTTTGCCTATCCCTTCAACATCACCGCAATAATGTGTGCGTTTTAACCCTTGCATTGTGTCCATACAATTACTCCTCCAAAAAATTTACATATTCATTACTATATTTTACCCCTATCCATTAAAAGTGTCAAGTGAAAATGCCGAAATTTGACTTATTTATATACATTTTTTTGAAATAACTATTGATTAAATTTAATTTTAGTTCTATAATAAGTACTATGACCGATTTAAGGAGAAAACAAATGAGTAATATAAAAAAAGAAAACACGCAGTCGTTTATGAATAATGTAACTATTATACTTATATCCCAGATACTTGTAAAACTTCTGGGCGCAGTCTATAGAATGGTTATTACCAACATTGAAGGTTTCGGCGATACGGGCAACGGCCTTTATACGGTAGGTTTTCAGATTTATACTCTTCTTCTGGCGATATCCTCTGTCGGTATCCCCAATGCAATATCAAAAATGACATCCGAAAGAATTGCCTTGAACGATTACAGGGGCGCACATAAAATTTTTAAAACCGCGCTTATTCTGTTTTCCGCAATAGGTCTGATTTCCGCGCTTATTCTATTTTTCGGCGCGGATCTATTTGCTTCGGCAATAGGTTATGATCGTTCAGTATATGTTATGAAAGCGCTTGCTCCTTCGCTGCTGTTTGTATGCGTATCATCTGTAATACGCGGATATTTCATCGGCATGAAAAATATGAAGGCCACAAGCTATTCTCAGGTGCTTGAACAGCTGTTTAAATCCTCTCTGACTATTGTATTTGTATATGCCGCTTCATTCCTTATATCCTCTGCAAACGCTGATAAAACACCGTTAATGGCAGCATGGGCCAACTTCGCTACTTCAGCGGCAACTGTTCTAAGCATGCTGTATCTGATATATTTTTACTGCTCACGAAAACGCCAAATACATGAAAACATCCGTAATTCGACGGGTGATACTCTTTCATTATCAAAACGAAAATTAATGATAGGCATTCTTATGATAAGTATTCCTATCTCACTCGGGTCCATAATTACGGCAATTAACCGCGTAATTGATACGGCCACTATAAGCCGCGGCATTGAAATAGCATTCGCATCGCTTATTCCGGCTCACGGAAATGCAGAGCCAATAATAAACCCCACCTCATTTCAGCTTACAGAGGAAATCGAACGGCTTTCGGGACTGCTCTCAAAAAGCGACATCCTTTACAATATGCCGCTTGCGGTTAATTTTGCATTTTCTACAGTGCTTGTTCCTTATATTGCAGGCGCGTTAAAAATAAAAAATTATGCGGAAGCATCATCTAAAATAAACTATTCGCTGCTTGTGTCAATACTTATAATACTCCCGTGCGCGGTTGGTTTTATAGCGCTTGCAAAACCTATTTATAAAATGATTTACTTTAACGCGCCCGAAGGCTTTGACCTGCTGCAACTCGTTTCTGTTTCACTTATATTTGCCGCGCTTGCCCAAACCATGACCGGCTCCCTGCAGGGACTCGGCAAAATATATGTGCCCGCTATAAGTCTACTGTTCGGCTGCGCCGCA
>CAJTPP010000109.1:0-460 GCA_910578235.1 uncultured Clostridia bacterium | reverse complement strand
TGCGCTATTTGCTTTGTGGTTCTGGCAAGACATTGCCGACTGAAAATTACTCCTATAAAATATATAATAAAACCTTTAGTTGCCAGCCTTGCAATGGGCGCTGCTGCCATTGGTGTATACAAGTTTATTATACTCATACTTAACGAGAGCTTTATTTCCAACCTTATCGCCTCTGTTACCGCCATAATCATAGCCGCCATAATATATTTTGCAATGGTGTTTATGCTGAAAATACTTTCAGAAGACGAAATAAAACAGTTACCCGCGGGAAGTAAGATTTACAGCGGACTACTAAAGCTTGGTATGTATAATAAATAACTCCACGCTATGGCCGACACTGTTAAGACAATAATTAAAGGCGTTTAGGATAAAATTTGTCCCAAACGCCTTTTGTTTATAATAAATATCCACCCGCATAGCGGGTGGTATTTCATTTTCGGGCATAGCCCTAATACTACTG
>CAJTPP010000108.1:2157-4937 GCA_910578235.1 uncultured Clostridia bacterium | reverse complement strand
CAAAAGGAGTACTGCTTGTCGGTACTCCTGGAACAGGAAAAACGCTTCTTGCGAAAGCAGTTGCGGGAGAAGCAGGAGTGCCGTTTTTCTCGATAAGCGGTTCGGATTTTGTGGAGCTTTATGTCGGCGTCGGCGCGTCGAGAGTAAGAGATCTTTTTGAGCAGGCAAAGAAAAACAGGCCTTGTATAGTATTTATAGACGAAATTGATGCCGTGGGACGAAAAAGAGGAGCAGGCATGGGCGGAGGTCATGATGAAAGAGAACAGACGCTTAATCAGCTGCTTGTTGAAATGGACGGTTTCGGTGAAAATGACGGAGTAATTATTATAGCTGCTACAAACCGTCCGGATATCCTTGATAAAGCGCTTTTGCGTCCGGGACGATTTGACAGACAGATTGTTGTTGATACTCCTGATATGACAGGCAGGGAAGCAATTTTAAAAGTACATTCCGAAAAGAAACCATTGGCTAAAGATGTAAATCTATCAGAAATTGCGAAAGCGACTGTGGGTTATTCGGGAGCTGATCTGGAAAATCTAATGAATGAAGCCGCTATTTTTGCTGCAAGGCGTAATCATATTGAGATAACGGGAAAAGATATTGAAGACGCGAACCTGAAAGTTATGATGGGTTCTGAAAAGCGTTCAAGAGTTATAACAGAAAAAGAAAAGAGACTGACAGCTTTTCATGAGGCGGGGCATGCGGTTATTTCAAAGCTTGTTGACAAAGCATCGCATATTCACAAGGTATCTATAATACCAAGAGGCCGGGCTGGAGGTTTTACAATGGATATTCCCAATGAGGATAAAATGTATCGCTCAAAGAATGAGATGCTTAATGAAATACTTGTTTTTCTGGGCGGCAGAGTCGCGGAGGAACTGACAATGGATGATATAAGCACCGGCGCCTCAAATGATATTCAGCGAGCAACTGAGCTTGTTCGTAATATGGTTACTAAATACGGCATGTCTGATAGTATAGGACCTGTTTCATATGATGAAAACGGCGAAGTTTTTATCGGCCGCGATTTTGCGCATTCCAAAACCTATTCCGAAAAAACAGCGGCAGAAATTGATGATGAAGTAAAGCGCATTATTACAACTCAATATCAAAAAACAAAACAAATTCTGAATGACAACATGGATATTCTTACTCGCGTAGCTAATAAATTACTTGAGAAAGAGACAATAGATAGTATGGAATTTGAAAAATGTTTTAATAAAACAGAAGGAGGAAATGAAAATGCAGATAACTAAGGAAACCCTAATAGGAGAAGCGCTGCAGATAAACGCAGGTATCGCTCCCATACTGATGGAGATAGGAATGCATTGTCTTGGATGTCCCGCATCACAGGGAGAGTCTATTGAAGATGCCTGTATGGTGCATGGCGTTGATCCTGACGAGCTTGTCAAAAAGATAAATGACTTTTTAGCAGAAAATAATTAATTATAAAAAATAGTATTATAATTTTCAGCAGTGTAAAGTCAGAAATGTTAAAATACTGCATATTTGCTTGTTTTTCCGGCTGGTGAAATTGTGATTGCAAGCGCAGAAAATATCCCTTTGACATTTTTTTGACGCCCCCACTCCACGAGGGCTTACAAAGAGTATCCTAAACCCGCTGGCCTTTTTTGAATGGGTACCACTTTATTGGCAGAAGTTTTTGCTGTTATATTATAAAATGAAAGACAAGTAAAGGCCGCACTTGTAGGGCGAAACTGAGAACGAATTATATCATTGAAGGAGCGTATGATGAAAAGAGAATATTCAACTATACCCGACTCAATGTCTGAAATGGAAACGTATGGCTTTTCATGGATGGAATTTGTGACGGCAATACCATCACCTTTATTCGTTGTAACCACATATAAATCCAATGGAAAGCCTAACGCTTGTCTGCAATCATGGGCATGTTTTAATGGAAGTCCAAACGGTTTCTATGCAATATTGTCAAGTGTTAATAAAAGTGGTCATTTATATCATAGTATAAGAGAAACAAATGAAGCAGTAATTAACTTTCCATCTTTAGAATTTTATGATAAGTGTAGCGATACGATAGCGAATAATGGATTTGATAACGATGAAATCGCATTGTCTGGGTTGACATCTGAGAAAGCTTCAATCGTGAATGCTCCGATGATTAAAGAATGTTTTCTCAACTTAGAATGTCGTTATTTATGGGAACGTGAAATAGTAGAGGGCAGCTCCCATGTTTTGATGTGTTTGGAAATTGTTAATATTTGTGCAGAAGAAAAATACTTAGATGAAGTTGTGCATGGACGTTACGGCGAGGAAGGCTATCTTTATAATATTCATTATCCTGTAAATCCGGAAAATTTTAACGGTAGATCACATGATTGGATCGGAACTTTAAAAAAATCAAAAGATATGGGCGAGTATTAAACAAAATTATCAGCTTTGCGCAACGGGAACTATTAGAGTAAGCAGCTCTTGTATGTCGGTAATCACGAGGGAAAAAGCAACAAGTACTTTCGCCCTTTCCACGTTATAGAGAAGTTACGGAGTAGGGAACGTAAAGCTCTTGCTATATACCGCTTTTAGGGAGTAAAATTAGCAGAGTAATGTTTTTTATATTGCTACCCCATAAAACGCTGTTTGACTGTGTGACAACCTACTATCGCTTGACGTTTTTTTGAATCCCCAACTTACAAAAGATATTCACAAGAAGATATAAAGAGGTTTAAGACGAAACGTCATAACGCCAGTATTCAAGCCAATTTCGACAACGAGTTATAAGAATGTATAAGAAGAAATGCGAC
>CAJTPP010000108.1:0-2119 GCA_910578235.1 uncultured Clostridia bacterium | reverse complement strand
AATATACGCGTCTTATATAAGACGCGTATATTTTTTGAATATTTTAGTGTATATTTATTCCTGAGGCAGAAAATCAATAGGATTTACACTAACATTGTCTTTTGCCATTTCGAAATGAAGATGTGATTCTTTTGTATTCTCACCCTTACTGTCCCCGATTGTTCCTATTACTTCTCCGGAATTGATTTCATTTCCTTCCGCAAGGTTTTCAACATTATCGAGGCCCATATATTTTGTAGTAAAACCTGCCGCGTGTGATATTACCACACATCCGCCGGTAGCATCCTCTGATATAGATTCTATAACACCTTCCGCAACGGATTGTACACTACAGCCTTTCTCTGCTGATATATCAATGCCGTTGTGAGTTCGCCAATCTGACAGGACTTCGTTGTAAATAAGTTTGTCAGAATACCCTTCCAGTATGTTTCCGTTTACAGGCATGATAAAAGCCGGTTGTTCAGAAGATACAGTGATTGCGTTTTCTTCCACATCAGGATTGTCCACAGCGTAATCTTCAACTGCCTGTGGCTGTGAAACTACAGGGATACTGTTTGTTTCACCGGAATTTGCATTTGCGGTAGTTTCCTCGGATGTGACGGGTACCGATGTTGGTACAGGCGGTACATATTTATTTTTATCATTTGCAAATACCGGTGTTTCTGTTGCTTCTGTCTGTTCAACCTCATTGCTTATTACACTTGAAGCTTTTTTATTGTTATGCGCCTCCGTAAAATAGCCTGCCACGCCGATTACCAATACACAGCAGCAAAGTGCTATGTAGAAGCCCGGCAGCTTTCTTGCTTCCTTTTTTTGTTCTTGATTCATTTTAAAACCTCCTGTTTTGTTGTAGTATTTAGTATTCTTTCCTTAATTTTCTGTATTATACCCCTTATGGAAAAAATTTTAATCAATAAATATGCAAAACACTATTCCCAAATCGGTGATTATATAGTATAATAGATATTATAGAAAGTAGGTGGTCGGTTGTGAGGATAGAGAAACTTAATAGCAATAAGATTAAAGTTACTCTTACAACAATGGATTTGGTAAATTTGAATATTGATGTGGAACAGCTTGCTCCTGATTCTAAGGAACTGCATTCCTTTCTGTTTCATATAATGGAGACTATAAAAGAGGAAACAGGATTTAACCCGTATAACGGGCAGGTTATAGTAGAGGCTACCCCTTCACGAGAGGGAATAAGCATACTTGTAAGCAAGATAGCATGTGAAAGCAAAAAGATCAGTAAGGAGAAATTTAATAAAGCGAAAGGTGTTACCGTAAAGCTCAGAGAGGCGTATGGCTCTCGGATTTTTTATTTTAACAGCTTTGACGATATGTGCATGGCTCTCACAGAGGTAAGCGCGGAGTTTTTGATGAATAGTTGTTTGTATCAGCTTAATAGTACATATTGTTTTATAAATCAAAATGATATTAAAAACAGTGTATGTAGTTCGGTCATGGCTGAATTTTCAGTAAAAAGCTCGGATAGTTCTCTTCAAAGCACATATATCAAAGAACATGGTAAGCTTATAGCAAAGGGCAATGAGCTTGTTTTGATGTCAAAAGAAATCAGAACGCTTTTATAAAGCTTAAATGTAAAAAATTTGTTAAAACTATTGCAAAGTTTTGATATACATAGTATAATACAAAGGAAAATACTTTAAAAGGAGAAAAATCATGACAAATATTTTAGAGACAGTGGTATTTGCAGACAATGAGAATGCGACACAATCACAGGGAGCGACAGGGGAGGTTACCGGTCAGGGGACAGATCCTATGGCGCAGCCCATAAATCCTGTTATGAACACAATAGTAACAATTCTTCCTCTTGTACTTGTTATTGTACTTCTTTATTTTATGATGATCAGACCGCAGAGAAAGAAAGAAAAAGAAACAAGAGCGATGATTAATGCTATGAAAATCGGAGATAAGGTGGTTACTATCGGCGGAATATGCGGTAAAGTTGTAAAGATAAAGGATGAATTTGTTTTTATTGAGAGCGGAAATATAGGAACGCTGGAAGAAAAATCTGTGATCAAAATGGAAAGAGACGCTATAAAATCGGTTGAAGTCTCAAAAAAGTGATATAATTATGTTATAAATAAAAAATCTC
>CAJTPP010000107.1 GCA_910578235.1 uncultured Clostridia bacterium | reverse complement strand
GAAACAGGTGCAGAATTTCAGGGCGAATACTATTGCCATAATTGTCTTGCAGAAAAAACAGTTATATGTGAATGCTGTAATGAGCGTGTTCTGCGAGAGGATGCGATAGAGGACAGGGTTTGTCGTGACTGCTATGACGACCATTATTACAGATGCCATAACTGTGATGATTTAATATATGAGTATGATGTTCATTACATTGGTGATTATCCATATTGTGACCGCTGTTATGATGATTGTCATCACGAATTTATAGAGGATTACAGCTATAAGCCAGACCCGATATTTTATGGTACAGGACAGCCTCATTACGGTATTGAGCTTGAAATTGATGATGGCGGTGAAACTGATAACAATGCAAGGCAGATTATGGATATTGTAAATTATCCTAAAGAACATATTTACTGTAAGCATGACGGGTCTTTAAATGATGGCTTCGAGATAGTAAGTCATCCTGCTACACTTGATTATCATCTAAACAATATCGCTTGGGATAAGATTATGCATAAGGCGCGTCAGCTTGGTTATTACAGCCATACAGCAAGAACCTGCGGCTTGCATATACATATAAATCGTGCGGCATTAGGAACAAGCGTTGAAGAGCAAGATAACACTATCGGTCGGATAGTGTTTTTCTTTGAGAAGTTTTGGGATAAGATATTACGTTTTTCCCGACGTACTGAATATCAGGCAAATCACTGGGCTTCACGTTACGGCGGTAATACAGAAAATCCGAAGGAAACACTTAAAAGCGCAAAATCATCAGGTCTTGGCAGATATACTGCTGTAAACCTCGAAAATACCTTTACAGTGGAACTTCGTATATTCAGAGGTACACTGCGATATAAAACCTTTGTTGCTACCCTGCAATTCGTAGACAAGCTTTGTAATGACGCTATAAAGCTGTCTGACGAGGAATTTCAGACTATGACTTGGAGTGATTTTGTAAACTCAAGCAAGGATATGCCGGAACTAACAGAATATTTGAAAATACGAAACTTGGAGGAATAATTATGTGCGGATTATACGGAGTTTTATCATACGGAAATGAAATTAAGGATATAGGAGAAATAACAGAGGCGCTTGCAATTGAAAGCGCAATACGCGGTACTGACGCAACAGGATATGCCTATAACAAATCAAATCATATAGAAGTGTATAAGAAGTCAAAAAGTGCGTATATGATGAATTTCAATATGCCTAAAGGAGTAAACGCTGTTATGGGGCATACACGACACGCAACACAGGGTACGTTAAATTATAATGAGAATAATCATCCGTTTAAAGGTCACTGCGGTAAAAGTGAGTTCGCTTTGGCTCATAACGGAATATTATCGAATGACCGAGAACTGCGGCATAAACTACACCTTCCGTCAACAAGAATTGAAACGGACAGCTATATAGCGGTACAGATTCTTGAAAGTCAGAAACAGCTTGATTTCAAGAGTATAAAATATATGGCTGAAAAGGTAAAGGGCAGTTATTCCTTCACTATTTTGGACAACAAAAATAATTTGTACATAGTCAAAGGCGACAGTCCTGTTTCAATATTCCACTTCCCCGAAAAGAAAGTATATGTCTATGCTTCAACCTTGTCTATCGTATGGAAAGCGCTTGTTGATACAGAACTATTTGCTGATTTACAGCTTAATAAGTATGAAGATATAGATATTACAGACGGTGAAATATTAAAAATTTATGCTTCAGGGCAAACACAAAGAGGAAAATTTGAATTTAACGAATACGCAAGCTATGGCTATGATTGGCGCACAGGTTATTGCAATAGCTATTTTTCAAAGACGGATTATATAGACGACATAAAGTCTGTTGCATCTTATTATGGCTATCAGGAAGATGATATTGACACTATGCTCCGTCAGGGGTTTACTCCGGATGAAATAGAACAAATCCTATATGACAACGACTGTATGGAAGTGTAACACCTGTAAATAAATATTTAAAGCAGATTTTAATTGCTTTGGCAGAGATATGTATTAAGACTGTTCTTGACTATTATAACGAGAAGAGGGATAAAGATTAAACTTTATTCCTCTTCCTCAAATTCCAGATTATCCAAAGCGAATTTTATAGCTTTGTTAATAAGCTCATTCCTGCTTCGACCGCTTTTAATGACAAGTTCTTCAAGACGGTCGTGGGATTCCTTTTCAATTCTTACAGTAACCGTAACGGAACGCTCTGTTTTGGGAGTAATAATAAATTTTTTTTCCATTGTATTCACCTCAATATTATTATTATACATTTCAGTATTGCGAATACATAAGAACACAATAAGCAATAAATAATAATTGCATTATGTATAAAAATGTAGTATAATAGTATTATTCCAAATTATTTGAGAAAGGATGACAAAAAATGAAAAAAGTAATTAGTATGATACTGACATATGTTATGGCAGTATCGGCACTGTCAGTCAGTGCAGGAGCAGTAGACTATGGTGCGGAGTATGCAAACCAACCTACTAAAACCTACACACAGAAATTTAATGATGTTCCGATGTCACATTGGGCGTTTTCCTACATAGGAGAAATGACGGAACGAGAGGTAGTTTCAGGTTATCCAAATGGTAACTTTTATCCCGACAACAATGTAACACGCGCGGAGTTTGCACGAATTATGACAGGTGCGTCAGGCTTACAAATTTCAACACCAACACAAAGAGATTTTTCAGATGTGGCTACTGATGCGTGGTATGCACCGTATATTCACGCAGCGTATCCGTATCTGAGCGGTTATCAGATATATGGCGGCAGTTATTACAAGCCTGACACGCCCGCACTTCGTGAGGATATAGCGGTAGCACTTGTAAAGTTAAAGGGTTATGACACGTTTGGTGCAGATGAATCACTGCTTACGACTATGTTTACTGACGCAAGCTCAATATCGGGTGACGCAAGAAAATATGTGGCTGTTGCTCTTGAACGAGGATTGGTATCGGGATATGAGGACAACACATTCAGAGGACAGGCTTCTATTTCAAGAGCGGAGGCTACAGCAATGTTATGGAGAGCATATCAGTACGGAAACGATAACAAGACGTTTGATAATCTTCCCACATCAGCACCAATAACACCTACCGCTGCGCCGATTGCAACACAAGCGCCTGTTGAAACAGAAAAGCCTGTAGTTACCGCCGCACCAACTGAGAAACCAACACCTGAGCCGACAGAAGCACCGAAGGAAAAACCTTATGTAATAGATACAATTACAAAGGCTAACCTTTCGGATGAATGGTGCTTTATAACTTCTGATAATAGCAGATATGTTTATTACATAGATAATGGTTCAATATATTCTGTTGACATGGAAAAAGAAAAAGTAAGTAAGCTCTATAATTTATCTGATTTAAAGATGACAGAAGATGATGAGGTTACATTGGATGATGTTGATGAAGAGACAAGTTATTACTTAGATTTTAATGCAGAACAGCTTTTGTATGATACAGAAAATGACAGACTTTTTTGCAAAGGATACTTTAATTCTTTTAGAGATTGGAAGAATCTAAGCCCAGATGGCTCTTATGAATATGCATTAATAGAATTAAGTGACGAAGATATTGAACTTTCTCTTAAAGATGAAGATATTAAAGATTTTTATCACGCAAGATTGTTATGCGGTATGAATAACGGAGTATTATTCGGTGAGATTCGCGGAGACGGTTGGGGAAATCACGATACACAATATACGTTATATAATATCGGAGAAAAAGAAAAAGAATTACAGTTCATTAATGGTTGGATAAGTATAGATAGTATTGATAATAACCGTATGAGATATTTACATTATTTTGCTAATAATGGACTTTATGTTATTTATCAAGATGTATTTGAGGGTGGTGCTGCAATAGATAAATATAATTTTACAAGTCAAAAGTTTGAGGACATACAATCGCTTAAATCCGCTGAAAAAACAGGCTATCATAATGGTAAATTTTATGGATGGGATATTGAAACAGGGCAAATTACGGAATGTGCCTTAAACGGAAAGCTGACCTTATCGGATATTAATACCAAAGAAAATGTTGACATCTTGGACTTTAAAAATATCTCTGAGAAAGCCGGCAGAATGTTTGTGAGTGATAGTGGTAAGATTGTATTTTATGATAATACTTCAATTCGTGTTATAAAGGAGAGGTAAAGATGGCAAATAATGACGGTTGCTTTGTAGGAAGTATGAAATCGATAATATTATTACTTTTTATTGGAGCGTTTGTGCTGTTAATAGGAAGAGAAGTATTTACAAAAGATTTTGTTAAAGTGGCTCAAAAAAGTCCAATTCCTGAGTTTTACAAACAGGATATAGATATATCGTATAAAGAAGCGTTTGATAAAATATTCAAGGACGGAGAATGGGAACAAAAGAAAAAACAAGGCGGTCAATCTTATCCACACGTAATCTATACTGGAAAATATGTGGATTCTGCCGGATCTCATCCCGTCGAATACGAATTAAGCTTTTCAGACGATTTAAGCGGTTTTTTAGCGCATGTCTATAGTTGCAAAATTGATGGAGAGGAACATGATTCATCGATAGGACTGGGGATAATATACAAATGTATTGTCAATCCGTAAAGAAAAGGAGGATAAGGTATATATGGAGAGCAAAGGAAAACTAATCGGTGTGGGCATTGTCGCAATAATAATTATATGGTGTTTGCTTACACCGAAGGTTAACGATATGACCCAAATGGAACTTATGTCAATAACAAATAATCTGATTCAGATAGATGTGACACATTTGTGTGATGATGTGTATAAAGAGCAAGTACAAAAAGGGGCAGGAGAATATGATAAGGCTATAGGAAAGGTTCAGGCGTTAAAGAAAGATGCGTCAGGACGCGGAAATAAGGCAGCTATAAACTATACAAAAAATATGCTTGAACTTTATAAAAAGATAGTCGGAGATGCTGATACATATAAAAAAATTAAGAACGGAAGGATACACTCTATCATAGTAGAATATTTTTGGAATGTAAATAATGAAATTGCAGATAAACCTGTAAGCGGTTTGGAATTTGATTCTATGTTATTATGGCTGTATAATCATATATTTATTTAATGAAAATATGATTGCTCA
>CAJTPP010000106.1 GCA_910578235.1 uncultured Clostridia bacterium | reverse complement strand
AATTTATTTACAAAATACAAATATTGTGATAATATATTGTAGGCTGTAATTTACAGACAGCATAAATATTTCCTTTTGGAGAAAAAATATAATATCTGTTGTAAACATAATTAATATAATAAAGGAGAAATTGATATGGCAAAGAAACCAATAGCATTGATAATAATGGACGGTTACGGTATCAACAAAAACACAGAGGGCAATGCGATAACAGCCGCAAATAAGCCTAATCTTGATAAATATTTTGCTAAATACCCGAACACGCAGCTTTCAGCCAGCGGTCTTGATGTAGGACTTCCCGACGGACAGATGGGAAACAGCGAGGTCGGACATACAAATATCGGAGCTGGACGAGTTGTGTATCAGATGCTTGTAAAAATTACAAAAGATATAAATGAGGGTAAGATTAATGATATAAAAGCTCTTTCAGACGCTATGGACGCCGCTAAGTCAAACGGAAAGTCACTGCATCTTATAGGACTTCTTTCAAACGGCGGTGTGCACAGTCATAATGAGCATCTTTATGGACTTTTGAGAATGGCGAAGAAAAAAGGCATTGATAAGGTTTATATTCATACTTTCCTTGACGGACGTGATGTTCCCCCTGCCTCGGGCGCGGGCTTTATGGAACAGCTTGAAAAGGAAATCAATGAAATCGGCACAGGCAGTATTGCTACAATTATGGGTAGATTTTATGCTATGGACAGAGACAACGCATGGGACAGAGTAGAAAAAGCGTATAATGCGATCGTCCGAGGTGAGGGTGTTCAGGAAACCGACGCTGTAACCGCTGTAAGAAATTCATATGAAAATGATGTTACGGACGAGTTTGTTATTCCGACAGTTATTGATAAAAACGGTATGGTAAAGGAAGGAGACAGCGTTATTTTCTTCAATTTCCGTCCGGATCGAGCGAGACAGATTACAAGAACCTTTGTTGATCCTGATTTTAACGGATTTAACAGAGAATATTTTCCTGTAAATTTTGTGTGTATGACACAGTATGACGAGTCAATGCCGAATGTTACAGTGGCTTATCCCCCGGAGTCTCTTGAAATGACATTTGGTGAATATATCAGCAAAAAAGGACTTACACAATTAAGAATTGCCGAAACACAGAAATATGCGCATGTTACATTTTTCTTTAACGGCGGTGAAGAAAAACAGTTCGAGGGTGAAGAAAGAATACTTATTAAGTCGCCTGATGTAGAGACATTTGATATGAAGCCTGAAATGAGCGCTTATGAGGTAACAGACGCGGTTGTCGGCGCGATAAATTCTGATAAGTTTGACGTTATAATTTTGAATTACGCTAACTGTGACATGGTGGGACATACGGGAATTATTAACGCGGCAGTTAAGGCGGTAGAAGCAGTTGACGAATGTGTCGGCAGAATGGTGGACGCCATACTTGCCAAAGGCGGTCAGGCGATTATCACAGCTGATCACGGTAATGCGGATTGTTTGATTGATCCTGTTACAAAAGCCCCGTTTACGGCGCATACGACAAATCCTGTTCCGATGATTTTAATCGGCGCCGGAGATGTTAAACTGAAAACAGGCAGACTTTGCGATCTTTGTCCTACAATGCTTGATTTGATGGGACTTGAAAAGCCTGAAGCTATGACCGGTGAAAGCCTTATTGTAAAATAAAAAAAGATAACGAAAAAATCTGCCGCGCTAAGCGCGGCAGATTTTTTGTTTGTCACCGGTAAAGATCGCTGTTACTTTTAATTATTACAATATCATAATTATTATGATCACTGTTATATTCTTAATCGTTAACAAAAAGAACAGTTTTGAATAGCTATATATAAAAATTTAATTCTTTTTCAATGATAATATTCCGTTTAAAAATGTTTCATTGCCTGATTTTTGATAATATATTTCATTTTCAGAAAGTGAAAATACTATAAGTTCATTAGTATCTGTTTTTATATATACTGTAGAATAAATAACTTCACCGTTATCCTGTGTTGATTTATATGTAAAATATGCATAACGGTAATCATCCAAATTTGTATATGCAATATTGTTTACAATTTTAATTTTACTGTTTTGTTCGAGATGTTTTTTAAAAGCATTAGCAGTCTCTGAAAGAGATCCTTTTTTATATTCGCTGTCTGTAACTTTCATAAAAGAAATAGTCGCTCCTGTTGTTATATTTAAATATAAGCCATTGTATGAATCTGAGCCTGTTTGTCCCGAAGATATTGTTTTCCATGATGTGGGAAGCTCAAAACTGTAGTTACTTATTTTATTTGTTGACATTGTATTTTCGTCGGGATCATTTCTCAGCAGCTTACCAATTTTAGACGTGTCAAGTTCTTCCGTTTGCAGACTGGAAATAATTGTATTTGATTTTTGCGCGTCATTTATTGAATCAACGCTTACGGCCATATTATAAACATATTCGCCTTTTTCAAAAAAAGTATCAATAATATATTCATCATTCTTTGATGAACCTGAAATATGATGAGTATAGCTGTAGATGTTATCATCTGAACAAATTACATCGGATATTGTTGAAAAATCAATATTCATAGATTTAATCCTGCTGTCATGATCATTTTGAGCAAGAGTCTGAGCGGTTATATCAGATGATTTTGAATAAATAGCAAGTGATACTGAAGCATGAGAATCAGCGTCGGGACTGACAAAATAAAATTCATTTTCAGACTCGGAATTTGTGCGCTGCATAAAATCCGCTGGGATTTTAAAATTTAATTTATATTTATCATCCTGAATAATTCTCATATTGTCAGACACGTTTGAAAGATCATATGTCTGATTATCAAGATTTCCAAGTTTAAAACTATTTGATATTGATAAAATCATATTTTTTATTGATGTATCATCACTAATATTGATATATGCTGTAATGTTGTATGTAGTATAATTTTGTCCATAATATTCACAGTAATCTATTATTGTATCTTTATCCTTTGCCTGGAAATGCATATATTGATTACCTGATTCGTCAGTAAGTTTCTCTGCTTCTGTGAGTGTGTATTTTGAAAAAGAATCTTTTATATTTGAAAATTTTTCATCAAATGGAGTAATGGTATCTTTAGTATACTTATATACATCTATATATAGTTCGCTTTCATCATCTGCGGTAAATTCTGTACTGAGTCCGTCGAGACGCCTGTATGTCATTTGCATTTGTTTTGGCGTATCAATACTCCATCCATAATAACTGTCTCCTGTTTTTTCCATTTCGGTAGTTCCAATTACAGTTTGTCCGTCTCCAACTTTTTCTTTTGTAACGAGTATTTTGCCTGTTGAGTTGTCATAATTAACTGACGCGCCAAAAGTTTCAGAAATAAATCTCAAAGGAACCATTGTTACACCGTTCTCAGAAAGTGCGGGAGCCTCAAGAAGAGTTTCATTATGGTCGTTTACCTTAGCAATTATATTGTTAATTTGTAAAACAATATTCACATCAGGATAAGAAAGAGTTATTGTTTTTGTTTTGTCCTGCCAGTCAACCTGCGCGCCGAAAGCTTCTGTAATTACTCTTAGTGGCACGAGCGTTGTGCCTTCACCGGCAACATACGGAGTTTCAACTTCTGTTTCAACGCCGTTTATACTTAGAACATTATCTCCGACTTTAAATGATATTTCCACCTTGTCATTGTCCGCCAGTGAAAATGGCATAGCAAAAATTATTGTTAACATAGAAAGTAGAACTGCGATTAATCTTTTTTTCATAATTATTCTCCTGTCGTTAATTAATAATAGGAACAATATCCGCAGATATTTGTATCCCATCTCTTGTATATATTATATTTATGCTTCCTGATACATAAGTATCACGCAACGCTTTGTTATAATCCACAATACTGTGTATATCAATATTATTTATTTTATTTATAACATCGCCTGCTTTGAATTCGGGTAATGATGAAGTTTTTACAGTAACTCCTTTTTTAGTAGGAAGACCGATACGAGCTTCCCATGAATTTTCCAGTGTAATGCCTAAATCTGCTCTTAAGACTTTACCAGTTCTGTCGAATTGATTGAGCACGTAATTTATCGTATCAAGAGGAATTGAAAAGGCAAGTCCTTCAATTCCTACACCCGCGTATTTGGAAGAATTAATTCCTATAAGCTGTCCTTTCATATTGAGAAGCGGTCCGCCGCTGTTACCACCGTTTATTGCGGCGTCCGTTTGAAGCAGCGGATAATACGCGCCATCCACAGATACATTTACTCCGCTTATAATTCCTTTAGACGCGCTGTTGCGCATTGAGAGTGAAAGCGGAGTGCCTATTGCGATTACTGACTGACCGGAAAAGACACTATTCTGATCTGCGAAAGTAATTGGTTTAAGACCAAGTCTGTCTACTTTTACAATGGCAAGATCGGAATTTTTATCTATATACTGTACTTGTCCGGAATAACTTTCTCCATCGTAAAATACAACAGTTATATTTTTTATATCACTTACTACGTGTGCGTTTGTAAGGATAGTTCCGCCGGAACGTATAACAACACCTGTACCGTGAGCAGTTAATCCATTATAATCGGAAACAGAACCGGCTGTATGCTCCGCGTTATAATTTCCTACGATAGCAACGACACTTTCACTGGCAGTTTCGATAATTTTTGATGTAAGAGTTTCTTCATTTGAGTCAACATATACACTATTTGTGATTCCATCCCATCTAACATCTGCTCCCAACGCTTCGCTGACCGCTCTAAGCGGAATATATGTAGTATCATTTATTATAAGACCTTCTGAATTCAATGAATTTTTATTTACAAATATATTTACATTGTTACCCGCGTAAACAACAGATTGTATAATAAAATAAAATGCGAGAAATAATAATATCTTTTTTTTCATAATATAAACCTCCTTTCTATAATATAATTCAGTGTTTTTTAAACAAATAAAAATTTTAATGTTTTATTACGGCATTTTTTCTGCAAAAAAAGTGCGTCACACTGTGCAAAGTAGAGTACTGCATAGTAACGCACTAAAAATACATTACTCCAATTGCTGCGACACAATTTCGATAATTATTGCACAAAAGTATGCGAAAACAGAGCATGCATTTTTATCATAGCAAAAATACATACTTTATGTACAAAAATTAATATGAAATTATGCCGCAATAATATTATATCATATTTTCATATTTTGTAAACATTAAATTATTTTAT
>CAJTPP010000105.1 GCA_910578235.1 uncultured Clostridia bacterium | reverse complement strand
TTCGTAGCCAGTCACTCTATCCAACTGAGCTACGCCCGCATACCGCAAAGAGATATCTCTCTTAACAGCTTGATTAGTATAGCACAGCTGTTTTCAAAATGCAAGAGGTTTTTCCCATTTTTTCAAGATTTTTTGTTATAGGCGTTTCATTCCAGTCCGAGCCTGTAACGCGGTATCCGTCCTTTAACGCTATCTGTGCCAGTCCGCTCATACTTATACCGCCGATACCGATAAAATGTATAGCGGCATTTTTTTCTATATCAGACATCACAAAAGTGCTCATTTTTTTATCTCCTTAAACAAGATTACTGTATCTACTATTATATACCTTAATTGTAAAAATGAAAACCCTTTTTTGCAATTTTGGAAAAATTGAAATAAAGTCCAACAATATTTTAGTATTTTTTTCAAGAAAATATGTGCAAAATACTTGACAAATAACAATATTTACTATATTATATTTTTAAGGAAAATGTCGAAGGGTGGTGAAAAACGTGGAAATAACAGATATCAGAATTAAAAAGGTAGCGAGCGAAGGCAAAATGAAAGCTGTGGCATCTGTTACGTTTGACAATGCATTTGCGGTGCATGATGTAAAAGTAATTGAAGGTCCGGAGAAATTATTTGTAGCCATGCCCAGCAGGAGAACTCCTGACGGAGAGTATAGAGACATAGCTCACCCGATTAACAGTGAAATGCGAAATATACTTGAAAATAAGGTTCTTGCTGCTTATGATGCTATCGAGGATGAAATTCCGTCTGAGGAATAAAGATAAATAAAAACACCCGGCACTCTTCCACAAGTAGTGCCGGGTGTTTATTATAGATGGAAAATTCATAAAATATAACAATATTTATAGCGTTAAGTATTTAAACATTAATAATGCTGTTAAGACCAAAATAAAATATTAATAAACGGATTATTATATTAAGGTAAAAGTAAAAAATAAATAGTATAAATCACAATTTATGTTAGCAGCTTTTAAGCTTTACATTCAAAAACGAAAGGACAATTTACATGGCTGATATACGACAACATCTTGGCAAAAAAATACTGTTTTTTGACGGCGGTATGGGTACTATGCTTCAGAAAAACGGAATGGGAACAGGCGAAATTCCTGAGCTTTTAAACATCACAAATCCCGCTCTTATTGAAAAAATACACACAGAATATCTTGAAGCGGGAGCGGATATTATCACAACCAATACCTTCGGTGCAAATCCGTTAAAGCTGGAAACGGATATAAGTCTTGATATGATTATCGCGTCCGCGGTCGGTATTGCGAAAAAAACCGCTTGTAAATTTCAGTCAGATGATAAACCGCGTTTTGTCGCGTTTGATATGGGTCCGTGCGGAAGACTTCTTGAGCCTCTTGGAAGCCTTTCCTTTGACGATTGCTATGCAGCTTTTTCAAAAATAGCAAAGACAGCTGAAAAATGCGGCGCTGATCTTGTTATAATTGAGACAATGTCTGACACGCTTGAAGCAAAAGCCGCTGTGCTTGCTGTAAAGGAAAACACTTCGCTGCCTGTTTTTTGTACAATGACCTTTGACGAAAGCTATAAAACACTAACGGGCGGCGATGTTAAAGTAATGTCTGCGATTATGGAGGGTCTCGGTGTTGACTGCGTTGGTATTAACTGTGGTCTGGGACCGGAACAGATTACAGAAATGATGGTTTCGCTTGCGGAAATTTCCTCTATTCCAATTATGGCACAGCCCAACGCCGGACTGCCTCAGATTGAAAACGGGCAGACAGTGTACAATGTATCTCCCACTCAGTTCGGGGAGCAGTGTGAAAAAATGGCACGGCTTGGAGTATCTGTATTGGGAGGCTGCTGCGGTACCACTCCCGAACATATCCGGGCTCTTACAGAAAAATGCGGTGTATACAAACCAATTGTTGAGGAGAAAAATATTACTGTTATCGCCTCATACTCAAAAACCGTTGTGCTTGGTCGCGGCCCTGTTATAGTCGGCGAGCGTATCAATCCTACAGGTAAAAAGAAATTTAAAGAAGCTTTGAGAAATGACGATATAAATTATATTCTTAGCGAAGCATTTGCGCAGCGCGACGCAGGCGCTCACATACTTGACGTAAATGTCGGTCTTCCCGAAATAGATGAATGCTCAGCAATGGAAAAAGCTGTAAAATCAATAAGCGCGGCGGTAAATCTGCCGCTCCAGATAGACAGCTCTGATCCTGCGACTATCGAGCGCGCGCTTCGTATATATAACGGAAAGCCTATGGTAAATTCAGTAAACGGCAAGGAGGAAAGCATTTGCGCTATAATGCCTATAGTGCGGAAATACGGCGGTGTGCTTGTAGGCTTGTGTCTCGATGAGGACGGTATTCCGCCAAAAGCAAAACAAAGATTTGAAATTGCGAAACGTATACGTGATAGTGCGGCATCTTACGGCATAAAGCCAAAAAATCTTGTAATGGACGCTCTCACATTAACTATTTCAGCCCAGCAGCGTGAATCTGCCGAAACAATAAAGGCTCTTAAAATGATAAAGGACGAGCTTGGAATATGCACTACTCTGGGAGTATCAAATATTTCTTTCGGACTTCCCAGACGTGAAATTGTAAACGGCACATTTTTTGCGCTGGCGCTCAATAACGGGCTTGACGCATGCATAATAAACCCTTGCGCAGACGCTATGATTAACACATACAGAGCATTTATGGCTCTTTCCTGCTATGATAAAGACTGTCAGGAATACGTAAATGCTTATGCTGGCACAAAATCACAAACCACCGTAACACGGGAAAATCATGAGAAAGAAAAAACAGGAAATGTAAATCCTCTTTTTGATATCATAATAAAAGGACTGAAGGATCAGTCTTATGATGAAACCGTGAAACAGCTTGAAACAATTGCGCCTATGGATATTATAAATAATATTCTGGTAGAAGCGCTTAACATTGTGGGACGTGAATTTGAAAAAGGCATAATGTTTCTTCCGCAGCTTATGATGAGCGCCGAAACCGTAAGTAATTCTTTTGAAGCCATAAAGGAACATATGCAAAAATCGGGAACTAAACAGGAGAGTAAAGGCAAAATTGCTGTCGCAACCGTTAAGGGCGATATACATGATATAGGTAAAAATATAGTCAAGGTACTGCTTGAAAATTATGGATATGATGTTTATGATCTTGGCAAGGACGTTCCCCCGGAAACAATTGTTAAAGCTCTGCGCGAAAATGATATTCATCTTTGCGGACTGTCAGCTCTTATGACAACTACTGTTGTCAGCATGGAGGAGACCATAAAGACAATACGCGCGGAGGGACTGGACACAAAGGTATGGGTTGGCGGAGCTGTGCTTACACAGGAATACGCCGATATGATCGGCGCAGACAAATACTGCCCGGACGCTCTTTCGTCCGTCAATTACGCGCAAGAATTTTTTGGAAAGTAAAAAACAGATGCCTGACACTCTCATGTCAGGCATCTGTTTTATTGGTGTCTTTCGAGGTGGAAATAAACGGTACATTAGTTAAAGCTAATGTATCCTATAAATTATATCAGTAAACGTCAAATACGCTTCGGGGTTTATTGTGGTATGATACGCTTAGCACAAGTCCAATCGCAATCATATTGATCACAAGCGATGTGCCTCCATAGCTCAAAAACGGCAGCGGAATACCTGTTACCGGCATAATACCTATACACATACCGACATTTTCAAACACATGAAACAACATCATAGCTCCCACCCCGACACATATATATCTTCCAAACGCGTTATCAGCTTTCTGCGCTGTTTTAAAACACTTGTATATAAGAAGAAACAGCGCGGCAACAACTATCATTGAGCCAATAAAACCAAGCTCCTCACTTATAACACCAAATATAAAGTCCGTATGCTTTGTGGGCAGATAACCCATCTGATTTTGTGTTCCCTGCAAGTAACCTTTTCCCCAAAGCTGTCCCGAACCTACAGCTATTTTTGACTGTATTACATTATAGCCTTCTTTAAGCGGCGCAAGCTCCGGATTTAAGAATACCTGTATACGCTTTTGCTGGTGTTCAGCAAGCGCATATTTATATATAAGGGGCAGTGACGCTATACTGACCGTGCCTATAGGTATTATATATTTATATGAAAGCTTTGCAACAAACATAAGACATATAAACATGAAAATAAATACAAGGGCGCTTCCGACATCGGGCTGAAGCGCTATAAGTCCAAGAAAAACACCTATGTGCAGAAGTAAACCGATGATTGTCAGAGGTTTATTTATATCATCATGCACTTTTGAAAGATGATAAGAAAAGGTTACAACAAAGCATACTTTGGCAAGCTCCGACGGCTGCACACCGATTGTACCAAAACGGATCCAGCTTTTTGCGCCCCATTCGTTTTCACCTATGCCAATTATAAGCACCAAAATCAATATAGCCACAGCGAAAATATAAATCGGCTTTATCAGATTTTTCAGTTGCTCATAATCAAAAAAGCATATTGCAATCATAAGAGTACATCCTATAATCATAGCTGCTGACTGTACTACAACATTAGTGTTGGATTGCAGTGTGCGTGTCGCGGAATATATCATAACTATACCGAAAACCGACAAAGCCACTGTTAATATAAATAAAAGCCAGTCAAATTCCATGAGAATGACTGATTTTTTTGATACACTTTTCAATTTCAATAATATCACTCCTAAAATCCATCATAATTATATATTACGTCATAAAAGGCAATTATCATCATGCTCTATATTTGTCTGATAAAAATAACACCTGTTTTCCATTGTATGTTCTTATTATATAACATTATTCGATTTTAAGCAATATTTTTATAATTTTTTCGAGTTTTTTTGCGAAAAAGAAAAGTTGAAAAATATTTCTCTGTCAATCTTGACTTTAAACTTCTTTTATGCTATAATAATATAGCTGTTTAAATATAACAGTCATATCGGGATGTGGCTCAGTTTGGTAGAGCACTACGTTCGGGACGTAGGGGCCGCAGGTTCAAATCCTGTCATCCCGACCACAAAAGCACAACGGATTTTGACGTTGTGCTTTTACATAACCGGGGTGTAGCGCAGGTGGTAGCGCACTTGACTGGGGGTCAAGGGGCCGCAGGTTCAAGTCCTGTCACTCCGACCATACCGAGTGTCCTTATTGGACTTGAACCAATAAGGACATTCTTTTTTTGTG
>CAJTPP010000104.1 GCA_910578235.1 uncultured Clostridia bacterium | reverse complement strand
CGCGACGTTCACCTTGGCAAGGTGACGCTCTACCACTGAGCCACTCCCGCATATAATATCTATCCTAAGACAGATATTATCTGGTGCTTCCGGGTGGAATCGAACCGCCGACACTGGGATTTTCAGTCCCATGCTCTACCGACTGAGCTACAGAAGCATAATGGCGACCCGGATGAGGCTCGAACTCACGACCTCCAGCGTGACAGGCTGGCGTTCTAACCAACTGAACTACCGGGCCATTATTTGCAGAAAATATTTTGCAATATTGTTTCGGCTATTACCGATATTAAACACAATTCTCGCAAACTTTTACTGCCTAATAATTTTTCAGTCAAACACTCTCGCAAACTGCTTGGCGAAAGTTACTGTCGCTGTTTGACTGTTCGCAACTGACTGCCTTGCTTACGCAAGGCGATAGTTGCTGTGGTGGGAGTTACAGGGCTCGAACCTGTGACATCCTGCTTGTAAGGCAGACGCTCTCCCAGCTGAGCTAAACTCCCATATGACGCTCTAATCAGCGACATCAATTATTATAGCAGAGCATACACAATTTGTCAACACTTTTTTTTCAAAAAATTAAAAAAATTCGTTTATATTGGTATTTATTTTTAATGATATTTGATGTATAATGTAAAAAATCACTTTATTATCGGAGGACAAAATGTCAAGATCAACTAATCAAAAACTAAAAATATTATATGTAATGCAGATGCTTATGGATAATACTGATGAGGAGCATGTAATGTCAATGCCTGAAATTCTTGCAGAACTGAAAAAAAGAGGGATTGAGGCGGAGCGTAAGAGCGTGTATGATGATATAGAAAAACTGAAACTGTTCGGACTGGATATTTTAAACCGCAGAAGTGAACCCGGCGGATATTATATCGCGTCAAGGGAATTTGAATTGCCGGAAGTAAAGCTGCTTGTTGACGCGGTACAGGCGTCAAAATTTATAACAGAAAAGAAGTCGCGCGAGCTGATAAAGAAAATAGAGAGTCTTGCGGGACGCTATGAGGCAAAAGAGCTGCAAAACCAGGTGGTTGTTGCCGATAGAATAAAGACAATGAATGAAAGTATTTATTATAACGTAGATAAAATTCATTCGGCAATTTCATCCAATTCCAAAATTCGTTACAAATACTGTGAGTGGACAACAAATAAAAAATTAGAGGCGAAAAAGAGCGGAAGTTATTATGTTACCAGTCCTTGGGTTCTTATGTGGGAGGATGAAAATTATTATTTGATCGCATATGATGATTTAAGTAATGAGATGCGTCATTACCGTGTGGATAAAATGTTTTCAATTGAAATTACCAAAGACCGCAGGGAGGGAATAGAGATTTATAATAACTTTGATGTAGCTGCTTTTTCCCGCAAAACCTTTGGTATGTTCGCAGGAGAGGAGCGTGAAATAGAGCTTCGTTTTGACAACAATCTTATAGGGGTTGTTATTGACCGTTTTGGTAAATCGGTACATATTAATATGAAAGAAAAAAATACTTTTAACATCAAAGTGAGGGTTAATATAAGCGCTCAGTTTTATGGCTGGCTTGCAGCTTTTGGAAGTGAAGTGGAAATTATTTCGCCGCGCTCGGAAGCGGAAAAGTACACTGAATATATTAATGGTATTTTAAGGAAATATTCACGTTTGAAATAATAATTTCATACTATTAATTAAGTTAACAACATAAAAAATGGAAAAAGCTTGTACAAAATTTCATAAAAATTATGTTAACACAAGCTTGAAATTTGTCCAAAAAATGGTATTATTTAAGAATTTATTGACAAATCATGTCTCAATGGTATAATAACGAATAATCGGGTAATAATTTTAGAGATGAATTTTCCGATTGGAATGGAGGTTTTAGCCATGAAACAATTTTCTTACACAATTACAGGTGAGCAGGGAATTCACGCAAGAGGTGCCGGAAAGCTTGTACAGGAGGCGCAGAGCTATAACTCAAACATTAGTATTGAATATAATCAAAGAATTGAAAATTTGAAAAGATTGTTTACAGTAACATGTCTCGGCGTTCAAAAAGGTGATTTTGTCACAATTAAAGTTGAAGGTAAGGATGAATCCGAGGCTGCGTCAGCTCTGGAAAGCTATTTTAGAGAAAATCTGTAATGAAAAAGAAAAAAGCCGCAATAGCGGCTTTTTGTTTATTTAAATAATATTGTTATTATAATAGAAATTTAATAAATATTGATATTAAAACCATATGCACACTTTTGTCATATTTACATATTCTATAACAAGGGATCACCCGAATTTATAGAAAGGAATGATTTTAATGGCTGATTGTAACAGAAACAGCGCAGATTGCTGCGGAAATAACTGTCAGTGTGACACAAATTTCCGCGAGGCTGTCTGCATACATACCGATAAGATTTATGATAGCTGCCGTGATAAGGATTGTTTGGAGAATATCCGTGTATATCTTACGGCATGCGGTCAGGAAATTGTGGATAAGGCTATTAGTGTAAAAAGTACTAAAGCAGAAGTTATATGGGTATTTTCGGATATTGAGGCTGTTCCGTTTAACAGGGGTTTTTACTCAGTTGACTTGAAGTATTTCTTCCGTGTAACATTACAGGTATTCACAGGTGTAGGACGTCCAACAGAGGTTGAGGGTTTGGCTACCTTTGAAAAGAAGGTAATATTATTCGGTTCTGAGGGAAATGCAAAAATATTTGAATCAAAATACAAAGAGGATGCATTTGATCCTCAATTATGGCGTAAAACAAATATGCCACATGCGATTGTGGATGTGGTGGACTACAAAAGGGAAGGTTATTTTTATTGAGATAAAATAGATATTGAAAATCTTATCAAACTATGTTATTATTATAGAAAATAAACTTAAATATAGGAGTTGATACAAATGAAAAAAAGAAGTATTAGTATTTTAATCATTTTAACAATGCTGATTGCATTTGTTCCTGTTCATGCAGAACGAAACATAAGTATTTATGTAGACGGTACAGAACTTAAATGTGACAGTCCTGCATTTATTGAAAATGGCAGTACTATGGTACCTATGCGTAATATATTTGAGCGTTTAAATGCAACTGTGGATTGGAACTGTGATACAAAAACAATTACAGCTCAAAAGCAGGACATTAAGATTACTTTACAAATAGGCTCTCAAACATTAGTGAGAAATGAGAAATCAGAATCGTTAGATGCTGTGCCTGTTATAGTAAATGATACAACATTTGTTCCAATCAGAGCGGTGTCACAAGCTTTGGATGCAAGTGTTACATGGAATGATGCAACATCTACTGTTAATATTTCATCCGATTCATCCAACCCAATCAATAATGATGAATTAACTGTAACAATGTATGCGCCGGATGGAAGGACTATTAGTATTCCGCAATCCGAAATAGAGGCATATAAAAATGTCGGTTGGTATACTGAGCCTGTGGTACTGATGTATGCAGCAGATGGAAGGACAAGATATACTCTGCAATCAGAGGTAGAGGCATATAAAGGCGTTGGTTGGTACACCGAGCCTGTGGTACTGATGTATGCGGCAGATGGAAGGACAAGATATACCCTGCAATCAGAGGTGGAAGCATATAAGGGTGTCGGTTGGTACACTGAGCCATATACACCGCCTAAAACAAACTACAGTTCCGGTTCCGGTGGCTCATCATCAAGCGGCAGCACGCGCGGTTCGACAGTATATGTTACACCAAGCGGTAAAAGGTATCATTACAGTGCAAGCTGTGCGGGCAAGAATGCAAGAGCAACAACTCTGTCATCAGCACAGGCAAGCGGAAAAACAGCATGCGCAAAGTGTGCAAGATAATATAGATAGTATCACAAAACATTTAAAATGGTGAGGACGTACCTCACCATTTTTCTTGTGTTTTGACACTATAATTTCATACCACTTTCAGAAGCGATATAATCATCCAATGCCATTTTGGGAATTTTCCAATTACGTCCTACTCTGAATGCTTTTAATTTACCCGAGTTTAGCAAAGTATATACTGCATTTCTGCCTATGTAAAGATAATCCATAACATCTTCAGGTGTTAGAATCTCATAATCATTATAATCCATTGGATTGACCTCCTTATTCTACGTAATCATTAAATAATTCTATTGGGGTAGGTATATATGCTTTATGAAATAATTTAGCTGTTGCCATTGTTGCAGTCACATAATTTACATTTATGTTATCAAGCATATATATAATTTTATTTATTTCATTTTTGTTATAAATCTTCATAGCTTTAGAGGTACTTCTTAATTCTGTTGCAGTAGTCAGAAACTCATTCAACAATTCACATTTATCCGATTTGTAACCGCTTATTTTAATTTGTTTCCTTGCTTCATCTAACGTATAAATAGTTCCTTTGCTAAAAATTTTTGTCAGATAATAATTGAATAAAACATTCCCTATTTTGTCTGCATTATTCATAAAATCATCAACGGAATATATATCGTATTTTTCTTTTAATGCCTTAACCTTTCCTTCCATACAACGAATTTCCATACGGACAATATTCTCTGCTTTCTTTAAATCCTTGTCTGAATAGATTGGTTTATTATGTTTCTTGGCTTTTGAATTTTCCTTTTTCATCTGTTTATATTTATTGTAGATTGATATAGCAATGTAATTATCACTATATATAGTCATATCATCCTTTGAGGGTTTATCGTCTATCATATAGCGTTCCAATGTGGTAGGAATATTAGCTCTGCAAGCTGTTTTGATATATGCCTTTACCTGTTCCTGATTATCCAATTTGGCATTGATACACAAGTCAAATCTTCTTAAATTACATTTATCAAGTACAGGTAATAATTCGCATTGTTTATTCAGTATTCTGTTGACTTTATCTTTTAGTTCAGGATAATTCTTTGTATTAAAAATCCCGACACGGTTATCATTTTCAATAACCCGTCGGGCAGATATTCTATATGTAATACTATAAGCATAAAATCCTTTCTTTTTTATTTGATACATATTGATTATTATACCTTTATCAGATAATCCCCAATAGTTCATTCCTTTCTTCTGTGCTTTCCACATATCGTTATGCTTAGATTTTAATTCATTTTGAATTTTATAAAAGTTTTCATTTGAGAGAGGTGCGCTCACCTCAAAAGTATGTATTTGCATTATTGATACATCTCCTATCGTTATATATTTTTATTTTGTGTTATTTTGGTTTGTAATGGATTATTGTATAACAAATTCATTTTTGAATTTATATTTTTAATTTTTTTCTCTGCTTATATAGCTTATATGTGATTAACTTTGCAGATTAAAGTACAGATTAAATTATTGTCAATTATATGTTACAAAAATATTTATTTTTAAAATGTGATATTTCATAAAGATTTGAGTTTCTGTGCCGAATGATTATATATTATATTCACGGATAAATATATTCAATAAAATTACAGGAGGAAATGAAAATGAAAGAAACAACAAAATGCCCCGTATGTGGGGCGGAAATCAAAACCAGAGAAACAGGTGCAGAATTTCAGGGCGAATACTATTGCCATAATTGTCTTGCAGAAA
>CAJTPP010000103.1 GCA_910578235.1 uncultured Clostridia bacterium | reverse complement strand
AGGAATAACAAAATCATTGACAATGCTTAAAACTAATTTTGCTTCAAGCCTTGATTTTACATCTTCATCAAGAATATAACGCTGCTTGCCCTGCGTGTCCGTAAAAGTCTTTGTGGATAGCGCCTTTATATAATTCCGAAAATGCAACAAAACAAATTGCAAAGCGTATGTTTCGCCTTTTACGGCGTCCTCAATAACAGACAATGGAATGTCTTTAATAGTTTTTTCTCTCATAGTCAAAACCCTCCTTATGTAGCTGTTCACGCAATAGTTTTAAGGCTTGTATTCTCTGGTAATAAACAGTTTGCTGAATTAGATTTAAACATTCACCTATTTCTCTATCATTCATTACCATAAAATATGCCAAAATGATAATATCTTGTTTATTCTTTGATAATTTGCTGATTGCGCTTGCTATTCGATTATCCGTAATTGTAACGGCTTCACCATTTATATAAAATTTATTTTCACCGTAAAAATAATCGTCGCAAATTCCTATTTGCTTAATATCATCAAGCGGCAAAAATAAAATATCTTTTTTATATTTTCGTCCTTTATTTTGTTTTCGACAAATATCGTATATCTCGTTTTTTAGAAGTCGCGTACAAAATTTGTAAAATTGATTTGAAATACGTTTATCATTTTCGTGGTTCATACGGCAACCTCCTTTTGTATCTGGAAGTTGTCGTCCTTATTTATCTCTCTATATATGTTAAACGAAAAAATTTTTGAATTTACAAAATTTCCTTGAAAAAAATTTGAAAATTTTTTATTTTTTTTCATTTTTTATAACCTCCGACTTTGAATTTTGAGTTGTCAATATTCAAAATCGGCATTATGGGTAACGGATAGGGGGCTTATACCATTTTTTTGATATACAAAAAAATAGCGTTACATTATGCGCCTTTAAAACGCATAATGTAACGCAATATCCGTTAAAATGTAAATATTTAACAAATTTCGCAACTGTGGGTAAAAAACTGCCTTTTCGGACTATGATTTTTTTCGCAAAATCCGACATGCTTTTTTAATGCACTGTTTTATTTTCTTTTGTCTTATGTATAATTTATATGCTGTACTTCCTTTCATTATTCATCACCGTAACAAATAAGGGGACGGAAAACCGCCCCCAATCAGTTTATGTTATTCTGCTGTTAATTTCCGTCTGCTGCACAAAGCGGCTTCATTCCCTTTAAGCTATCCCAAAGCATAACCTTGACTTTACCGTTTGCGTTAAAGTTTTGCAGGGATATAGGCGAATTTTCACCCTTTACAAGTGGTATATCCTGCGCGTTGACGCTTAACAATCTGCCGTTATCATACGACGCAAATATTACCGTATATGTATTGTCTTTCGGAACAGTTACAACCGCTTTTCCATTTTCGTACTTTATGATATAATCATATTCGGGATTTAATGCAGGAATTATTATTGTTACATTTCCATATTGTGAGGTATAAGTTACCGAACCTTTTTCTGTTTCAGTAGGCTCAATTTTTAAGTCCTCCGTCCATACCTTTGTATCGGTTAAAATCGGCAAATCAACAATTTCTTTGTGCGTGTTATCATTTCCGCAAATACGCTCTGCTTTTCCTGTTACGTCAAATGTCGGCTCTGTGGTAATGCTCCACGCACTCCAATTATGATTTAATTTTGGTATTATTGTCTGCTCTGTAATAACCGTGTTACATACGCTGCAATGACTACCCACTGTTTTACCGTCAGTTTCACAAGTCGCCGCAATCGCCGCGTCTGTTACCTCCGTATGACCTGTTGCGGCTGTTGTGGGAATTTCCGTAATTTCCGTTGTGCCGTTTGCGTCCGAGAACATTTTATTACAAGCGTCTGTACCCTCGCATTTCCAATATTCATCTGTACCTGTTTCTGTACAGGTTGCGGCTACTGCTGAGTGATATACAAGTGTATGTGTATGTGTTTCAATAGGCGGTTCTTCTGTACCTGACCGCAAAACAGGTCTACCGAGCGTTGCGTCCATTTTCCATACAGTGTCAAAATCCCAATTCGTGAAATTTGACTTGTCCGCAAACTGCTCTGATGTAAGCGCAGTAGTGGTGTCAGTGACTCCTTCATATTCTATATACCATCCTTTATCCGATGTGCCTTCAAGATAATAGCAATCTATTATTGGACCGTCACCTGCGCCAACGCTTGCAAACATATCATTAGCACTTACACTGCCTATATTATAGCAACGCTCTATCCTGCCCGTTAATCCTGCTATTCCGCCTACAACTCCCTCATTTGAAGTAACCGTTGCAGTATTATAGCAATCAAAAATCCCTGTACCCTCATCTATAACCATATTTGCACCTGCAATCCCTCCAAGATGTACGCCGCCTGTAATGCTTCCTGAAAAAGAGCAGCGGCTTATTCTTCCATAATTCTCTCCAACTATTCCTCCGCCACTCTCACATACGACATCACCGCTGACGGAAACATTTTGTATTGTTCCGTTGTTAAACATAAATAGTCCTGATAATCCTGTGTTAAAATATAAGCCCGTTATTTTGTGGAAACAGCCATCAAAAGTACCGATAAAGGGAATGAGGTTGTTATTACTAATCGGCTTCCACGATAATTTACCCTCGCCGTATTTTTCCGACATATCAATATCGGCGGTCAGCTTGACGGTTTTACCCTCGTATGTATTACCGCTGTTTACATCATCTCGGAACGCTTCAAGTTCTTCAAGCGTGGATATTTCTATAACCTCGTCAGTATCTTCCGCATTTGACCTCAAGACAGGTCTGCCGAGCGTTTCGTCCATTTTCCATGCTGTTTCAAAATCCCAATTTGTGAAATTTGATTTATCCGCAAATTGTTCTGTTGTAAGTACGGCTGTTTCGGATTGCTGGCCTGATATACAAGCGTCAAGATAATAGCAGCTTGTTATTTCAACATAACCCTCATCAACTGCACTTATACCGTCTGTATATTCTGTTCCGCTTACAGTACCGATATTATAGCAATTTTGCAGCTTAGCAACAATAATTTTTTCCTCGCTGTCATTAGTGTCAACACTTCCAACTATGCCGCCTATATATGAATTACCCGAAACCGCACCTGTATTGTAACAATTTTTTATTATGCCTTCCTTACCTTTATTGTCCGATATTAGTCCATTTTCTCCAACTATGCCGCCAATATCGCTGTCGCCTGAAACATCTCCTATGTTATAGCAGTTTTCCACTATTCCTGATTCTGCTCTTGAACCATAGACGTTACATCCGGCTATGCCGCCGACCTCACTGATACCGTCATTACCGATATTACCGCTGTTACAGCAATCTTTTACTTTGCTGTGATTAAGTCCAACTATTCCTCCTGTCATTGACTGCTTTCTTTTCGCCTGTACGTTGCCTGTGTTACAGCAATTTTCCACTATGCCGTTATATCCCCATCCGACTATGCCGCCGACAATACCTCCTCCTAAAATATTACCGCTGTTACGGCAATTTTTTATTGTACCGCCGCCGTTATATCCCACTATACCCCCGAAAGAGTGTACTCTCGATGTTCCTGCATACGCAACAGGGATAGCGTTATGACAGTTTTCCACCGTTCCCTCGTTATATCCCACCACACCTCCGACACATCGAGCGCCCATAACTGTGCCGCTTGCAATTTCAAGATTTTTAATTGTACCTGAGTTTTCACAAAATAATCCTATATTTTCAGAACTTTTACAAATATACAAATTTTGAATTTTATGCCCGTTGCCGTCAAAGGTTCCGCAAAACAGATTATCTTTTATCTCTGCTTGCCAATTAAGTGTACCAATCGGCGTCCAGCTTTCCTTGCCCTCGCCGTATTTTTCCGACATATCAATATCGGCGGTGAGTTTAACGGTTTTACCCTCGTATGTATTGCCGCTGTTTACATCATCTCGGAATGCTTCAAGCTCTGCAAGCGTGGATATTTCCGTAATATCCGCCGCTGTTTCTTCGGCAAAGACTGTAAATGTGCCAAACACCCCAAATACAATACAAAGTGTTGTGAATAGTGAAATTAGTTTTTTCATAAATGTACCTCCCTCAAAGTTATAACAATAGCGTAAAAGTTCATATAAAAAATTTTCGCATATTTAAAAAAATTATAACTCTAATCTTAGTTAAAATCTATATATATAGCGTGAACTCCCCGTTTTGATAGCGTGAACTCCATAAAAATAAACACGAAAACAGTCAGTTCTCGTGTTTATATATTCTTTATTCCGGTTTTACAAAAATATCATAGAGTATAAACGAAAAAACAAACTCGCCTTTGTCATACTCCATTCTATATGTGTTTTTATACTTTTCTAATGTTCTTTTAATGTTTTTTGTTCCTATTCCGTGATTTTGGGTGTCGGTCTTAGTTGTTTTTAATTGAGGATTATATTTACATTCTTCCGGCGCAGGGTTTGTAATTTTACAGCTTAAAGAATTATTGTGATATATCATACGCATATCTATATATTTTTCGCCTGTTATTTTTTCGCAGGCTTCAATAGCATTGTCTAAGGCGTTACCTAATATTACGCAACAATCCGAAGCGTCAAGCAATAAACTTTCCGGTATTTGCAAATCTGCTGAAAACTTAATATCATTCTTACGTGCAAGATTTCTTTTCGCTGTGATAATTGCGTCTATAACTGTATTTCCCGTATCTATTATATCAGAATACAAATCTGTTTTTTGTATCAGTTTTGCAAGATAATTATTGCCCTCCTCATAATTGCGGCTGTCAAGATAAGATTTTAACGACAAGATATGATTTGACATATCGTGATATGTACTTATTTGTTCTTGCTCCAGCACCAACTCTTTCAAGTGATTTACCTGCGCTTTAAACTGCTGTTCCAACAACTCATTTTCTTTTAGTTTTTCAGCTTGTACCGCCATACGTTCATACAAATATAAAGTTATTAAGACACTATATAATAATCCTATCGCGCAGAACGCAGCTATATATAAATAATTACTGCTGTCCTGACGGCTGAAAATTAAATATATTATCGACAGCGAAACAGTAAAAACGGTTATATACATCAACCAATAAAAAACAGGCAATTTTATTATACTTCTTTTTGAACGAACACATATAATCTTAATTATTGCTAAATTTAATGTTTTGGATAATACAGTGCCCATTATTTTTAATTGTGGGTTCATATATGCGTCTGTTGTATCAATACCTTTTAATAGACACATAATAAACAATATTATTATTTCTGAACAGGTTGCTATAAGAACGCTCACTAATGACAATGTGATACGGCTTTTTATATCCGTATCATATAAAAATGATATAATCAATATGGCAATTACTATACAGAGTAAATTTAGATAATGATGTTTAAATAGTTGATTGCTTAACTGCATAGCGGCGGCTAAAACAATTATTCCAACAGCATATCCCCATTTTGGTATAATGACGCGTCTATCCATATAATTGTCAAGGAAAATAAAAACTATAATAGATTGAAACAATCCTGTTAATATACTAACAATTCCGTATAAATTCATTACAAATGTTTCCTTTCTTCAAATAACATTACGCGTCTTTT
The DNA here is from genome assembly GCA_910578235.1 of uncultured Clostridia bacterium. Classification (GTDB taxonomy): domain Bacteria; phylum Bacillota; class Clostridia; order UBA1381; family UBA1381; genus Hominilimicola. The sequence goes on along the minus strand of CAJTPP010000103.1, from coordinate 88 downwards.
TAAGTCTTTCATATATGGGCTGCCTACGGGAATATCGTGATTATATTCTCGCATTACAATAGATTTAGCAGATATTTTTTTAATATAA
>CAJTPP010000102.1 GCA_910578235.1 uncultured Clostridia bacterium | reverse complement strand
CAATAATATAGAAGAAATTGATATTTACTATGATTACGAGGGTATTGAAAAATGGTGCACGGGAGAGTGGAAAACTAATAGGGAAGGGACTATAGCCTACAAACATTTTTACGAGTCGGTAAAAAAGAAATTAAAAATTTCCTTTAACAAGGTTAAAGGACACAGCGGTGACCGTTTCAATGATATGGCGGACGCGCTCGCTAAACAAGCTGTGGGAATTGAATAAGTTCTAAAAAGACACTGCTTTATAGCAGTGTCTTTTAAACAATCAATATTTATTAAGCTCGCAATAAACTCGTATCCAGCCTTTATCAAGCTCTTTACTGGCAGTCTCCTGCCATATGTACACAAGTTCATTTTCAATCTTAAGACTTCCCGTGCGCACATTTTTTTCATCATTATCATTCAGCACAACGGAATTTGTGTCAAACTCAATATAATACGCAGGCTTTGTATTGTCGTCAATATTAAGCGCATGCTTAAACGGCGTGTCATTCTCACGGCTGTTTACAATACGCAATCCGTCAGGATAATAGTAATAATGTCCCTCGTAACGTATAATGGAAGCGTCAAAATCCTTCCCATCCAAACTCTGGGCGGCTTCATCCACATAATCTCGCCATTCCCACGAAGCCAGCTCGAATTTACCTGATACCCCTCCGTCAACAATAAGCGGAGCAACGTCATCCGAACCGATAACATCTATCACAAACGGCACATACGAGCTGTTATTCCACACAGAATTTGAATTTGATCTGATAATCAGATGCGTCTGACCCGGTTTTGACATATTAAGTGTATCAGCCGTAATAGTATAGCGCCCGCGCTCAAGCTCCTCCCGAGCGCCGCCGACATACACCGCCGTAACAGTCAGATTATGAATTGCCCTGTCAACCTCGCGTCCTTTAAATATCATCTTTTTCGGATCCCTGCTGTCAAGAGAATCACCCTCATAATAAGTGTCAGGCCCGTTTACCGTCAGATATGCGATCTGCTCGCCAAGCATCGGCTTCGCAGCAACCTCAACATCTATATCCTGTAATTTTGAAAAACGTATCGAGCAGCCTTTTATACCCTTATGCTCTTTACAAAAAAGCGTTATATCTTCATCGCCTGTCTGTATATAATAATCAGCCGGACTAAACTCTCGCGAGTTTGTTTTATCATGCAAAGACGCTATCAGTTTTTGATAATTACCGTTTTTTATCAGATCATGCCAGTATGTGCCCCCCCGCTTCGTCTCAGAGGTAAGCTCTGACGACAAAATTCCCAGCATTTCATTCATATGATGCTCGCAGACGGTCTTTCTTCCGTTTTCCACGCACTTCGCAAGAGACGGTACCACAACTATACCCGCCAGCACAAGCACTATTGCCGCCGCAAAAATATCTACAATATTTATTTTAATTTTTTTTAACCTTATCGCTTTAAACACCGACAAAATCTTTGATTTGATTTTATTTAATTCGGGTTTTTTCAAAAATTCCACCTCAATATCACTGTACCCAGCCCTCGCTTTGCATAAGCTGAGTCTGTATCTCCTTCTCAAGCTCCTCGTCGCTGCCATTTTCTATTCTGCAAATAATTTTACTCTGAGTTGTGAACAGAACACGCGCATAAAATTTATCTTCAACCTTATCATAAATTCTGCCCGCGCTCATTGTGCCTCCGGCAACATACTGCATATTGTTAGCGACAAATCCCACCTGGCCTATAATAGGCAGACGAGTAACAATCGCTTCCGAATCATATTTATTAGAGGGATCCTTTACGCATACAAGCACATTACCTATCGCAAACGGTTTTCTGCCGTAATAATGTGAAAATCCCGTAACAGTTATATACATATTTTCATCCATAAAACCGCCCCCAAGTCTATATATTTTATTATAACATTCATACGCGGGTTTGTCTATTGTTTATTTTTACAAAGTATCTGAAAATATATCTTAATCCGACAAATCCAGCTTTTTTTCAAAAAGCTTCCTGTCCCCCACCGCATACCCGAGCATCTCGTCTGACAGCATAAACTCAAGCAATTCCGATTTATCCGTCCTGTTCATTTCTATAACACGTCTCCGGCACTCACTCAGCAGCGGCAGTATACCGCTGAAAAAATCAAGCTCTTCCGATTTTTCTAAACATAATTTCTTTGCAAGCATCGGAAATTTTCCGTTTGTGGAAACCGACAGCGTTATGTCTCCGCTCGTAACAGACGCGGGAGAAATAAAATCGGAATAAGCGGCATTATCCGCTACAGCTGTCAGAATATTGCGCCCGCGGGCGTCATCCGCTATTTTTTTGTTCAGATCCATATCATCCGTAGCGGCTATAACAAGGAATGATCCTTCTATATCCGACGGCGCGTATTTCTTTCGGAGAGTTTCAAAAGTTTCAAAACCGTCAATAAAACTCATACTGACTACCCTGACACGCGCTCCGCTTTCAGCCAGTTTTTCAGCTTTATGCAAAGCAACCTTTCCGCCCCCTACAACCGTGCATAATCTGTCAAATACGTTAAGCATTACAGGATACATCACATTTCCTCCAGCCATTTCGCTGCTTCGGGCGCGTAATACGTTATAAGCATTTTTGCCCCCGCTCTTTTCATAGCGGTCAGACTTTCCATAACAACGGCCTTCTCGTTAATCCAGCCGTTTTGAGCCGCCGCTTTTATCATAGAATATTCTCCGCTCACATGATAAACCGCAAGCGGCGCACTAAATTTCTCACTGATTGTTTTTACAATATCAAGATACGGCAAAGCAGGTTTTACCATTATAATGTCAGCTCCCTCGTCAATATCCAGCTGTGTTTCAATAAGCGCTTCTTTCCTGTTACGAAAATCCATCTGATAACTTTTTCTGTCTCCAAACGCAGGCGCGCTGTCTGCCGCGTCACGAAACGGGCCGTAAAATGCGGAAGCGTACTTGACACTATATGCCATAATCAGAACATTCTCAAACGAGTTTTTATCAAGCGCGTCACGTATCTCCGCAACCCTGCCGTCCATCATATCAGACGGAGCGACAATATCCGCTCCGGCCTTAGCGCAGGAAACGGCGGCCTTTGCAAGAAACGGAAGCGTTTTGTCATTAACAACACATTCATGCCCGACAATTCCGCAATGACCATGCGAGGTATATTCGCACAGACAAATATCCGCTATTACAATAAGCTCCGGATATAACTCTTTTGTAAGACGTATAGCGCGCTGCACAATTCCGTCATCATTATAGGCTTCACTTCCTGTTTCATCCTTGCGCTTCGGAATACCAAAATACAACACCGCCTTAACTCCCGCCGCAGTCACCTCATTGAGGGCCTTAGGTAAATCATCAAGCGAATACCGCTTTATCCCCGGCATTGACGCTATATCTTCTGTTTTTCCGTCAATAATAAACATAGGATAAATCAGATCAGATTTATCCACTGACACCTCATGCGCGAGATCGCGTATCTGTTTTGACACTCGCAGGCGTCTCGGTCTTTTTATCATTCAAAATCACTCCTTATACATTCCGCAATACTTGCCGCGCAGGCTGTCTCGGCTGTTTTATAAACTTTCACACCGTATTTCCCGGCTTCGGCAGTTGTCCCGGCTCCTATTGAAATTATCCTCGCATCCGTATCACCGACAGTCATTTCAGCGAAAGCCTTTGCTGCGCTACCGCTTGCAATAATCACATAATCCATATCTTTGACGCATAAATTAAGCAGTTCTTTTTTTGAATAATCCGTCTCTGTCCGATACAACTTTAAATCCGTAAAACAAACACCGTTTTCAGACAAAATATCCGTCATTTCACTATTTCCGTTCTCCGCGCGGATTATCAGCATTTTCGTATGACGCTCAGCGCAAAGTATATTTGCAAGCTCCCTTCCATTAGATATATCGGGAATAACATAAACGTAAAAACCTCTTTCCTCAAGGGCAAGAGCTGTTTTATTTCCAACGGCGGCAAACGCCGCGTTACTTAATATTCTTACGTCTATTTTTGCTTTTTTCAGATATTCAAAGAAAATATTAACTCCGTTCGCGCTTGTAAAAACTATATGCGAGAAGCTCTTTAAATCTGTTCCTGTAAATGCGTCATAATTTATCGGAACAGTTTTTATAAGTGAAATTTCTGTCAAATTACCGCCAAACGCTTTTTGAAGCTCGAAATTCATAAGACGCGTTCCTGTTACGAGAATATTTTTACCCTCGGGTGAAAACCATTCCCTTTGTTCCCTTACAGTATTGCCGACAATGATTACCGCGGGCGGGGATACCTTTTCCGCCATAGATGAAAGCTCCCCGAGCGTTCCCACCACATGATGGTGTTTTTGTGTCGTGCCGCGCGAAATCACCGCCGCACCAGTGTTTGCATCCATTCCGTTTTCAATAAGTTCGGATGAGATTTTTCCAGCATTGCCAAGTCCCATAAGAAACACAAGCGTCCCGCCAAGTTTTGCGAGCATACTGTAATCTACCGTTTGATTTCCGTTCTTCTCATGACCCGTAACAACATGAAATGAGGATGCCGTCCCCCTGCTCGTCACAGGAATACCGCTGTACATAGGCACACTGTAACACGAGGACACTCCCGCTACAAGCTCATACGGAATATCATTTTCCGCAAGAACGGCAGCTTCCTCGCCGCCTCTGCCGAATACAAACGGATCACCGCCTTTCAGGCGCACAACATTCAGTGTTTTTCCGTACTTTATGAGAGTTTCATTTATTTTTTCCTGTTCCATTTGATGACTGCCCGCTGTTTTGCCCGCATAAATAAGCATGCAGTTTTCACTCGCATAATTCAGAAAAGTGGGATTTACAAGATGATCATAAACTATAACCTCAGCGTTTTCTATACACTCCATTCCTCTGAGCGTAATAAGGCCGCTGCCGCCCGGGCCGGCGCCGACAATATATACCATTTATTTTCCCTCCGCTGACTTTATTGTTTTCTCCGCCATGATCTTACCCAACAGTTCCGGATCTGCGTCTGTCATTTTAAGAATAATGTCGTTGCCCCCGCAGTGATAATAAGTGCTCATTGTAATTTCGCCGTTTTCGTATACGGCCGAAGCCCCACACGGCATATGACATCCGCCGCCCGTATATTTCAGAAACGCCCTCTCCGCCGTAAGCTCGGCCATTACCGCCGCGTCATTTATCAATTCCGTATATTTCCTCATCCTGCCGCCCGCAGTCTCCACAGCAATTATACCCTGACCTGCAGCGCATATAAACGGTAAATCCATAACATTAGCCCCCGTAATATTAAGACGGTTCAAAGCTGCCTTTGCCATTATAACCGCGTCATATTCGCCGCTTTTCACCTTTTCAAGGCGCGTATAAATATTACCTCTGATCTGCCTGAACTCCGCGTCAGGAAATATTTTCCTCGCCTGAGACTCCCGTCTCGCGCTGCCTGTTCCTATTATTTTCACATTCTCTATATTTCCGAAAGAAACAAGAGCGTCGTCTCTGTCTTCCCTTAAAAGCGCGGCGGTAATTCCAATTCCGTCCTGAAGCTGTGTCGGAATATCCTTAGCGCTGTGAACGGCCATATCAATTCTTCCGTCAAGCAGAGCAGCCTCAATTTCTTTTATAAACACACCCAGGCCGCCAAAGCTTTGCAGCGTTTTGTCCGTTTGTCTGTCACCTGTTGTTGATATACGGACAATCTCAAAGCTGTCATCGGGAAAATGCAATTTTAATTTTTCAGCAACAGCCTCTGTCTGTTTAACGGCAAGATCACTGCCGCGCGAGCCTATTTTAATATCCATATGCCTTCTCCTTTACAGCGTCTATAAAACAGGAAAAGCTGTCATAATCATTTTCCGCTTTTTTTTCATATATTT
>CAJTPP010000101.1 GCA_910578235.1 uncultured Clostridia bacterium | reverse complement strand
AAATCTGTATCCGTATTTATATGTGGATGACGGTAATCTGATTTCATATACGCGTTATTGCCTATAGGCTGTATTTCAAGATAATCATAAAAACTAACAATATCATCAAGTTCATCATCTGATTTACCGTCAATAACAGCCCTGAACAGTTCACCCGCTTCACAGGCTGATCCAAGAATAAGTCCTTCCCTCTTTTCTTCAAGCAGACTCTTCGGAATTCTTGGTGTTCTGAAAAAATATTTTAGCTGAGATTCGGACACCATTTCATAAATATGTCTTAATCCTGTCTGATTTTTGGCGAGAATAATAATATGAAACGCCTTATTTTTTTTCGCCGCGCTTCTTAAATCAAATTCGCCGTTAAGCTTTGAAAGCTCTGTCTTTCCCTGTCCCCGAAGTTCTGACAGCATTTTCACAAACACATCGGCAGTAGCCTTCGCGTCATCAACAGCTCTGTGATGATTGTCAAGAATAACATGCAAATGCTTTGTCAGGGTATCCAGTCTGAAATTAGGAAGATCAGAATACATACATCTGGCAAGCATAAGCGTGTCAAGATAACAAAAATTGAAATTCAATCCATTATCTTTAGCCGCTTTCTTTATAAAGCCTATATCAAAATCCGCATTATGCGCCACAAGTACGCTGTCCTCACAAAAATCAAAAAACTCACCGAGTATCTCGCCTATTTTAGGCGCGTTCTTTACCATATTATCATTAATACCCGTAAGATTAACGATCTTTTCAGGTATAGGCTGACACGGATTAACAAATGTTGACCATTTATCAACAATTTCTCCGTTCACAACCTTCACCGCGCCAATCTCAGTAATATTATTTGTGTTCTTATTTAGTCCTGTCGTCTCTATATCAAACACCACAAAAGACGCGTCTATATTTTGTTTATCCGCGCCGTACACAATTCTTTTGCTGTCATCTATAAGATATCCTTCAACACCGTAGAGAACCTTTATTTTCTCATTAAAATTCGACGCTTTCATTGCGTCAGGGAACGACTGCACCACTCCATGATCTGTCACTGCAATCGCCTTATGTCCCCAATAAATCGCTCTGTTTATTAAATCCTGTACAGAATTTACAGCATCCATTGCAGACATCTGTGTATGCATATGCAGTTCCACACGCTTTTTCTCCGCGTTATCCCGGCGTATAGGCGGCGCTTCTATTTTAGCGATATCGTTAAGCATGATAATTGTTTCACCCGCATACTGGTCAAACTGTGCTTTTCCGCGCGCCACTACATATATACCGCCGCTTTTTACTCCCTTTTTAAGTGTATTAAACAGATTATTAAACGGTTTATCATCATCTGTTTTTGTTACAAACATTTTCGCGGAAATGGAGTCCTCATTATCAGTGATATCCATTGTTATAAGATGAAATACTTTACCAGTCTTTTTTGAGGTTATTTCCCTTTCGTCAACAAAAAATACTCTTCCAGAAACGGCCACTCTGCCAGAATTATCCGTGACAGAATGTATTGATATAATATCATCTTTTATAGGCCGCCCGTAAAGCATATCCGACACATTGGCTTTTCCTATATACCTCGGCCCCGTTAATGAGGACATAAACTGATTTTCCTGTCCCCGCTCCACCTCGTATACCATTACATTTCTGTCCTGCTCTTTAACGGTATTGTCAAGCTTAACAATAACCTCGGCAAGATTACACGCGCTTTTCACCTCGCTTTCAACCTTTGATACAAGATATGACGATGTATTTGATGCAAGCAGAATTTTTATTTTTCTTCTGTTTTTTGACACGCTTATTTTTTCTATTACAAGCTCCGCTATTTCCTTATCGTTAATCTGTGGAAATACAACTCCCAGTTTTGGTTTCATAAAGCACCTTTCCTTTATCCATAAAACAGGCTGCGACCTGTGTCACAGCCTGTTGTCTGTCTTATTATTTAAAATAATTTACTCCGGCTTCAAACAGTTTTTGATTTTTATTACCCGGAACATTAAACGCAATATTCTCTCCTATACGTTCACTATGTCCCATTTTACCGAAAACTCTTCCGTCAGGACTTGTTATACCCTCAATGGCAGATACCGAACCGTTAGGATTCCAGTCTATGTCATATGTGGCCCTACCTTCAATATTTACATACTGTGTCGCAATCTGTCCGTTCTTCGCAAGCTCCTCCACCTGTTCAGGCGAAGCAATAAAGCGTCCCTCGCCATGAGAAAGCGCGATAGTATGAACATCTCCTGTATTAACATTAGTAAGCCATGGCGATTTGTTAGATGCTATTCTTGTTCTTGCCATGCATGAAACATGTCTGCCTATTGTATTGAATGTAAGCGTTGGCGCGTTATCGTCAAGATCACGTATTTCACCATATGGTACAAGTCCGAGCTTTATAAGCGCCTGAAAACCGTTGCATATACCAAGCATCAAACCATCACGATTTTTCAGCATATTCATCACAGCGTCCTTGACAAGCGGATTACGGAACGCCGTAGCAATGAACTTACCGCTGCCCTCAGGCTCGTCTCCCCCGGAAAATCCGCCCGGTATCATAACAATCTGAGAATTATTAATACGTTTTTCCATCTCTCGCATTGAATAAGATACATCCTCGCCTGAAAGATTTCTTATTACAAATACATCAGCAACACCTCCGGCGCTTTCAAAAACTCTGGCTGTATCATATTCACAGTTTGTTCCCGGGAATACGGGTATAAATATTCTCGGCTTTGCAAATTTTTCCGTTGCGACTGTAATATTGCGCTTATCATAGCTATATGTTTCAGGTTCTTCTGTAAAATGTCCAGCGTGTGTCGGAAATACCTTTTCCAGAGGTTCTTTCCATGCTGCAACAGCATCGGAAAGAGAAATGCTTACAGTGCCGAAATCTATTGACTGTCTCTCCTGTGTTTCTCCCAGTTCAATCGGTTTTACAGCTTCACCTGTCGTTAGTATTGTTTCCCAAGAACTATCCAGTTCAGCGACTATGGAGCCAAGCGGAGCATTAAACAAAAGTCTGTCATTAACATCTTCATTAAATCTGAAGCCTATCATATTACCAAAACACATCTTGCTTACAGTTTCCGCAAGTCCGAAACCTCTTACAACACTCGTGCTGCGTACAACTCCCAGTTTAATAAGTCCGTGTACTGTTTCGTACATTTTTTTCAGCTCATCAAAGTCAGGTAAATCATTTTCGTCACGCTTTACTTCAAACATTACCAGCTTTGCTCCCGATGTTTTTATTTCCTGAGAAATAACCTTGTCCGCTTTTACAGGAGCAACCGCAAATGACGTAAGCGTCGGAGGAACGTCAAGATCATTGAACGATCCGCTCATAGAGTCCTTTCCGCCGATTGCCGCAATACCCAGCTCAAGCTGAGTCATATATGCTCCGAGCAATGCTGAAAACGGCTTGCCCCAACGCTTCGGATCTGTTCCCAATCTTTCAAAATATTCCTGAAAAGTCAAATATATCTTTTTATAATCCGCGCCAAGAGCAACAGCTTTTGAAACAGATTCAACGATTGCATAAGTTGAACCGTGATACGGACTCCAGCTCGACAAATCAGGATTATATCCAAATGTCATTACAGTTGCTGTATTTGTCTTACCGTCAAGCACGGGCACCTTTGCGGCCATGCCGTCAGACGGAGTAAGCTGATACTTGCCTCCAAACGGCATAAGCACACTGTTCGCGCCTATTGTGCTGTCAAATTTCTCACATAATCCCTTTTGTGAACACACATTTAGGTTAGAAAGAACATCAAGCCATTTTTCCTTTACATCCGTGACAATTCTTTGCTTAAAGAAACTGTTATCTTTATCCGGCAGAACGACCTCTATATTTGTATTCTTAGTGGCTCCGTTTGTATTAAGGAAATCACGTGAAATATCACATATGGTTTTTCCTCTCCATTTCATTACAAGACGATTTTCATCCGTAACAACAGCTACCTTTGTCGCTTCAAGGTTCTCGTCATTTGAATACCTGATAAACTTATCCGCGTCATTCTCGCGAACAACAACCGCCATTCTTTCCTGCGACTCGCTTATCGCAAGCTCAGTTCCGTCCAAACCTTCATACTTCTTTGGTACTTTGTCAAGATCAATCACAAGTCCGTCAGCAAGCTCGCCTATCGCCACAGATACTCCGCCCGCTCCAAAATCATTACAGCGTTTTATGAGCGTTGTAACCTTTTCATCTCTGAACAATCTTTGAATTTTTCTTTCCACGGGAGGATTACCTTTCTGCACCTCACTGCCGCAGGTAACAACGCTCTTTTCATCATGCGCCTTTGACGAGCCCGTTGCGCCGCCGATACCGTCACGGCCTGTCCGTCCTCCAAGAAGTATAATGACATCTCCTTTTGCGGGCACTTCTCTTATAACATTCTTTTTGGGAGCAGCGCCTATAACGGCGCCGATCTCCATTCTTTTCGCGACATAACCTTCATGATAAATCTCCTGAACCTGTCCTGTCGCAAGACCTATCTGATTGCCGTACGAACTATATCCGGAGGACGCGCCCTTTGTAATCTTCCTTTGCATAAGCTTACCTGCATGCGTGTCCTTTAATGACACTCTCGGATCGCCGCTTCCTGTTACGCGCATGGCCTGATATACATAACTTCTGCCTGAAAGAGGATCACGGATTGCGCCGCCGAGACATGTTGCAGCTCCGCCGAAAGGCTCAATCTCAGTAGGATGATTATGCGTTTCATTTTTAAACATTATAAGCCACGGTTCTTCTTTTCCATCCACATCAACATCAACCACTATTGAACACGCATTAATTTCTTCAGACTCATCTATTTCCTTCAGCAAACCTTTTTTCTTTAGCTGCTTTACAATGATTGTTGCCATGTTCATGAGACACATATCACGATCAGGCGCATACAATTCAGCTTTGGCCTTCCTATACTCCTCATACGCGGACGCAATAACATCAGCATATTTGCCATCGTTTATTTTAACATCATTTATCTTTGTTGAAAATGTAGTATGACGGCAATGGTCAGACCAGTATGTATCAATCATTCGAAGCTCCGTAACCGTCGGATTGCGCTTTTCGGTATCTCTGAAATACGCCTGACAGAAAGCAAGATCATCCATATCCATAGCGAAACCCATCTCGTTCAAGAATGTCTCCATCCGCGCTCTGTCCATCTGAATAAAACCGTCAACAATCTCAACATCCTCAGGTATAATATGTTCCATAACGAGCGTTTCAGGCTTTTCAAGACTCGCTTCTCTGGCCTCAACGGGGTTTATAACATATTGCTTAACCGCCTCCATATCCTCGTCAGATACATCGCCTATAAGCACATACACCTTTGCGCTTCTTACTGTAGGGCGCTCTTTCCGAGTCAGTATTGATATACATTCCTCGGCTGAAGCGGCTCTCTGATCAAACTGACCGGGTAAAAATTCAACCGCAAACACCTTACCCTCGTTTATCTCTATTTCCTCATCATAAGCATTATCTACAGGCGGCTCTGAAAAAATAAGATTTCTTGCCTTTTTATATTCCTCGTCACTTAATCTCGAAACATCATATCTGTTTATTATTCTGACTTTCTCAAGGCCTTTAAGAGAAAGATTTTCCCTTAAATCATCAAGAACGCCTCTTGCCTCAACGTCAAATCCGTCTTTTTTTTCAACATAAATTCTTCTTACGTCTCCCATGATTTAACTCCTTTAAAATATCTAAAATGAATATATTTCTATTTTATCATAAAATCAAACATTTATCAACATTATTAAGCAAGAATTTAATACGTCTGTCATATTTTTTTATATCGTTTACCTGTATTGCAATATACAAAACAATCCTGTATAATGAAATATATAATCTTTAAACGGAGGGATCAATTTTGATAAAAAAATTTTTTAATCGCTTTACTGTATATGATATTATATTTCTTTCCGCAGTAACAGCTGTTTTTATATATTCCGTATTTATTCCGCCGGTGCACTCAATCGCGGATCAGGGCGATTTTGAGCGCATTATGCGTCCTTGCGGACTTGACTTTACTGATAATCACAGTTTTTACGATTTTGCTGTAAGGTACTTTAAATCCGCCTTTACATATACAAACAAACTGCTGTACATACCGCGGCTTATCTTTCTGATACCGTCCACAACTTTTATATTGCCTGTAACAATCGCAAAAATGCTTTGCTTTAACACTCTTTTTGATATACGCATACTTGCCGTCATTATGTTTTCATGGTACAGCATTGTCTGTATGTTGATACTTCGCAGAATAAAAATTCAAAGTCCGACCGCACGGCTGATTTTCATGGCATTTTTTATAACAGTTTTCTTTAACGGAGTCAACCTTACATTTTTTAACAGTCTTTACGGTCAAAGTGTAATGTTGGCTTCTTTCGCTACTGTTATTCTCGCCGCTCTGCGTCTTTTTGACACACCGTCAGACAAAGCAATAATTTTCTTTACAATTGCTTCATGTCTGCTTATAGGTTCAAAACTACAGTGTTTTGTATTCACGCCGTTTCTTGCGGCTGGTACTATTTATGCCGGCCGAAAAAA
>CAJTPP010000100.1 GCA_910578235.1 uncultured Clostridia bacterium | reverse complement strand
CGTATGACGCGTTCCTTGACGGAACAACCGCGCTTGTGGATAACAATGTGCCGACGTCGGGAGCTGCAGCGTATGTGTCAAGCTCGTTCTATAAGCTGATAAAGCTTGACGAAGCGTTTATAAAACAGGGAGATCTTGCACAGAATATAGCGCTTAAAGGTCAGGTAGGAACAATTGACGGTATTCCGCTCATTGTGCTGCCGAAATCGTATCTTCCGGCAGGCGTTGAATTTTTTGTTACAAACAAAATTGCGACAACCGCGCCGGTGAAGCTGTCGGAGTACAAGATACATGATAATCCACCGGGAATTAACGGCTGGCTTATCGAAGGCCGCGTGTATCATGACGCGTTTGTGCTCGACAACAAGAAAAAGGCTATTTATGTGCACAAGTCGGGAGCTGGTGAATAATGAAGCTGACAAACGGTACTGATATAATCATGCTGACAGATGAAATACAGATAAGGGCGTATTTATCATCAGGCTATACGGAGGTTAAGGAAACACCGGCGAAGAAAGGCGGTAAAAATGGAGCGGGAAAAGCGTGAGGAAGCGTTGGAGCGGCTTAGAATGCTGTTAGGGATTGAGGACAACGAGCGGGACGGCTTGCTGTTCTTTTTGATTGACGATACGGTCGACATGATACTGGGTTACTGCCGCATAGAAATACTTCCGCGACAGCTGGAAAGTCTTGTGCCTGTGATAGCGGCGGACTCGTACCGCGCTAAAGGGTACGGACAGACGGACGCTCCGGAGGTGGTAAAAAGCATTTCCGAGGGCGAGCGCAGTATATCATACGCTGAGACTAATCCCGACGGCGATTTTCTGTTCTCGTATTACGACAGACTAAAGCCGTTTATATGTAGGAAAGGGCGTGTGCCGAGTGAAGTCTAATCCGTTTAAAAGATTTTATACACAGGAGGTTAAGCTGCTTGAAATCACAGAAACAGGCGCGTATACTAAGACGCAGACAGTCAGGGAGCTATGCTCATTGAAAGCGGATGTACAGCCGTATAACGGCGGACTGGCCGCAAAGGATTACGGACTGGAAACAGAGTGTCAGAAGCGTATGTTTTGTGATAATAACGAGCATTTAACCGAGGGGAATTATGCGGAAACAGGCGGAGGACGGTATAAAATTATATACGCTGAGCCATGGGATATGGGAGCGGTTGTAATCTTGCGGAAGGTGATAGTATGAACATACATTTTGATACAAGCGACGTTATGGACAAGCTGGGTAAAATCAGCGAAAATCTGACAGACGGGTTACAGGCCGCACTTGGAGAAGCGGGAGAAATTGTCCGTAAGGATGCGGTTTTGAGTTGTCCTGTTGATACCGGACGTCTTCGTCAGAGTATTGTGTCAACAGTGGAGGGTAACAGCGCTGTTATAGGCCCAGCGGTTGATTACGGCGCTTACGTTGAATTCGGGACAGGAGCGCAGGGCGATAAGTCTGTGGCGCATACTACTAAAAAGCAATGGACGTATTACAGCGGCGGTTCGTTTCACACCACGTCAGGTCAGCCGCCGAGACCGTTTCTTGTGCCTGCGCTTAAAAATAACAGCGATAAAATTAAACGTATTATCAGACAGGCGGTGATGAAATGACAGACGTAAACGCGGAAGCGGAGAAGACGCTTTCCGCGCTGCAATGCAAAATCACATATTATTATCCCGACGAATTTAATGATTTGCCCGTTGTCAGCTTCTATAATCTGACTGAACGTCCCGATTTTACATCTGATAATGAAGAGGATATACAGTCAGGGTGCGTAGTCGTCGATATATGGGCAGATGAGCCGTCGCAGTGCGGAGAAATCAGCGTACAGGTCAATAAGCTTATGACCGCCGACGGCTGGAACAGGGAATTTTCAAGGGATTTAGGAAAACAGAACGGCATTTATCATAAAACAATGCGGTTCACAAAATATTTTATTTTACAGGAGGAATGAATTTATGGAAAAAAAGAAACCATTACCAACAATAGGCGTAGATCACTACACATTTTTTGAAGTAGACACGGATACGGCGGAAGGTACAGTGTATAAAACGCCGTATCATTTAAAAGGCACAGTTGAGATTGTGCCTACGGACAGCGGCGGCGCTGATACATTTGACGCAGATAACGGAGTATATGAAGTAAGCGCGTATATTGAAAAGATGGGACACGATATTACAAGCGCGGATATCCCGCCCGAGGTAGACGCTCTGTGGCGCGGACTGGAACGTAAGAACGGTCTTGTTGAGGTCAGCAATGATATTAAGACTGTTTACTTCGGTGTTGCGTGGAGAATATTAAAGTCTGACGGTACTTACCGCTATGTCAGATACTATAAAGGATCATATAGTTTTGCGTCTAATGTCGGCGGCAAGACAAAGCCGTCAAGCGGTTCTATAGATAAGCAGACGGCGAAAGCTACATACACGGCAGTACAGCGTGATTATGATAATAACTATTACGCATACTTTGATGAAAGCGACTTGCCGGAGGGGGTTACAAAGGAAACCTTAGAAGAAAACTGGTTCACGAATATGAATTGGTATCCAACTGCGCCGGCAGGTGAATAATTGATTGACAAATTTTGTCGATTGATATAAAATAGAAGTACGGCAAGAGGGTACGCGGTTATTCTGACACCTTGTATAGAATGGAGGTGTCGCCTATGGATTTGAATTTAATTATTGATTTAATAATTTTAATTGTCATATTTGACATTATCAAATACATAAAAAAATGACCGCCTACTCTGTGAAATAGGCGGTCGGTTCGTTTAACGAACTAAAACCATATTGCAGAATAACCGTTGGTTATCCTCTTGCCTACATTCTATCATAAATAAATAAACATGTCAAGCACACTGAAAAAATCGGTGTGCTTTTTTGATACGAATTTAGGAGGATTTTATTATGCAGAAAACATTAACAATTACAGTGGATAAGAAAAAAATCATATCAAAGCCGTTTGACTTTGAGGCAATGTGCCTTATAAATGATGAACATAACAATGAGAAAAACAAGGGCCCGCTTACAATATGCAGAGGTGCGGTGGACTATTTGTTTGAAGGTACAGAGGCCACACAGGAAGTTATAAACGCTCTTGATCTCAATACACGAACAAGGTTGTGTATTGAACTGTGGAGTATGTATGTTGATACGCTTACGGCAAAAAACGAGTAAAGTCGGGCGGTGGTAACGGCAGCGGAAAGCTCAGGGATTTATACGCTGTGCTTTTCCGCGCGCACGGTATTATGCCCGACGAGGTGGGACGGCAAAATCCTGTAAGGCTGTTTGATATGATAGACAGTTTTGCCGGGGATAAGAAGGAAGAATACACAGGAAATGATCCGTATTTAAAAATGTTTTACGGACAATAAGGAGGTGAGGTTATGGCTGATGAAGTTGCGTCTCTTCTTGTGAAAATCACCGCTGACGGGACACAGGCGGTGGGAGTTTTAAACGGCGTTTCTTCAACTGTGGAGACTCTGGCGAACAAAAACGCGTCGTTGCTGAATAAGGTGTCGTCTGTAGGAACGCTGGCGGGCAATATCGGACGCGTAATAACAAAGACTTTCGGCGTTGCGACGGTGGCGGGACTTACAGCGTCCGCGAAGGCGGCCGGGCAGCTTAATAAGGAGCTTGCCAATATAGGAACACTGTCCGTACCGACGGAACGATTACACGAGTTTAAGGGACAGATACAGGACGTCGCAATAGCAACGGGCAAGAGCACAAGCGATATTTCAGACGGTACATATCAGGTGGTATCGGCGTTCGGCGACGCAGCTGACACAATGGAGAAGGTAGAAATAAACGCGAAAGCCGCAAGAGCAGGACTTGCGACTACCACGGACAGTATCAATCTTACATCAGCGGTTACAAAGGCTTACGGAGACACGTCGGCGGGAGCGGTACAGCATGTCGCAGACCTTGCGTTTAAGACTGTGGAACTCGGTCAGACTACGTTCCCGGAGCTTGCGCAGAATATGCAGCAGGTGACGTCGTTATCAAAGGAACTCGGCGTATCACAGGAAGAGTTGTTCGGTGCGTATGCAACGCTTACGGGTGTTACGGGTAACGCTGCGGAAGTACAGACGCAAATGAAGGCGATCTATACCGCAATGCTGAAGCCGTCTAAAAATATGCAGAAGGTCATAGAGAGTCAGGGGTATGCCTCGGGTTTTGCGATGGTAAAAGCTCTTGGCTTCGCGGGTACGCTGAACGCCTTGAAGTCAGCTACAAACGGCAGTGAGGAAGAAATGCTCGGATTGTTTAACAATGTCCGCGCAATGCCCGCCGTTATGGCGCTTACAGGAGCGCAGGCTGATACGTTCTCGACAAAGCTCGGTAAGATGAAGGAAGCTTCGGGAGCGGCTACGAAAGCCTTTGAGGTACAGACTGAGGGCGTTGCAAAAACAGGCTTCACGCTTGAACAGGCAAAGGTAAAAATGCAGGTGGCGGCGCAGAATTTCGGCGAGAGCGCCGCTCCGATAATAGCTGATTTTGCGGATATAGTAGATAAAGCGTCGACAAAGCTATCAACTATGTCAGACGAAGAACGCAAGGCCGTTATAAATACAGGTCTGCTTACAACTAAAATAGGCGTAGGTCTCAGTATCGGCGGTAAAGCTCTGACGCTTGGTACTAAACTCGTAGGAACGGCAAAGGCTATAGGACCTGCGGTAATATCAGGAATAACAAGTCCTGTAGGTCTAGCTACACTGGCTATTGCAGGTGTGACTGCTGCAACATATGCCGGAGTAAAAGCATATGAGGAATATAAAGCTGACTGGTCGCGCGGCGGCAAAGAAATGGCAGAGTCCATAAGGAGTCATGTTTCGGCAACAAGAGAACTGAATGATTTACAATATGAACTGAGATCATTGCAGCAGGTGGTGAATAATCCCGAAACAGATGAAAATACCCTTAATGTATCAAAAGCGCGTATTGAGGAAATCAAGCAGCTTTTGTCAGAAAAATATAATCTTGATATAACCGTTAATGACGGCGGGCTTGACGCGGCATTGGAAAAAGCAAAACAAATCCAATTATTAGAGGCAAAACAGGACATACCTGATCTTTTAGATTATAGCACAAAAAATAAAGATGATTATTATGGAGAATTAGAAAAACAGGATTTTCTTCAAGGCGCTATTAATGGTATAAAGCAAGAGCAGGATGCAACTGGAAAATTACGCGGAGAATTGCTATTACTGAATGAAGCCAGAAAAAGCGGCCGTATTTCGCAGGAGGAATATACGGCTTCGCTCAATAAACTTATAGAAGCAACCGGCAATCCTACATTAAAGGATATGCCGTTAGATGTTCTGCTAAATGGTACAGCAATCCAAGATTGGCTGGATAGATTAAACAGTCAGCTGACAACCAACGAAGGGCTTTTAGCGAAAAGTGAAGCTACAACTGCCGAATATGTAGGACCAATGCAGGATTTAGCGAACGCAGGATTATTAGAAATAGAATTTGGAGATGCAGAACAGGGGCTAAGCCATATTACTACAGCAGTACAGGCGGCAGATTTGTCAATGAATGATTGGGCCGTCACAACCGCGCTGGCCATGAATAATATAGACCATCTTTCAACGGCGTGGGAGCAGGCGTGGAACGGTGATAATACGGCATTAACGGGTATAGTTAATGATTATATCCGTTCCATGAAGGAATTCGGAGCGTCGGCGGAGGAAACGGCTATCGGAGCGTCTTTAATACAGAACGGTTTCCGTACGGTTGAAGAAGCCGCTAAAGCAGGCAAGCTTGACGTTATTACGCAGCAGGCGGACGAGCTGGCGCATAGTATGGGACTTATCCCTGAGGATAAGCATATTGTAATTAACGCTGACGGAGATATATCCATTATAGAAGATGTTCAGTCGGCGGTTGACAATGTGAACACAAAGGGTGATGTGAATCTTCAGGTAAGCGCGACAGGAGATATATCGGTACTCGATACGGCCGATGAAAAATTAAAAGAGCTTATCAACAATAATCAGGTTACTATAAAATTTAATGCCGAGACTAATGGGTTTGATATATCAGATGTACAGGGTAATAAGCTGGGAGAAATCACGGCGGACGGTAAAATCAACTGGATAAAGGGTGATGTTGAGAAGCCTAAGCCTGAAGATACTGATGTAGAAGCTAAAGCAAATTATACACCGGGAAATATAACCAAACCCACACCGGACCAAGTAGATGTAAACGCAAAGATACATTATACAGCTACGGGAGACGTGCCGAAGGGACGCGCGAAAGGCGATATGAACTTCCCGGGCGGATTAGCGATGGTGAACGACGAGCGGGGGATAAGCGATAACCGTGAGCTTATAGTCGACCGCGGGCGTGCGTTTATCCCCGAGGGCAGGGACGTCATACTGCCGCTTTCCAAAGGCGCGAAGGTATACACGGCGGCGCAGACGAAGGCTATAATGTCAGGACTCGGAATACCGCATTACGCGAAAGGCAAGGACAATTCCGACGCGTTCATAGCGGCTAAAAACGACTGGGCGGATTACAAGAATACTCACGCCGTTACAGTTACGCAGGAGCTTCAGAAATGGGTGGAATTATCGGAGAAGTTTACAAGCAATCAGAAAGACGTGCAGGATATTCAGGAGCAGATATTCTCGCTTATGCAGAAGCAGACGAAGGAGCTGAACGATCAGGCCAGGGCGTATCTGGAGGAACGGTCTGCCCTCAACGACTGGGAGGATATAGGCGACAGTCCGCTCGCGGCGTTTGGACGCGTGAAGGAGCGTAATATGGAGGAGGTCAAGGCAGGCCGTCAGACGTGGGACGATTTTACCAAGACCATGAAGGATATGGGTTCCGATATGTATAACGCCCGTATATCGCAGTCAAAGAAATGGCTTGATCATGAAGAAAAATACAACGGCATGAGCGTCGCTGACACGCTGGCTGGAATTGACCGTATGCGGGAGTATACGCGGGAGTATTACGAGCAGGGTATAATCA
>CAJTPP010000099.1 GCA_910578235.1 uncultured Clostridia bacterium | reverse complement strand
CGTTTTCCAAGCCGTAATAAACAGTATATCCTGAAATATTCGGAAATTCATTCCATGTAATCTTAACGCTTTCATTCAGCGGCTCAGCCTTAACATTCTTTACTGTTAAATTCTGAGGAGCCGGATTTTCGGGAACTATATCCTTAAGGAATTTAATTTCCTGAACGACTGCATAGTCCACATGTCCGTCCTTATCTTTAACCTTTGTTACATTGATAACAATCTTTTTGACTGCCACGCGCTTTCCAAGAGAGATTACAACGCTTCTTGTGCCCTCTACGGCGCTCAGAAGCTCAACCCCCTCAGGTATACCCGAATCAAAATGAACATCCTCGGTTATTTCATTTCCGTTTTCATCCTCATATGTAACCGTTGCGACACCAGCTTCTACAGCGCCTGTCGCATCAGGAGAAACAACCGCGATCTGCTCCATTTCTGTTGCCTTGTTAAATTCAATAGGAATTGTCAGTTCCTGATTTTTATCTTTCAATCCCAATGAAACGGGACTCGCATTATTCTCATTAAATATGTTGCCGATTGTCCCTGACACAGCAAGTGTGTCTGAAATTTTATCCGCTTTTACCACCTTGCTTGCAAGTAAAGCAGTATCAAAAACCTGTTCTCTGCCTTTATCACCAATTTGATGATTTACATACGCAAGATCTATAATGTTAATTTTACCATCACCATTCAAATCATACACCGCAAGACTTTCAGCGTCAGTCTTACCGAGCGATTTTGTCATTAAATCACGGTCTTTTACTGTAACTGTGCCGTCATTATTGACATCGCCGATTGAAAAGGTTTTGTCACCTGTACCTAATACAACATGCTGCGAATAATCATCAAGTGTTATTTCTTTTGTCTTATATGGAGTATATCCGTCACCCTTAATCGCAAACGAATACTCACCAAGAGGCATATCGGCTATATTAACATCAAAATAACCGATCTCCGGCTCATTAGTAAGCTCAACGCCATATATATTCTTTTCAACAGTTTGAGTCTTATCACTTATCTCGCCGGTAACATCTTTACCAAGTGGAATTTCTCCTATAACCTCCCCCTCTCTGTACATTGTAATACTAATATTTTTCTCCTGTACCTTTGTCCGTAATTGCGGATAATCAAACCTCAAAGTTGCCTTAATGCTGCCAGTTACAGCCTGTGCGTCTGCCGCCATACCCGCCGTCGGAATTAACGACGATGCCAGAGCGGCGCATAGTACCATTGATGTTATCTTCTTCTTATTCACAATTATCCCCCTATCTTTTAATTTATTTGGAACTAAGCCCATATTAGTACATTATTATTTTATAACATATATTTCCTTTGTCAATCTCAACACACGTATTGTAAACAACACGCAAAGATATTGTAACATTCTTGAAACACTCAAGCTCTGATTACATTTTGTGAATAGCAAAAATTATTTTCGAGCACACTATTTACGAGGTGATTTCAATGGAATACGAAAATATAAGTCAATTAATTTCATACGACAGCGAGGCCATGCATTATTTTAATTCATTACCCGCTCAGCTCCAGCAGCAGATACTCGACCGTGGCAGCGGAGTAAATACTATTGACAAACTAAAATCTTTCCAGGCTCTTGTTGAACAGAATAAACTCAGCTAAAAATCTCTAATGATAAAAACTGCCGTGCTGTTTGTAATTAATAAAATTACTCGTACCGCAATAAATTTCTAAAAAAATGACGTTCAGCGAACGTCATTTTTTAATCTTTATTAATACATTCCGCCCATTCCCGGATCCATAGCCGGCGCCGCTGACGGCGGCTCAGGAATATCTGTCACCAAACTTTCCGTTGTAAGCACCATTGAAGCAACAGACGCCGCGTTCTGCAACGCGCTTCTTGTAACCTTAACAGGATCAACAATACCTGCGGAAATCATATCCACATATTCCTCAACAAGCGCGTTATAACCCTTGCCCTCATCACAGGCTTTAATCTTGTCAACAATTACACTGCCTTCAAGTCCAGCATTTTTTGCAATCTGCCAAGCAGGCTCCTCAAGCGCCTTCAACACGATCTGAACGCCTGTTTTTTCATCCCCTGCTGTAGAGTCAAGCAATTCTGTAACAGTCGGGATTACATCTATATAGCTTGTTCCGCCGCCGGCTACAATACCTTCCTCCACAGCAGCCTTTGTAGCCGCGAGAGCATCCTCTATTCTGAGCTTCATTTCTTTCATTTCTGTTTCAGTTGCCGCGCCAACCTTAACAACAGCAACACCGCCCGCAAGCTTTGCAAGTCTTTCCTGAAGCTTTTCTTTATCAAACTCTGATGTTGATGCGTCCAGCTCACGCCTTATCTGTGCCACTCTGTCTGCAATAGCTGACTTATCGCCCGCGCCGTCAACAATAATTGTAAGCTCTTTCTGAATTTTTACCTGTCTCGCAGTACCAAGCTGAGAAATCTGTGTATCCTTCAGTTCAAAACCAAGCTCCTCACTGATCACCTGACCGCCTGTAAGTATCGCTATATCCTGAAGCATTTCCTTACGTCTGTCACCAAAACCGGGAGCCTTTACCGGCACGCATACAAATGTTCCACGAAGCTTATTTACGATAAGTGTAGACAGCGCCTCACCTTCAACATCCTCCGCAATAATTACCATTTTTCTTCCCGCCTGCATTACCTGTTCAAGAAGCGGAAGAATTTCCTGAATGTTGGAGATCTTCTTATCAGTAATAAGAATAAACGGATCGTCAAGCACCGCCTCCATTTTTTCGGTATCAGTCACCATATACGGAGTAATATATCCGCGGTCAAACTGCATACCTTCAACAATCTCAGAATATGTCTCAGCGGTTTTTGACTCCTCCACTGTTATAACACCATCAGCTGTCACCTTTTCCATAGCCTCGGCAATCAGCTCGCCGATTTCCTCGTTAGCAGCCGAAACAGCTGCCACTCTTGCGATATCTTCTTTACCCTGAACCTTTTTAGCTGTTGACAGAAGCTTCTCAACAGCAGCATCGACAGCCTTCTGAATACCCTTTCTGACAATCATAGGATTTGCGCCTGCCGCAACATTCTTCAAGCCCTCGCGCACAAGCGCCTGAGCAAGCAATGTCGCTGTTGTTGTGCCGTCACCGGCAACATCATTTGTCTTTGTCGCAACTTCTTTCACCAACTGAGCTCCCATATTCTCAAACGGATCCTCAAGCTCGATTTCTTTTGCTATTGTAACGCCGTCGTTTGTGATAAGCGGCGCGCCGAATTTTTTATCCAGAACAACATTTCTGCCCTTTGGGCCAAGTGTAATTTTTACTGTATCCGCAAGCTGATTAATACCGCTCTCAAGAGCATGTCTCGCGTCCTGTCCGTACTTAATCTGTTTAGCCATTTCTAATCCTCCTGAAATAATTACTGTATTATAAAACGATTATTCTACTATTGCTAAAATATCGCTCTGACGGAGAATTGTATATTCTTCGCCGTCAACCTTAACTTCCGTGCCAGCATACTTTGACATAAGCACCTTGTCTCCAACGGAAACCTCCATCTTTACCTCCTTGCCGTCAACAACGCCCCCGGGGCCTACCGCGACAATTTCGGCAACCTGCGGCTTTTCCTGAGCTTTTGAAGTAAGAATAATACCGCTTTTTGTGGTTTCTTCGGCTTCAAGCATCTTCAGAACTACTCTGTCTGCCAATGGTTTAATATTCATTATATACTACCTCCTAATAATATAATCGTTCGTTATTGTTAGCACTCGACACATTTGAGTGCTAACAATGATATTATGACGTTTTTTAACGTATTGTGCAAAGTCTGATTTTGAGATTTTTTATATATTTTTCTTTATTTTTCATAATTTTACTTTATTTTACTGCTATTATCTCACTTTTGTCTTTTTAACAAATTGTTCATAAACTTAACAATTACATAATCAGCTTACAAAATTTTCAAACATCTGCTGTGCCGCCTCAAGCCGCTCGAATTTCACGCCTTTCCTCAGTTCTTCCACATCTGAGCGCGGAAATACATTCTCGCTTATTTTCTCGCTCGCAATAATTGTTTTATTTTCGCCTATACATTTATAAATTCTTAACTCCCCGTCCTCAATGATCAGCTCATATACAGGACTCTCCGTCACAGTCTCCGATACTGCCTGAACCGTGTCAGGTACCATAGTTGTCTCCGGCAGCACATCATTTCTAATCCCTATCCTGCCTAAAGCATAGCCTCCGCCGAAAAATAACGCCACAAGTAATACATATGATGAAACTATCATGGTATTCTTTAAAATTTTCATAATTTTTCCTCCAAAGTTTTTTTTGAGTATTCCCATACCTCGTTATTTTTATACATCATTCCTCAAAAAAATAATAGTTGCAAATTTATACATTATAGTATATAATTAGTATGTATAACTATATTTACAAGTCAGGAGGATATACTATGGCAGACAATAACGGAAGAAACAGACGCAACGGAGGTTACTCATCCAATGACGACTTCAACTGGGAGGAATATGACAAAATGACTGCTGACTCCGCAGCTGCACCAAGACGCCGCAGGCAAAACTCATCACACTCCTCACGCTCCTCCGCACAAAAAAACGCTGCCAAACGCAGCGATACTCCTCAGAATAAACATACATCCCCCGCGTCACCGAGAAGAAAAAGAAAAAAACAGCTGACAGAAAAACAGCTGCGTTTCAGACGCCGCTTACGACTGACCTTTTTTACAATTCTTTTCGTATTTATTATAGTCGGCGCCGGTATAACTGTCGGTATGTATGCCGCGGTATCGCGTGAAATAAATGACATGAATATACAGACACTCGCCCTGAACTATTCCTCCTTCATATATTATGAAGATGCAAGCGGAACCCCGCAGGAGCTTGAGCAAATACAAGGACAGGATAACTGTATCTGGGTAGACTCATCCCAAATACCTCAAATTATGAAAGACGCAATGGTTTCCATCGAGGATGAGCGTTTTTACAAGCATCACGGCGTTGATATAAAGCGAACGCTCGGCGCCACAGGCAAATGGATCCTTTCAAAAATGGGAATTGGTTCCTCCAGCTACGGAGGAAGTACCATAACCCAGCAGGTTATAAAAAACATAACAAAGGAAAATCAAAATACTCCAACACGTAAAGTAAAGGAAATGATGCGGGCCATCGCTCTCGAAAGACAACTCACGAAAGACGAAATTCTAACTATGTATCTTAATATAGTATATTTCGCCAATAACTGTAACGGTGTAGAAGCGGCTTCAAACACATATTTCAACAAAAGCGCGGCTGAGCTGACACTTGCCGAAGCGGCTTCAATCGCAGGCATAACTCAGTTCCCGTCAGAATTTGATCCTTTTGTTCACCCTGATAAAAATATAGACAAAAGAAATCTTGTTCTCGGCAAAATGCTTGAACTCGGCTATATTTCAAATACCGAATACGCGGAAGCATCGGCAAGCGATCTTGTTGTAAGCAACGCGCACAGAGGCAGAAACGGCCGCATGACCTCCTATTTCGTTGATCAGGTCATTAACGATGTTATAAACGATCTTGTGGAACAAAAAGGCTACTCGGCAGATTTTGCCACGCAGCAGGTTTATAACGGCGGCATGAAGATATATTCAACAATTGATCCGGATATACAGAAAATTATGGAGGATGTGTTTACGGATACCGCCAACTTCCCTTATACCGGTAAGGGCGCTCAGTCAGCCATGGTAATTATGGATCCTTATACCGGCAAAGTCAGAGGACTTATCGGAGGTCTCGGCGAAAAAACGGACATACGCGGCTGGAACAGAGCGACTCATTCAAAAAGACAGCCCGGATCATCTATTAAGCCGCTGTCAGTTTACGCGCCGGCTATTGACACAGGCAAAATCACAGAAGTAACAACAGTCACAGACGAAGAGATCACAATAGGCAATGACAAATGGAAACCAAAAAACTCTTACAACGATTTCTTAGGTGATATGACCGTGAAGGAAGCGGTTGCCCGCAGCTCTAATATCCCTGCGGTAAAAGTGCTTGACATGGTCGGTGTTTCAACTTCATTCGGTTATCTGCAAAACAAGTTTCATCTCTCAACGCTTGTCGACGAAGATAAAAACTACAGTTCACTTGCGTTAGGCGGCCTTACACAGGGCGTCACAGTAGAAGAAATGACCGCCGCTTACTGTACATTTGTAAACAGCGGAAAATATATCAAGCCTTACACATATACTCAGGTACTTGATTCAACAGGTCAGGTTATACTTTCACATTCAGCAAACTCAACTCAGGCAATCAGCGCGGCTTCGGCATTTATAACAGCCGACCTTCTTTCGGGAGTTGTAAACAGCTCTGTCGGCACAGGCCGCGGAGCGTCGCTTAACTCGGGTATATCAACCTATGGTAAAACAGGTACTACAGATGATGACTGCGACAAGTGGTTCGTTGGCTTTACCCCTTATTATGTAGGCGCGTGCTGGTATGGTTTTGATACACCGTCCTCAATTTCAGCCGCAGGAGTCTCAGGCAACCCGACAGTTACCGCATGGAAGCTTGTTATGGATAAAATCCATAATTCTCTTAATCCAAAGGAACTTACCAAGCCTAACAATGTGGTTTCAGCTACTGTATGCGAATTATCAGGCATGCTTGCAACAAGTACCTGTCCTTCCGCAACCGGTTACTTTGTGGAAGGCACACAACCAAAATCAAGCTGTGATTCATCACATGCCAGAAAAAAATCCACACCATCGCCTATACCAAGCTTTACACCTTCCCCGTCGACATCACCGTCAACGGCTGTCACGTCACCTCCAGCCACATCCGGTAATCAGGCAGGAAGCGGAGATGTTCACCAACCAACAGGAGGTAACTCTAATAATCCGCCCCCAAATGATGACAATAGCAATAGCGGCAGCAATGACGGAAATACAGGCTCCGTCCCCAACGAACCTTCCTCAGACGGCAGTTCAGGGCCAAATGTACATGAGCCTCCAACTGACACATCAGGTACAGATACCGGCTCCTCCTCTGAGGGAGAAAGTGGAGATTCAGATCTAAGCGAAAGTTCTGCGGAATAATAAAACACAAAATAATAAAAACTAATTTGAAAATTACTAAAATTCCTGCAAAAACTGCATACGGCAGTTTTT
>CAJTPP010000098.1:5229-7167 GCA_910578235.1 uncultured Clostridia bacterium | reverse complement strand
TTACTTCTTTATCTCACATGAGCAAAAAGTCAGGGTATCAAGCAAGTAATGTATTTATGGCGGTGGTATGATTTTTTGACAGGGCGGTTTCTGACCGCCCTTGAATTTTTAATATGTATTACCGATTTTGCCGATAAACCGATAATAAATCTCAATCGGCATTATTTTATTTCCGTCCTCGTCCGTCTGCTCGTGAATAATAATTTTTTCAATCAGCGTATTTAGCAGAACCTCGTTAAGTTTTGTTATCGGCGAATACTGTTCAATCAAATCCGCAAAATCTTTGGCGGATTTACTTTGTTGTGTAAACTTTGATAAATTCGTTTGAATTTCATTGTAACGCTCTTTAAGCTGTATTTCCTCTTTTTCAAGACTTTTTGACATTGCCGCATGGCGTTCCTCTGATATGCGTTTGAAAACTTTGTCTTCATACAGATTTTGCAGAATAACATTCAATTCGTCAAGCCTGCTTTGTATCTTTTGCATTTCCTTTTGGTATGAGGATTTTTCATCGTTTATACCGCTGTTAGACTGCTCTATGAGATAGTCTATATATTTTTCCTTATCCTCATTCGACAATGCAATATGGCGGTTTATATCCTCTAAAACGATTGTGTTTAAAATGCTTGCTTCTACTGAATGCCCCGTACAATATTTCTTACCTCGTTTCAGATACAAATTGCATTGATATTTTGGTGTTTTGTTTACGCAATTTTCTTTTTTATAAACAATATGTTTTCCGCACTCTCCGCAAATAAGTAAACCACGAAATATATTATCTGGGTTAGGCTGCCTTTTCGGTTTCTTAACACCAATCCGCTTTTGGACGGTATAGAAAGTGTCTTTGTCAATTAACGGTTCGTGAGTGTTTTCAACTCTTATCCATTCATCTTTTGGACGCTCTACAAGCCGCTTATCCTTAAAGGATTTTGAAGTATGTTTTTGACTTACCATATTTCCTATGTAGACTTCATTTTCCAAAACATCTTTTACAGTTGTCTGAAACCAGCTATAAGGATATTTTATGCTTGTATTTGTCCTTAGAACGCCGTCTTTACCGCGCACATACGCTTTTGGAGTTGGAATATGCTCGCGCTTTAATGCTGTCGCAATCTCTCCGCAGGATATACCCTCTAATGCCATTTGAAACATACGCTTGACAATGGGCGCGTTTTCATCTGGAATTAGTTTGTGTTTGTCATCAGGTGATTTCATATAACCATACGGAGCGCACACGCCTGTAAATTCGCCTTTGAGGGCTTTTGTTTTATAAGCGGAACGAACCTTACGGGAAATGTCCCTCGCATACCATTCATTTATGATATTTTTGAACGGAGCAAATTCATTGTCGCCATTGTTGCTGTCAACATTATCATTGACCGCAATAAACCGAACATCATATTTGGGAAACATAATTTCCGTATAATAGCCTGTTTGTAAATATTCACGTCCAAGTCTTGACAAGTCTTTTACAATGACCGTTCCAATCCTGCCGTTTTCTATTTCAGCTATCATAGACTGAAAACCATCGCGCTCAAAAGTTGTGCCGCTCACTCCATCATCAACGAAATATTGACAATTTACAAGACCGTTTTCGTCCGCAAAATTCTTTAACATAGCCTTTTGCGTCTGTATGCTCACACTGTCGCCGCTGTATTCATCATCACGGCTAAGTCTGCAATAAAGAGCTGTTATTTTGTTAAATTGCTGTTTTGTATTTTTCATCACTCGTCCTTTCCCAGCAATTCAAGATTTTGTATAAATACATTGTACCGCGCTTTAAATCAGAAAGCAATACGGTCAGTAAATAATTTTACAAATTTTTTCAAATTGCTGTTACTTTTCTACAAGTTTTTTAATTGTTTTATGTTATAATAAATTATATGAGAAAAGTAACCGAATTACATTGAGCGTAATTTGACCGCAAATTGACAAAAG
>CAJTPP010000098.1:1547-5213 GCA_910578235.1 uncultured Clostridia bacterium | reverse complement strand
AAAAATTGAATATATGTGATTTCTGTTCCGTTGCAAAACTAATTTTAAGTTTTGTCAGCGAAAGCAAAAATATAAATCAAATTGATTTAATGTATAATTTATTCAAAGATTTTATCGAACGCGACGAAAACTGCGACTTTGAATTTGACAACGGGCTTGTGTGCCGATGGCTGAACGGAACGGCGAAAATAAGCCCGAAAATCACCGCATATTATTTATCAGACGGAAATATTGAAGCTATGGCGATTGACATTTAGGCAAACATAAAATCGCCAACAGGGTACTCTGTGGCTGTGCTTGCTCCAATACTCAAACAGCACTTTTCAGCCTTTTTGTGCAAATATATTTTTGCTGTCTTTTTAGATATTCTCTGTGTTTATCGGGCAGTTCCATAAGCCTTTTTCTGCGTTCAATTTCCGCTGAAAATGCCTGCTGAAATTCATTTGAGATTATAACATCAATCGCCATATCGTTAAATTCGGACCACTCTTTTAATTTGTCCGCACTGCCTAATGTGTCCTGAATGATAGGCGGCAGCAAATCAAACTGACGCTGATAGTCAGTTTGATTTCCTTGTATTATTTTTCGTACGCAAGACCACGCTTCCGTTTCCGCCATATCATACATTCCAAGAACTATATTTAATTTTTCGTATATTTCAGCAATAGACGGAGGAAATTTATTTTTTGAAATTACTGCGTCAACCGCTTGAAGCATTACATCATAATCCACATATTCAAAGTGCCTGTACCACAAACGGAGCGCCGCCAGTTTATCCGCTTCTGTCTGTTTATCGTAAAATCTCGGATATGCGGCTGCTATTACTGCCATTATCTGTACCATTTCATTTTTTGTCATAATCTTATCCTTTCAAAAGAGATTTTCAGCGTTTCCGTCAGATACAAGTTTTAGAAAAAAATTATTGCTCTCTACAGGGTAACGCTCTCTTACTCCATTATCTCTCCCAATTATATTACTAATATTATTCTTACTACCTTTGTAATCTGGCGGGATACCCTCTTGTAAATCTACGGGATACCCTATACCCGAATGACGGCATACCCCCTTGCCGTATGACGGGAAACCCTCTTGTAAATCTGCTTGATATATCGCTGTGATATACCGCCTGTCTATATGTTTTGTACCTTCCGCATAATGCACCGACCTTGATATGTAACCGCACTTTGTCAGTGAGTCCAGCCACTTGCTGATTGATGATTTACTGCACCGCATTATTTCAGATAATGCCTGATTTGAAGCAAAGCATTTCCTTTCTCTGTTCATCGACAGCCGTACTATAACGCCGTATAAAATTATCTCCGGATAAGTGAGCCGTTTGTCTGCTAATACGCTGTCAAAGACCTTGTAAAAATGTTCAGCCATTTTTAACTTGCCTTATCACCGTTTAGAAAATCAGTGAACACATCATAGTTAATAAGAATTTTTCGCCTCGACATAATAACAGGGAGTTTCTTTTGTTTAACCCATTGTCTGAGTGTCCATTCACCGATACCGAAATCCGCGGCAGTATTTCTTATACTGTCAACGTGGGGGATGTTTCGTTTTTCATTCTGCATTTGAATTTCTCTCCTTTTTATTTGAATTTTTTATTGACAAGTTGGTTGGCTTGCGTTATTGTTTATTGTAATAGATAACAAATAGTTAGTCAATAGGTTTCACCGTAAAATGGAAAGGTTTGATATCAGCGGATTTTTGACTTTCGGTGATAAGCTATTGATAACAGAAAGGGCAGTAAAAATTTTATGGATATATATAAACAAATACATATATCACACGGAGGTAAATTTTATCTTTATACTGGAATAAAAGAAGAAGATATGTACACTTTCGATTATGAAAAAGAACCTTTTGAGTTTCTGATGGATACTTATAACTCAAATCTTGAAAACAGCAGACAAAAATTTGCGAAACAATTATCAGCACAAAGTTATGAGAGTATGATTATGGCAAAACATATGAATTGGAGCTATCATTTCATAGATTACGATGAAGCATACAAATCTCTGGGATTGTTTATGAGCCTTTCTGATGAAGATTATAAATTTGTAAAAGCATTTATGTTTTTAATGACAGATGACGAATTTACATCAAGTAAAGTTTTAAATAGACTTTATAATCTTTTTGAGGGAAAGGATGTAACAACGGAATTGGATTTTATTGATAAGTCAATGAGTGAAGTATCACAAAGACTTGGTTTATTATCATATATGTTTAGTGTGAAATGGGCAGTATATGATGACTGCTTTTCTGAAAATGTATGTGATTGCATAAATGAATTAAGACAATATGACCTTAATGATAAATTATCATTTAACGCCCGTATTGAAACAAGCAATCAAGTGTATAAACGTTTTTTTGGTTATACCTTTAATACTATGATGGACGAAATTTTATTTGAAATCTACTGTTTTATAAACAATAATGCAACCATAAAGCAATGTAAAAACTGCGGTAAATTATTTCAGCCGCTTCGTACTGACGCATTGTATTGTGATAATATATCGCCGCAGGAGGAAACAAAAACCTGCAAGGAATACGGCGCATATCAGCAATGGCGGGCGAATACTCAATCAAACGAAGTAACAAAGCTGTACCGCAAAATTTATATGCGAAAACAAATGCAGGCAAAACGAAATCCCGACATAAAAATGTATGTTGACGATTTTGAAAACTATAAAAAGCAGACAAAGAAATGGAAAGAGGATATTAAAAAAGAGAAAAAGACAAATGACGAATTTTTGGATTGGCTTAAAAATTTAAAATGACAAACTCGCAATAAGGTGGATAAAAGATATTGGGGATTGATTTTCATATTGACATATCCGCTTTAAGCGCGTTAAAATATTTATGCAGAGGATATGTCACAGATAAATATTGAAAGGAGATTTATCAATGGCAACCATTAGAAAACGAGGCAGCGGCTATCAGATTAGGGTGAGCTGCGGCTATGACGCAAACGGAAAACAAGTTACCCGCACAAAGTCGTGGAAACCAAAGACTAATATGACAGCAAAACAAATTGAAAAAGAATTGAACCGACAAGCTGTTTTATTTGAGGAAGCTTGTATGAATGGTTTAGTTACTTCAACCGTTAAGTTTTGTGATTTCATAGAACAGTGGAAAGACGGATACGCAAAGAAAAATTATAAGCTAATGACGGTTGATACAATGCAGCATATAATGAAGCGCGTAAATGAAGAATTAGGGCATATGCGTCTTAGTAAAATTAACAGACGACATATTCAGGCGTTTATCAATTCACTTTCGGACGGAAACGAAAAGTATAAACCGCTTGGCTCAAAGACGGTAAGAAATTACATAAATTACACATCTTCAATCTTTGAATATGCGATACGCTTAGACCTTATTTCAAATAATCCTTGCAGTAAAACAAATTTGCCTGCATTGAAAAAGGTTGAGCGTGATATTTATACCTTAACAGAAGCACAGACTTTCATTGACACACTGATACAAAAAGCTCCGATTGTTTTTCAAACATATTTTATTCTTGCCATTTACGGCGGATTAAGACGAGGCGAACTTTGCGGATTGACTTGGAATGACATTGATTTTGAAAATGAAATCATAAGCATTGACAAGGCATTGTATCACATTTCAAACAAAGGAAGTACACTTGATACTCCA
>CAJTPP010000098.1:0-1537 GCA_910578235.1 uncultured Clostridia bacterium | reverse complement strand
TCATCTAACAGGAGCTTAAAGTTACCGTCAGAAGTGTTTGAATTTTTCAGGAAACTAAAAATTTTCTATGAAAATGAAGAGCGCAGATTAGGCAGTTATTGGAACGATACTGAATTTGTGTTCAAAGACGAGGACGGAAGTCCGCTTTCACCATTAAAACCTAACAGATGGCTTCACAAGTTTTGTGAGGAAGAAAACTTAAAATATGTTACTCCGCACTCGTTCAGACACCTTTGCGCAAGCCTTATGATAGACAGCGGAGCAAGCGTAAAAACCGTTCAAGCCTGCTTAGGGCATAGCGACGCAAGTACAACATTAAATATTTACGCTCATTCATTCGCAAAAGCGCAGGCAAAGGCAAGCGAAGCTGTGGCAAGTAACTTCAAGTTATGCTAAAATGCCGTAAAGGACAAATAAAGGACAAATAAAGGACAAGGTAAAAATCAGAAAAAGAAAAATGGCTTAAAACCTAATGTTTTAAGCCATTATCTGGCAAGAACCTATAATATTGATACAATGCACCCCTGTGATAGAAATTTGCGCCCCCTCTTAAATTGAGGATTTGATTATATAAAATTTCTAATATCTATAATTTTACAATTTAAATATTTGAAATGCTTTCAAATATCATTAACATAAACGGGCTGATTTTTACCAAAAATTCCTCGTGCGATATTCCTGCCTCGACAGGATTTAGTAAAACCTTTTCGACCAAGTCTAGCACATCATTAAATCCAGAACAATTTTCTCTCAAATCCATCAATACCTGCTCTTTTTTAAACGAGTTAAACTTGTTAATTGACATAAGCCAGTACGCGCCCTCTATTATCACAAAATATCTTGCAAATTTTCTGGCAATATAGTATGTATTTTTAGGTAATTCTCCTGTGCATGCAGGCTGCTTGCCATCTAAAGCATCGGAAAAGCATTGTTTGGCAAACTTTAATCTTGACTTTGCTACAATCTTATCCGGATTGATTACCCCAAATTCTTCTGTATTGAAAAGCTCCACAACGTCAACACCATTATAAAGAGAGGAATTATATTTGAGCATAAAGCGAGTATAAGCATCTTTTTTTACTTCCTCTGCGGAATGTGTGGACAAATGAATACCGTTAATAATCGGATATTTATTTTGCAGGTTGTTTTCAGTGTCGCTTATCCATGCTTTATCATCATCGTTTAAATCGTCCTTTATAACAATATAGCAATCCATATCCGATATGTTCGGGATTGCGTCATCGTAGTTAAGACTCCCATGCAAATATGCGGCCAAAAATCTTTTGCTAAAATATTCTTTAACGCATGCCATCGCGTTATCAACTAAAGGCTGAAATTCTTTTTGCATTATAATACCTTCCTTATAACAATGTGCGGAGTTTTGTGTAGTATTTTAATCCATTATACCACAAAAAATAAAGGCAAGCAACTCTTGAAGCAATATCATTTCAAACATAGAAAAAGGACTGCAACTTTGTATCAAAATTGCTGCCCTTTTTTGGTACGCGATCAGGGGCTCGAACCCTGGACACCCTGA
>CAJTPP010000097.1 GCA_910578235.1 uncultured Clostridia bacterium | reverse complement strand
ACACAACAGTTTTTGTCAATACCTGAATTAAAAAATATAAAATAAATTTTTAACACATATCATTAGGTACGGAATAATATATAAAGAGGGGAAAGCGGAATACTGATTTCCCGTTCATTATTAAAAATCCGAAAGGGAGTGATTTTTATGTATGTAGTGGTAGGTTCATCTACGACTGCCGCCCGGCTCAAAAAAGCGGCGGAAAAAATAGTGGGATTTCCCGCTTATGTTGTGCATACACCGTCTGAAATCAGACACGGCGGATGCTCATATTCCGTGCGCTTTGATGACCGCGCGATTAATGAAATAAGAAAAATTGTGTCTGATAGTGGAATAAATATCAGAGGAATATATAAAGAAAAAACAGAAAATGGGGAGCGTGTTTTTTATGCTGTATCTTGATAATGCCGCGACTACACTAAAAAAACCGGTTTCTGTATATAGGGAATTGATTAAAAATACGCTTTTTTGCGGAGGGAATGCGGGACGAGGCGGACACAGGCAAAGTATGGCGGCGGTAAGAACAATTGTTGACACGCAGGATCTTATCGCGCAGCTGTTTAATATCCCGCTGCCTCAGAATATAGTGTTTACACAAAATGCGACTTACGCGTTAAACACTGCGATTTTCGGTACGGTCAGGGACGGAGGACATATAGTAATTACTCAGATGGAGCACAACAGTGTTTTGCGTCCCGCGTATTATCTTGGAAATTATACTGTTGCGAAAGCGGATGTTAGCGGGTATGTTTCACCGGAGGCGGTTGAGGCGGCAATCAGAGAGGATACAAGGCTTATAGTATGCACACATGCTTCTAATGTATGCGGGACACTGCAGCCGGTGTCAGAGATAGGTCTTATAGCAAAAAAACATGGGATACCTTTTCTTGTGGATACTGCGCAGACAGCGGGCTGTGTAGAAATTGATGCGGTTGAAATGAACGCTGATATGATAGTTTTTTCAGGACATAAGGGTCTTATGGGTCCTATGGGCACCGGAGGTTTGTATATAAAAAATCCAGAGGCAGTTACTCCTCTTGTAATGGGCGGGACCGGAAGCGATTCTGAAAGTATTGTCCAGCCGTTATTTATGCCTGACAAATTTCACAGTGGTACTATGAATACGCCTGCTATAGCGGCACTGGGCGCAGGAGTCAGATATGTTCTTTGCCGAGGAGCTGAGGAAATAGGAGAACATGAAAAACATCTTGCTGATCGTTTTAGAGATAATCTTGCTAATATGAATGATATTTTGCTGTACGGAGGTAAAGATAGTATTGCCACAGTTGCTTTTAATGTGGGAACACTGGGCAGTGAGGAATTGTTTGAGCGTTTTGGAGGCAAAGCGGCAGTTCGCGCGGGTTATCACTGTGCTCCTCTTGCGCATGAGGCAATCGGTACGCAGGATAGGGGAGCGGTGCGAGCTTCTTTTGGGATATTCAATACTTTGAGGGATGTTGAAAAGATGACAGACTATGTTTATCATATAAGCCGTGATTTAAAGGGATAGCTTGTTCTATCCCATACATAATTGCAGAAAAAAGATAAATAATATTTTTGAAAAAAAGTCTTGACAAATAATACTGCTTTTGATATAATAATGCAAGTTGATTGGTGTTAAGCCAATAATATGAATATGCGGGTGTAGTTCAATGGTAGAATTCCAGCCTTCCAAGCTGGTCGCGTGGGTTCGATTCCCATCACCCGCTCCAATTTATGTGTCTGTAGCTCAGTTGGATAGAGCAATTGCCTTCTAAGCAATGGGCCGGGGGTTCGAATCCCTCCAGACACGCCAGACCTTTAGGTTTGGACATGTATTGTGGGAGTTTTGATATACTGCCACCAAATTATATGGTGGGTATAGTTCAGCTGGTTAGAGCGTCAGTTTGTGGCACTGAATGTCGTGGGTTCGAATCCCACTACCCACCCCATTTTTTGTCTGATATACATTGGTCAGAAATAAATAATTATACCTATTCAATGGAAAGTGATAGTACGGGGATATAGCCAAGTCGGTAAGGCACCGGATTTTGATTCCGGCATGCGTAGGTTCGAGTCCTGCTATCCCTGCCATTTATGCGGGCCATTAGCTCAGTTGGCAGAGCACTTGACTTTTAATCAAGTTGTCCGGGGTTCGAATCTCCGATGGCTCACCACGAAAAGGGCTTAAACGTAGTGTTTAAGCCCTTTTCTTATATCTGAAATTATTTTAGCTACTTGTATATACAGCTATTTTACATCTATAAACTGATATAAAAGCAGGATCTTTTAATACAAAATAAAAAATTTGTGTTTATATCTTAATTGAATTATGGTATAATTTTAGTGAAAAGAGGTGATTTGATGGAATATTTGGATTATAAAAAACTTAAATATAAGTTTGCAGACAACGAGGAATATAAGAACATTATTGCTGAACGTATTAAAAACTCTATTATTCTACCTTTAAAGGCTAAAAATGGAGAATCATTAAAATTTGTGTATTCTAAAGAAATAAATAATCTGATTGATGAAATAGAAAGAGTGTATCAAAGTGCAAAAGTTGACCCTATAAAATTTATTACTGACGAGGCATACTCAACTTGCACTATTGAGGGTGCAAGATCTACTATTGCTGATACAGTTAAATTATCTGAAGGAAAAGAACCGTCAAATCATTCGGAGAAGATGATTAAAAATAATATCAATGCCATTGAATTGGTGCTGAATAGAGGTTTTAAATTTGACGAGGAGAATGTTCTGAACCTTTGGAAAGTGCTGTCTGATGATGCTGTAGATAATATTGAAATTCAAGGCGAGAAATATAGAATAGATGATGTTGTTATTGCAGATTCAATGGGTAATATCAGTTTTTACGCTCCGGAGGCGGAAAAAATAGAAGATATGATGGATCAGCTGTTTAAATTCATAAATAATAATGATACGCTAAATAGTTTTAAAAAAGCGATAATTATACATTACTACTTTGTGTATATACATCCATTCTGTGACGGTAATGGCAGATGTGCTAGACTTTTATTGCAAAATTATCTGATTGATAAAGGCTTTGATAAGTTTAGAGGAATCTCAATATCTACAGGAGTATTACAAAATAAGTCAGGCTATTACAGAGCCTTAGAGAATAGCGAGAATGAATATAACGATATTACATTTATAATCATATTCTATCTTGAAACTATCCTTGATGTTCTTTATCAGGCTTGTGAGGGATTTGGATATAGTGAAAGACATCTTGATATGTCCAATAGACAAAGACAAGTAATAGTTTATTTGAGAAGAAACAAAGGTAATATTATTACAGCTGATATTTATTCAAAACGATATAATGTGGATATTGAACTGGCTCAAAAGGAGCTTGAAGAGCTTGTTGAAGCTAAAATATTAGCTTCAACATCAACCGATAGAATAGAATACAGGGCAAATTAAGAGATGAAAAGCCTGTTGATGTACTATAATAAACATCAACAGGTTTATTTTTTTGTTTTTTTGGTTCAACATATCATCAACGCATACAAATGGCTTAAAAACTGACCTTTCGCATGATGTTGAAGTGTTATTGTGGTTGAATTATGTAAAATCATTTTAAAAATTCCTCTATAGCATCCGGTATAAAGGCAAGATATGTATCTGTTTTGCCTTTATAGACAGTACCATTTTTACCGCTTGTGTGTAAAATATTATTATCCTTCCAACATTGTTTTAATTGCTCCTGAGCATCTTTGTTAAGGTCAATACTATGTAAATTTAAAGAACTGATAACTTCCTGCAAAGGATTATTTTCGATATGGGGAAAGCATATTAGTTTATTTTGTGTCTTACAACCTGTATATAAACAGGGTTTATTTGAAAGTTTCTCTATCGGAAATTTACCATCTTGATATGCAGTGAGTAGTGCTTCTAATATCGTATGAGAAATACCCTAAATATTGATTTGTGTATCAGGCTTCGTTGTGGTTTCAGACTTGTCAAGATCTTCTGAATATAGCTTTAAACATTTGGATGAAAGTTCTGCATATTGTTCTGTTGTAATATATTCAGAATCAAGAAGGTACTGGATATATTTTTCAAGAAAGTAGATAATAGAAGCATATCTGTAGATTTTATTTCCCGAAAGAGCAGATTGTTTTTTTAAATTATCCTTTTTTTGGTCTATGCCTTCAGCAATTATATCTTCATTATAGTCTATGAGGCAATGCATATATTCAAAAAACTCATGTTTACTCTCAAAAATTGATTTATCTGTCTTTAATTCAGCAATAGTGGAATTATTAACAGAAGAAATCAGCTTGTTTTCTATATGTTTGGATATGATTTCTTTTGAAGATGCTATAATAAAGTCAGTATTACATTTTTTTGATTTATAATAGTTTCCAATAATATTAGTAAGGTATGCTTTATCAGCTTTATTAAAGTCTGCTGTTGTTAAAATTAACGGCATATACTTTGCTTTCATTATTCTTTTAGAAAACTTTTCTGATTTATTAAAATAAATTGGTTGTTCCTCATCCTCTTCAAAAATTAAATAAGATAATATGTTATATAAGCGTTCTGTATTTTTTATCTGTTTAGATTGTAGATTTAATGAGAATCTGTACTCTGCAGGTATATATTCATTGTAATTATGTGAGATGAAATATCCAAGAAGGAATAGTATAATTGTTTCGTTCAATACAGACAATAGTTTCATCAATTTTTCGTAAATGTAACTATCATAATTATGATGCGGTATGGGTATATGTGAAATTGTGTCATCTGGAACTTGTAAAGACTCCGTTATCTCTTGTTTATTCTTTGTACCAAATTTTTCATTATATACTTTTTCTCTAGCTGTTTGGGCAGCTTTATCTGCAAAATATTCGATATATTCTGGAGATTCAGTAATGTGATATTCCCCTACTTGGAAAACGCTGTTATTTAAATCGGAAGAACTGCTCATAAATAATTGAA
This sequence comes from uncultured Clostridia bacterium, assembly GCA_910578235.1. Taxonomy (GTDB): domain Bacteria; phylum Bacillota; class Clostridia; order UBA1381; family UBA1381; genus Hominilimicola. The sequence goes on along the minus strand of CAJTPP010000097.1, from coordinate 2,229 downwards.
ATTTTTCAGATAACTGAAATATTTTATCTAAATCTTTATCATACAACTTATATTTTGAAAAACGTCTATCACTTTGTATGCAGTTTTGAATGTATGCTTTATGGTTGGGTTCGTTTTCTGAGAGTACGATAGTTATACCAATACTATTATCCTCTGCAGTTATTATATAATAGCAAGTGTAATGTTCATTGTTTACTGTATGTAAAATATTTGCGATTTTAAATATAACAAAGTTGCTGATTTTGTTGTAGTCATATTCGACAATACATTTTCCTAATCTCAAATTAAAGGGAGTATTATTCGCTTTAAGATAGTTTTTTAAAGATGTCAGTATCCTATTAGTTCCGGTTACTCTTTCAGGAGAAATGGTTTTGTCCTGAATTATAAGATTATATGCAATGCGAGAAATAGAAACATAGGGTGTATGAGGAAGTCTATGATTGGGACAATCAATGGTGTATTTCTCTGGAATAGTTTTGTCTTGAGTTTTCATTTTAAAATTCTCCTTTTTATTTTACGATACTACATTATTTATCATTTGTCAATGACAGGATAATAAAAAATTATACATTATATAACAAAATAATAATAGGTAACAACCTATTAAAAATATATATTATTTTTATGAAATATTAAATATTGAAAGGAGAAATGAAAAATGAATGAAGCATTATGCTATGACATGAAAACTTTACAGGAGGTTATACCTATAGGAAAAAATAACCTGTATAACCTTGTACATTCGGAGGGATTTCCGAAAATTACGGTTGGCAAACGAATCATTATTCCTAAAAAGGCATTAGAAGAATGGCTTCAAGCAGCAGCATTTGTAGAAAATAGTATAAGATAATTAGATGAATAACCGAGTGAAATTTTTCGCTCGGTTGTTTTGATATATAGGAGGATGTATTTATGAGTAAAAAACGTGGCGCAGGAGAAGGCTCTATTGTAAGGCGGAAGGATGGATTGTGGCAGGGAGCTGTCACAATCGGCAGAAATAAGAATGGTACACAAAAGCGTAAATATTTTTACGCAAAGACGCGAAATGTTGTAGCAGCCAAGATTACAACAGCGCTAAAAGAATTACAGGACGGAAAATATATTGATTCATCTGTAAGTCCGACTATAAAAACATGGATGAACCACTGGCTATGGACTTACAAGAAAAACAGCCTGAAACAGACAACATTCGAACAATACGAAACATTATTGAGAATACATTTATACCCTGTTATGGGAGATGTAAAAATTATAGATTTAAAATCAGAACAGTTACAGCAGTTATATAACGAAATGAAAGAAAAGGGATTGTCAGCTAAAACAATACATACGTTAAACACTGTTCTTCATGCAGGGATTAATAACGCGATATGGGAAGATTTATTATATAAAAATGTGACGGAACATATTGTTATTCCCAAAGATGATTATAAAGAAATGAGGGTGCTTTCACAGGCAGAACAGGATAAATTATTTAATGTTCTTGAAAAGGACAGAATGGGTATTGCAGTTCTATTTAGCCTTTTCACGGGTGTAAGACGTGGCGAACTTTTATCACTTAGATGGAGTGATATAGATATGGACAAACATCTTGTGTATATAAAAAGAACAGTGAATCGTGTTAAAGATTATGAGAGCAAGAATAAGAAAACTAAACTTGTGATAACTGATACAAAAACAACTAAAAGCCGATGTGTAATTCCTATAATTGATTACCTGTATAAATTATTGGAGAAGCATAGAGAGAGACGGGATAAGGAAAAATTGTTGGCAGGAGAGTTATATGAGGATAACGATTTAGTATTTGCAACTGAGATAGGAGGCTTGATAGATCCTGCTAATTTTAACAGAACATTTTCAAGAATGGCCAAAAGAGCAGGTATAGGACACGCAAATCCGCATTGTCTGAGACATACGTTTGCAACAAGAAGTTTGGAAGTCGGAATGGATTTAAAAACAGTGCAGGAACTTATGGGGCATTCATCCATTAAAGTAACAGGTGATACTTATATGCACGTTATGATAGATAGAAAAGTAGAGGAAATGAAAAAGCTCAATGACATAATGCAAAATAACGAGACAGTGTGAAAACTGTCTCGTGAACACCTTAAATAATATAGCTTCTCTGTCTGTACCTTAAACTATTAATTCATTATAAATGTATTATATTAAACATTATATTGATACTAATCTATAGTATATTCTTTTATAATATACTGTTATATATTT
>CAJTPP010000096.1 GCA_910578235.1 uncultured Clostridia bacterium | reverse complement strand
CGTATGACGCGTTCCTTGACGGAACAACCGCGCTTGTGGATAACAATGTGCCGACAGCGGGTGCGGTAGCGTATGTGTCAAGTGCATTCTATAAACTTATTAAACTTGACCCTGCATTTATTAAGCAGGGCGACCTTGCGCAGAATATCGCGCTTAAAGGACAGGTAGGCGCAATTGACGGTATTCCGCTTATCGTACTGCCGCAGTCGTACCTTCCGTCAGGCGTTGAATTTTTTGTTACAAATAAAATTGCGACAACTGCGCCGGTGAAGCTGTCAGAGTATAAGATACATGATAATCCGCCGGGTATCAATGGCTGGCTTGTTGAAGGCAGAGTATATCATGACGCATTTGTGCTTGAGAACAAAAAGAAAGCTATTTATGTGCATAAGTCGGGAGCTGGTGAATAATGAAGCTGACAAATGGTATTGATACAATTATTTTGACAAATGAAATACAGATAAGAGCGTATTTGTCATCGGGATATACAGAGGTTAAGGAAGCGCCTGTGAAGCGAGGTGGCAAGAATGGAGAAGGAAAAGCTTGATGAGGCTTTGGAGCGGCTTAAAATGCTGCTGGGAATAAAGGACAATGAGCAAGACGGCTTGTTGTCCTTTTTGATTGGCGATACCGCTGATATGATACTGGGCTATTGCCGTATAGAAATATTTCCGCGCCAGCTTGAAAGCCTTGTTCCAATGATTGCGGCAGACATGTATCGCCGTAAGGGGTATGGCAATTCTAATGCGCCTGAGCGTATAAAATCTGTTACACAGGATAAGCGCAGTATATCATTTAAAGACGGTTCTGACACAGACACGGACGAATTTTTAAAAGAATACGAATCGCGTCTTAATCCTTTCAGATGTAGGAAAGGTCGTGTTCCAAGTGACGTTGGATAAATTTCAGAGTGTGTTTGATATATTCAATAATACAAAGATGGATATTATTGAATTGGGTGATTATGACGATTATGAAAATGTATATTATGGCAATAAGGTAATCGGTACTATAAACGGCGATTTGCAGCCTTACAGCGGAGAAATGGCGCAGAGAGAATATGGCTTATCTATAGAATGTCAATATGCTTTCTATTGTCACAATGACGACAGAATAAAAGAAGGTGTGTATTTTACAGAAGGCGGAAAAACATATCAGGTTGCATATTCCGCTCTATGGGATATGGGATGCGCAGCATTGCTCAGGGAGGTGGATTTAAGTGGTAGATGTGAATGAGATGGTTCGGAATATTCTGAAAACGATTGACGGCGTAACCGTAAAATTCTATCATCCGGAGCAATTTGTTAAACTCCCAGTCATCACCTATTATGAAATAGGAAACACAACGGGAATGTGTGCGGATAATGAGGAATGGGGACAAAAAACATATATCGCTGTAGATATATGGTGTAAGGGCGGCGGCGAATGCTCACGCCTTGCGGTAAAGGTGGACGGGGTAATGCAGAATCACGGCTGGTACCGTGAACTTTCGCATGATATGCCAAAAGAAACGAAGGGTAAAATTACGGTCTGCCGAAAGAACATGAGATTTTATAAACATATATTTTTTGAAAGGAATGATTAAATTATGGCAGGAAAAGAATTAAGAGGAAATCCGAAAATAGGTGTAGAACGTTATACATTTTTTGCGGTTGAAAGTGACACGGCGGAGGGGATTATATATAAGGAACCATATCATTTAAGAGGTACGGTAGAAATTTCTCCGACTGATAACGGCGGCAGTGATGTGTTTGACGCAGATAATGGCCCATATGATGTAATTAACTATATCGAAAAGAGAGGGCATGAATTAACAAACGCGGATATCCCTCCCGAGGTTGACGCAATGTGGCGCGGATTAGAAATGAAAGATGGTGTACTTAGTGTTGGATATGAAGGAAACACGGTATATTTTGGCGTCGCATGGAAAGTGAAGCTAAAAATGCCCGGTAAAACCGGTTTTCGATATATCAGATATAAGAAGGGTACATATAGCTTTGCGTCAAATGTCGGAGGTAAGACAGCGCCTTCAGAAGGCGCGCCTGAACGCCAGACGGCAAAGGCAACGTATACAGCGGTGAAACCTGATTATGATGGCATATGCTATGAATATATTGATGAAACGGATTTGCCGGAGGGAGTTACAGCAGCAGAGCTTGAAGAAAAGTGGTTTACTGATATGAATTGGTATCCCGGAAAGACAACGGAACCGACAGTGTAAAGAATATTAATGGGGACACTTGAGACAGTGTCCCCATTAATTTTAAGGAGGATTTATTATGCAGAAAGTATTGACATTTATATACAAAAAGAAAAAATATGTATCTAAGCCGTGGAGATTTTCAGCGGCTGTTAAGGTACATAACGAGTATTTAAAGCTTAAGGAAGATGATAAAATCAATCCTCTTCAATTATGCGGAGAAGCTGTGGATTATTTGTTTGAGGGAACGGAAGCAACCGCGGACATACTTGAGTACGCAGTAGCTTCAAAGAAAAGAATGTGTTTTGAAGTATGGGAGTGGTTTATAGAGGATTTTTCGGGAAAAAACGAGGAAAGCCTGACGGAGGATCAGGCGGAGGAGACGGAAAATTAAGCGATTTGTATGTGACAATGTTTAAATACAGGGGTATACTGCCTGACGAACTGGGACGGCAGGATCCTCGTGTATTACTGGATATGCTGGACACGTTAAACGGCGGTGTATCGGATAATTACACAGATAATTATGACAGCCCGTATATTAGGGCTGTCTTTGGCTAAGGAGGTGGTTATGTGCCGGAGGAAATAGACGGAATTGTTGTCACAATAAGAGGTGATGCCTCTGATTTGGAAACAACTATAAATAATGTGGCAGGAGAATTGTCGAAGCTAGAAAAGATTCAGGGCAAAAGCAGCGGAGCAGGAGTAAAAAGTGTTGCGGAATACAGAAAACAAATGACGCAGGCAGAAAACACGCTTAAAACCAGTCGTGCCGCATTGAATAATACTAAAAAAGCATATGAAGATAATCAGAAGAGTATAACGAAAAATATAAGCTCTTTAAAATCGCAGAAATCAGAGCTTGACAAAACACTTGCACTGCGTATCAATGAAAAAAATCTCCTTACAGAAGCAAATAAGCATCTGGATAAAAATAGCACAGCATATAAGGATAATCAGAAGGCTATAAAATGGGTTAACGCTGAAATCGGCTCATATGCCGAACAGGGTAAAAAAATTACTGATTCAATTCGTACACAGGAAAGCGCACTTGCCGGAAGTAAACAAGCGTATGCTGATGCGTTGTCAACTGTAGATAAAGCTACAAAGCAGTATGAAGAATACGAAAAAGGCCTTGCGGCTGTAGAACGCGCGGAAAAAGCACAGAATTTACAAAATACAGGCAAGTCCATGAAGGAACTGGGCGAAGGTTTTGATACAATTACAAAGCCGCTTCAATATACGGCTGTGGCACTTGCTGCCGGCGGTGTTGCTTCGGCTAAGTTTGCAATAGATTTTGAGGATAGCTTTGCAAGCGTAAAGAAAACAGTTGACGGCACGCCTGAACAGCTTGATGCTATAAAGAAAAGCATAATTGATATGTCCACTGTCGGAATAAACGGACATAACGCTATTCCAATGACTACAGACAAATTAAATGAACTTGCGGCCGCAGGCGGACAGCTTGGAATCACTGTAGATAATATTGCTGATTTTACCGAAGTAATGGCGCAAATGGAAACAGCCACTAATCTTGCCGGCGAAGAAGGCGCGGCGACAATGGCACGTTTCCGGAATGTTATGGGAATTTCCCAAAGTGAAATCCGCAATGTCGGTTCTGCGATAGTAGACCTCGGTAACAACAGCGCTACCACAGAATCGGAAATAGCTGCAATGGCACTTCGTATGGGTAAATACGGTCAGACTGTTGGCATGAGTGCGGCTGATGTTTTGGGATATAGCGCAGCCTTGTCCTCACTCGGCATTGAAGCACAGCTTGGCGGCAGCGCGATAGGCCGTACATGGCTTTCAATTGAAACGGCTGTAGCAAATGGCGGCGAAGAACTTAAAACTTTTGCTAAGTATTCAGGAAAGAGCGCAAAGGAATTTAAGGAACAATGGAATACTGACAGCAAGGGTGCATTTAACGGTTTGCTGAAAGGTTTACAGTCAGCGGAAAATCTTACGCTTGCGCTTGATGATTTAGGGATAAATAATACACAGGATATTCAGGCAATGATGGCACTTGTAAATGGTTATGACCTTGTTACAGAGAGCGTTAATCGTGCGAATACTGCTTATCAGGAAAACACTGCTTTGCAGGAGGAATTTAATTCTAAGTCGGAGACGACAGCGTCACAGCTTGCGGTAACAAAGAATAATATCGTTGAAGCAGCACGCAGTATAGGCGAAACATTCTTGCCGACAATAAAGGATGCAAGCGGTGGTGTTGCAGAATTCGCGCAGAAGCTTGCATCTATGGACGATGGGCAGAAGAAAGTTCTTGTTAATACAGGTGCGACTATAATAGGACTGGGAGCAATATCAAAAGGATTTGTTACTATAACGAAATCCGCCGGAGAATTGAAAGAAGCCGCCGGAAAAATTCTTGATAATAAAATTTTTAACGCTGCTGCGGGAAATGTAAAGGGACATATAAAGGGTGTTGGTGCAACATTCAAGACAGCAGTAGGAGAAGCTGAGACCTTCGGCGGGGCAGTTAAAGCCGCCTTTGATATTGTAAAAACAGGAGCCACTTCTGTTACATCTTCAACAGCATTCAGTGTTGTAGGAGCTGCGCTTGCACCTGCGGCTGTTATTGCAGGGTATCAGGTAATATCAAAATATGTCGGTAAAGCGATAGAAAATAATTCAAAACTCGGACAGAGCTATAAGGAATTATATGACACGTGGAAAGAAGCAGACAGCAATGCTCAGCATATATCTGCGCTTCGTGATGAATACGAACAGCTCAACACCTCTATAAACAGCGGTGAATTAAATTCTGAGCAGCTTGAAGCAGCTAAAAACCGTACTTCTGCAATTATAGAGGAAATCAAGAAACTGACAAATGACGAAACAATCAAATTGATGATTGATACCGGAGATTATGAGACAGCTCTTGATATGGTTGTAGCAGATGCGGAAAACGCTGCAGATGAAATTAACAATGCTCTTAATAAAAATAATTATAGGGACGCTCAAAAAGCTGTATTTGAAGCATATGACGCAATTAGCGCAGGAAGTGGATTGGGTGCACAATACAAGGAACGCCGGGACAGTGCGCAGCAATGGATTCAGGAAGCGACAAAATTTGAAGAACAGTATAGGAAAATTCTGAATAATACAAGAAAGGCTGAGGAAAGCGGTAATCGAATAGGCCGCAGGGCCTTTGAAAAAGAGCGTAATGACTTGATAAAAAGCATGCAGGAGAGCGGTTTTACAGATACATATACAGCTTTGACAGGTAACGACTTCAAGTTTGAGGATATGGATGGTATAATCGCTCAGGTTCAGAATGTAAAGAACGCTTATAAAGAACTGAATGACGAATTAACAGCTTCGGATGAGCGCGCTGTTAACGGAAGGAAATCCTTACAGGCTATGGCGCAGGTTGCGCAAGACAGCGCAATGGAGCTTAACGGTTTTGATAAGATAGAAGAAGTATTTGCTGCCGGAGGCAATGCGGTTAATAATACAATTGCTCAGCTTAAAGCCAACATGAGCGATTGGGAATTTGCAAATGAAGATATTGCGGCACAGGTAGCATTATTCCGTAACGGTTTTGACAGCTTACAGAGTGCTATAAGTAATAATGCGCTTGACGCTGTTATAAAGGATTTCGTTAGTGACGGAGAACAACTAGGGCTTACAAGCACACAAGTTGTAGAAAAAGCCGCACTTATGAAAAACGGGTTTACAGATGTTGAACAAGCTATATCAAAAGGAGATATATCAGGCGTTATAAATGACCTCGGCAAGCTTGGCGGAGACATGGGTATGAGCGTCGCTCAGGTTGACGCGCTTGCGCACAGCATAGGACTTATACCCGAGGATAAGCATATCGAGCTTACGGTTAACGGCTACGAGGTAGTCGAAGGGACGGCAGAAAAGCTAAAAGAGCTTGACACTGAAAATGTGCATGTGTCTGTAAGTGCTGATGGTGATTTGACAGTTTTAAATCAGGCAACAGGAGAGACAAAGAATTTACAGGAGCTTGGAGCTGTATCATTACAGGTAAACGCAGACGGAAATATTGATGTATTAAACCAGGCCGGAGAGAAGGTTGCTGAAATTCAGGATAATCCTTCCGCTACCATAACAGTCAATACTGAATTAGAAGAAACTACAGAAGATACAACAGTAACAGTGGATGCGGATGCAGAACCGGCAAAAGAGAAGATATCAGCGCTTAATCAGGAACAGGTGAAAGTACCGGTTGATGCTAACACAGATGCGGCAGACGCAAAAATTAAAAGTCTGTCGCAAACCGTAGAAGTGACGACTCATTATACAGCTACGGGAGATGTGCCGAAAGGGCGTGCGAAAGGAGACATGAACTTCCCCGGCGGTCTTGCGATGGTGAATGACGAGCGCGGCATAAGCGACAATCGTGAGCTTATAGTCGACCGCGGACGTGCATTTATCCCCGAGGGCAGGGACGTTATATTGCCGTTGTCAAAAGGCGCAAAGGTATATACAGCGGCGCAGACAAAGGCCATAATGTCAGGACTCGGCATACCGCATTATGCAAAAGGCAAGGACAATTCTGACGCGTTTACAGCAGCGAAAGACGACTGGACGCAATACAAGAATACTCATGCCGTTACAGTTACGCAGGAGCTTCAAAAATGGGTGGAATTATCGGAGAAGTTTACAAGCAATCAGAAAGATGTGCAGGATATTCAGGAGCAGATATTCTCACTCATGCAGAAGCAGACGAAGGAACTGAACGACCAAGCCAAGGCATATCTGGAGGAACGGTCTGCACTCAACGACTGGGAGGATATCGGTGACAGTCCGCTCGCGGCGTTTGGCCGTGTGAAAGACCGCAATATGGAGGAAGTCAGAGCCGGCCGTCAGACGTGGGACGATTTCACCAAGACCATGAAGGATATGGGTTCCGATATGTACAACGCCCGTATATCACAGTCAAAGAAATGGCTCGACCATGAGGAAAAATATAATGGTATGAGCGTGGCTGATACACTTGCCGGAATTGACCGTATGCGGGAGTATACGCGGGAGTATTACGAGCAGGGTATAATCA
>CAJTPP010000095.1:457-7324 GCA_910578235.1 uncultured Clostridia bacterium | reverse complement strand
ACTTCATATTTCCCCATCTTTGAAATATTAACGTGGCACTTTTTCCTTTCAAATACCCCAAGACACTTTTTGTCAAGGGTGAATGTAATATTTTTTGGAAATTTTTGAACTGATGAATATATATCGAAAGATAATTTGATATTTTTATTGTATAACATACTCTTATGTATACAACAAAAAATTTGTTTAATATATTACTCTACAATAATTAAGAAGCCGAGTTTATAAACGCTCTAAATATTTTTCTGCTATTTTCGTCGGTTTTATATAAAAATTCAGGATGCCACTGTACAGCCCATACAAACCGTTTAGACGGCATATATACAGCTTCTGTCAATCCATCTTCGGAAAATGCCATTGGTGAAAGTTCTTCTGATAAAGTTCGTATTGCTTGATGGTGATAACTATTTACCTCCAATACATCTTTTTTCAGCAACGCTTGCAGTGGTGTTTGGTTGCATAATTTTACTTTATGCGTTGTCAAATTATAAGGTGGCAACTGATGATGGTTTATATTTGATAGAAATTGAGAGTTTAAATCCTGATACAATGTACCTCCAAGCAAAGCGTTAAATATTTGAATACCGCGACAAATTCCAAGTGCGGGTTTGTCATTTTTTAAGACAAGTTCAAATAAATACTTTTCCATATTATCTCTTTCACCGCATATTTCTCCACATTCGGAAAATGCAGCTTCTCCATAAATTGACGGAGATATGTCCTGTCCTCCTGTGAATAAAATGCCGCCGCACGTATTAAATAATCTGTCTATAATATCTGTATTATCTGTCATAGGCAGTATTACAGGTATGGCTTCTGAGTCTATGATACTCTCAACATATCCCGGCAACATCCAATAACTTTTCTTATTGCTATCCCATAGCGGTACAATTCCTATAATAGGCTTCATAATCAAAATCACTCCCAATATCATTTTCGCATATATGCGGCAAATGCTCAGCAAAGACTTATGCCTCCACTGAACACATTAACCGCGCATCTTGCTAAAATAGTCTGCTTTATGATATATCATAAGCATCTTCCGTACAATTCTGCAATTTCCCCTTGCGTGAATACAACAGGATTATTCTTTACACTTGCGGCGGAAACCTTTATACAATTTTCCGCTAGCCACGGAATATCATTTTCTTTTATTCCCAAATCAGAAAGAGTGCGTGTTAAATCTATTTCACATAAGAGATTTCGTATTACTTTTGCGCAATCTTCAGCGCAAGTACCTCCAAAGCATTTTGCAATATTTTTGAATTTATTCTCATTGCCTTTATATGATGCTTCAATAATGGCGGGAGTAAGCGCCGCCAAGCCCTGACCGTGAACTATGTTACGAAGTCCGCTAACGGGGTGTTCCATACCGTGCGCCAGTGTTACGCCTGCCGTATTTATAACCATACCGCCTATGGTACTTGCCAGCGTAAGCTTTTCCCAACCGCTTTTTTCTATTTTACCGTTATATACATCTGTCAGATTATTCGCTATAAGCGAAATAGCGTATAAACTCAGTGCGTCTGTAAAAGGCTGGGCAATCATAGATGTATATGCTTCTATATTATGGCATAATGCGTCAAATCCTACGGAAGCCAAAACATTTTTTGGCATAGTCATCATACACTCAGGGTCTATTATTGACGCTTTTGCAATGATTGCATTACATCTGAGCGATTTTTTGTCGCCTGTTTCGGGATTTGTAAGTACCGCAAAACCGTTGCCCTCTGAACCCGTTCCGCAAGTGGTTGGAATTAAAATCAACGGCAGAGCCTTATCACTATTACGAATATTGAATATGTAGTCATTTATATCCCCGTCATTAATGGCAAGAAATGCAATGGCTTTCGCACAGTCCATAACACTTCCACCGCCAACCGCCACAACAACATTACAATTATGTTCTTTTGCCATAGCCGCGCCTTCAACGGCAGTAGTGGTAAGAGGATTTTGTGTTACTTTATCAAATAAAACAGTATCAATCCCAACAGATACAAGACAATTCTTTACACAATCATAAACACCTGACTTTTTTGCGCTGTTGCCGCCCGTAACAATCAGTGCTTTTGAGCCGTATGTTCTTGAAATATCACCAACAGAATTTATTTTTCCGCTGCCAAATATTATGTTGACAGGCAAATAATATTGAAATTTATTTTCCATAAACGTCTCTAATTGCCTCCCTTATAATTGCAAATGCTATATCACAATCCTTTTCTGTAACAATAAGCGGCGGAATCATACGAATAATATTTGTACCGATAGCGGTAATAAGCAATTTTCTGTCAAAGCAGGCATGCTTTATATCAACGCTGTTAATCCCGTCTTCAAATTCAACTCCTACAAGCAAGCCCTGACCTCTTACTTCTTTTATATGAGGAAGCGTTTTGAGCAAACTCATAAAATATGTGCCCATCGCTTTTGCATTGTCCGCAAGTTTTTTATCTAACAGCTCCGTAACCGCTGCAAGCGACGCGGCGCAGCAAACAGGGTGTCCGCCAAAGGTTGTGCCGTGAGAGCCCATTGTGAATGCTTTTGCAACCTCTGATGACGCGCATATCGCGCCAATAGGCATACCTCCGCCCATAGCCTTTGCCATAGAAACAATATCAGGCTTTATTCCGTAATTCATATAACTCATTATCGAGCCTGTTCTGCACCAACCCGTCTGTACCTCATCAAGCAAAAGCAATATGTTATTTTTATCACAAAACTCACGAAGTCCTTTCATAAATTCAGGGGTTGCAGGATTTACACCGCCTTCGCCCTGAACCGGCTCAATCATAATAGCAATCGTGTTTTCCGTACAGGCAGCCTTAAAAGCTTCAAGATTGTTATACTCCGCATATGTAAAACCCGGTGTCATATCTCCAAATCCTATCTGACAAGCATTGTCCGGCTGACCTGTTGCACTCATTGCGCCAAAAGTTCTGCCGTGAAAAGATTTTGCCGCCGTAACTATATTATACTTATTGGCGCCGTATTTCTCTACACCGTACTTTCTTGCCATTTTAATCATAGCTTCATTTGCTTCCGCACCGCTGTTCTGAAAGAAAATCTTATCCATACCAATCGCAGTACAAATTTTTTCTGCAAGCAACGCCTGTGGAACGGTGTATGGATAGTTAAAGGTTTGCATAATCTCTCCGGCTTGAGTACGCACCGCCTCTACAACAGCCTTGTTGCAGTTGCCGACAGAGTTTACAGCAATTCCCGCGTAAAAGTCAAGGTACTCATTTCCGTTTTCATCATAAACATACATATCTTTTGCAGTGTCTGCCACAAAATCAAAACGTTCATATGTTTCAATCATATATTTACCGACTTTATTCTTTATATCCTGTGCTGTTAAGCCTGTTTCTTTTAATAACATAGTATTATCTCACTCCCATTATTTAATTAACCCTTGATTTTCATATACTCTTTAATTATTGCAACACAATTTTCAATACCGGCTTTTTCGCTGTTGAGCGTCATATCATAATTCACCGGATTTGTCCAATAATTTCCGTGAGTATAATAATTATAATAATCCGCGCGGAACTTGTCAGTTTGTTTTATGGTTGCCGCCGCTGTCTCTCTTGATACCTGCATATTGTCCATAGTACGCTTAATACAAAAATCTCTTGGCGCTTCAATATAAATGCTTACTACATTTTCGCGTCCGCGCAAAATCCAATCGGCGCATTTTCCTACAATTACGCAGGATTCTGTTTCGGCTAAATTTTCGATAATCTGTTTTTGAAATTCAAACAGCTTATCGTCCGAAACAAACTTTTCGTTTCGTGAAATATAATGCCGCGCCCGCGGAAGTCCTCTCAGTAAATTGGTAAACCCCCCTGACGAGCGTATTTTTTCGTTTACTTCGTCAAACAGTTTTTTATTAAGTCCGCTCATTTGAGACGCCAGAGTCAATATGCGGTTTTCATAGCAATGCACACCTAAATCAGCAGCAAGTTTTGACGCAATTTCTTTTCCTCCTGTTCCAAATCCTCTTGCAAATGTAACAACAAAATTATTCATTTTTACCTCCTATCAACCTGCCATATAACGCGACAAAAATTCCTTTGTTCTTGAATTATCGGGTGAAGTAAAGAATTTTTCGGGCGGCGCGTCCTCTACAATGTACCCCTTATCCATAAATAAAACCCTATCGGAAACATCTCGCGCAAAGCCCATTTCGTGAGTTACAATCAGCATTGTAAGTCCTGTTTTTGAAAGTGATTTCATAACATTAAGCACTTCGCCGACCATTTCAGGGTCAAGCGCACTTGTTGGTTCATCAAAGAGCAGCACTTCGGGATTCATACAAAGTCCGCGCGCAATAGCTACTCGTTGTTTCTGTCCGCCTGAGAGCTGTGCAGGCAGAGCATTTATATATGGTGCCATACCGACAGATTTAAGATGAAGTATAGCTCTGTCATACGCTTCCTCCTTCGGTAAATGAAGTACCTTTCTCGTACATTCCATACAATTTTTCAAAACAGTCATATTATTAAATAAATTAAAGGATTGAAAAACCATTCCCACCTTTGAACGATAGCTGTTAATTTCCTTTTGAGATTTACCAAGCTCTTTTCCGTGAAAGAACACTCTTCCGTAGCTCGGCTTTTCAAGACGGTTAATACACCGCAGCAACGTTGATTTGCCTGAGCCCGATGATCCCAAAATACAAATCACCTCTCCTCGATTGACCTCAAAATCTATCTTCCTCAACACCTCGTGTTCTCCGAAGCTTTTACTAAGCTCTTCAACCCTTATAATTTCTTCGTTTTTCATAAGAACACACTCCTTTATTCATTATTGTCCATATGCTCTACTGCAAGGACATAATCCTTTTTTCCTGCGATTTTCTTTTCTAACAGCAAAAATAATCTGTTAAATACAAAGCAAAGAACAAAATATATTACCGCTATTGTAAGATAAGACTCAAGGTATTTGTAGTATGTTCCGCCTGCTGTTTTCGCTTGTAAAAACAATTCCTTTACTCCAATGACATTAAGAACGGAAGTCATTTTCAAATTAGTTAAGAACATATTTACCATTTCAGGAATAATATTCTTAAAAGCCTGCGGCAATACTATAAACAACATCACCGAAACCGGCGACATTCCCATTGCCAGCGCCCCCTCGCGTTGTCCAACATCAATAGACTTTATTCCTCCGCGCACTGTTTCCGCCATATATGCTCCTGTATTCAAGGTAGTTACAATTATTCCCGCGGCAATGGGATCTATTTCAAATCCACACTGACGAATGCCGAAATAAATTATCATTGCCTGCACTATCATTGGTGTATCGCGGAAAATCTCTATGTAAATTTTACATATTCCCTTTAAAAGTCCTAAGATTACCTTCCAGACAATATTGTCGTCTTCATCTATCTTTGTATCTTCAACTATACCCATTACAAACCCGAGAACAAACCCGATAAGTGTTCCAATTACTGCTACCGCTAAGGTAATAATTGTTCCCGTTATAAACAAATCGGAATATTCACGGGCTATAAACAATACCCATTCAAAAACTCCGTTAGGTGTATTTCCCATAAGTTCACTTCCCCTTTAAAATCAAATAAATAACGGAGCTGTTTACTCAAAGTAAATCAGCTCCGTTGCCAAATAACTTTTAATTTGCCGCAGGCTGAAGCTTGATAGCTTCCTCCATAAGCTCATTCATACTATCACGCGTAAGTCCTAATGTGTCCATCGCGCCCTGAATTTTATCTCTCAATTCAATATCATCTTTTCTTGTTGCGATACAAATATTAGTCATTTCTTCATCGCCTGAGAATGTGTCATTTTCATTTAGGGTGATAATCTTTAAATCACTATTGGTAAGAAGCGCCGATTCTGCTGTCGGCAAATCGATAACTGCAACATCTGCGGTACCATTTGAAATTGCCATAAACACCTCTGCCGTAGTCTCATAATTTGCTCCCAATACCGCATCCGGTATCTGATTTAAAAGAGGAACCCAGCCTGTGCCAAGCTGCGTTGTTACTTTTACATTTTTACCCGCAAGTTCTGAAAGTCCTGTAATGTTTTCAATATCAGACCCTTTCTTAACAACAACGCAGTTATTCCTGTAATAATACGGTTCTGTAAATGAATAGGATAATTGTCTTTCAGCAGTACGTCCCATACCTGCGATAATACAATCGTATTCACCTGAATCCATTGAAAGCCCTATGGAATCCCATTCAACTTTATGAATTTCAAGATCCATTCCTAAATTTTCGGCAATCTGCTTTGCAATCATAACGTCATAACCATAGGCATATCCGCCTCCGCCGTAAATAGGAATAGCCTTATCTCCGTTAGAAACAATCTCGCTTGTCTGTGTCCAGTTAAAAGGTGCGTATGCGCATTCCATTCCTACTCGAAGAACATCCTTTCCATTTGCTGCGCCGTCATCCGGAATAGATGCCGAATCTTTACTTCCGCAGCCTGCAATACTTCCGGCAGCAAGCATTGCCGCTATAGTTATACCTGTTAACTTTTTAAAAAATGATACTTTCATATCTAATCATCTCCTGACTTTAATTTTTGTCCTATAAACTTAAAAGGCGCTTATTTACCCTAAGGTAAGTAAGCGCCTTTGCTTTAAAAGACATTTTATAAATTTCAGATGTTTAGAGCTCTTTTAAACTATCTTGATAAAAGAATAGCACATTTTATTTTTAATATCAAGAGTATATTTTTACAAAAAATCGTATAGAAAAATATAATAAATATCTTTTTTGCACAATTAGTATTAGCTTGTTTTTTTATTTGTTTAATGAAGTTTTATGTATTATTATTGTTCAATTTCGTGATTTCTGTACTTACTAGGGATAGACTTTTGCTGTTGTTTCTTGCCTTG
>CAJTPP010000095.1:219-437 GCA_910578235.1 uncultured Clostridia bacterium | reverse complement strand
AAGCGATTTTTTCAAAGGGCTTTCACCCAAATCGTTGTTGACTGTATTTTGTACTTCTGCAAAAATATCATCATTAAATTTGCCTTTATAGATGTTTTCCAATTCCTTGCGCGTCTGCCGTATTCCGTCAGCTTGAATTTCTGCCCGCTCAGCTTGTACGGCTGATATATTTTTGGACGGAATATTGTTTTTTATTTCAATATAATTTGCCTTATCTG
>CAJTPP010000095.1:0-207 GCA_910578235.1 uncultured Clostridia bacterium | reverse complement strand
TTGTATTCTGATTGTAAATCAGCATTCCGAGCCTTTAATTTTTCGGCAGCGTCAAGGTTATATTTGTAATTCGCTTCTACGGTATCAACATCATTTTCGGTTTTGCAGCCTAATTCAAACAGTATAAATTCTTTATCTGATTTTAGTTCTTGTATTTCCTTTGATAATACTTCACCGTCACTTTCATTATATAAAACCACACTAATT
>CAJTPP010000094.1:4429-7415 GCA_910578235.1 uncultured Clostridia bacterium | reverse complement strand
TATCATTCTGCGCAAATATGCCCGAAATGACCGCCGCGCCCGCAATGCCTGTGTTTGACAATTCAAAGATATTATCGCCTGTTATTCCGCCTATTGCAACAACGGGAATATCTACTGAGGCGGTTATGCTCCTGAGAGTGTCAAGCTCCATTTTTTTGGCGTTACGCTTTGTGGACGAACCGAATACTGCGCCGCTGCCGATATAATCCGCTCCGTATTTTTCAGCTTCTTGTGCCTGCAACACAGTTTTTGCGGTGACCCCTATAATTTTATCCGGACCGAGAACTTTCCGTGCCGCTGCCGCTGTCATATCGCTCTGGCCTATATGAATACCGCTTGCGTCTGCGGCAAGCGCGACGTCAATATTGTCATTGATGATAAGAGGGATATGATATTTGTCACATATTTTTTTTATTCTCTCGGCGGACAGTATAAAGTCGTTTGTATTTAGATTTTTTTCACGAAGCTGTATCATTGTTGCTCCGCCTTTCAGGGCTTTCTCAACGTCTTCTGTAAGCTGTCGGCCATCAAGCCATGTTCTGTCGGTTACGGCGTAAAGCCGCAGTGATTTTTTATCTATATTCAATTTCCGCTTCCTCCGTGTCAGGGTTTGTCATTTCATCAAAAAGACGGTTTTTGTATGAAGCCGTGCCAATTCCTTCCTTGTACGCCTTTTGTCCGCATTTTCCGTATACGGCAAATGCGGCTGTAACCGCGTCAAAAATTCTGTCGCTGTTTGCGGCGGCAAATGCGCCAGTTACGGCTGACAGCATGCATCCGGCTCCTGTAATACGGCGCATCATGCTATGACCGCTGTGTATAACCGCGGTATGTGTTCCGTCTGTTATTATATCGGATATACCGCTTACTCCGATAACTGCGTGTGTCTGAACACTAAGACGCTGCGCGAAAGTGATGATGTTATCAGTGATATTTTCATTCGAGGCGTCAATGCCTGATATGTTGCGGGTGCTGAGACAAAGGCTTTTAAGCTCGGCTGTGTTTAACCGTATGATCTGTGGTTTTACCTGCGCTATAAGCTTGTTAATTGCTTCTGTTCGGAATGATGATACACCCGCTCCGACAGGATCAAGAATGACGGGTATACCTTTTTTATTTGCGGCCGTGCCCGCAATCAGCATTGCTTCGAGACGGTTGCCCGATATGGTGCCTGTGTTTAGTACAAGGGCGTCACATATAGAAGTAACATCTGACACTTCAAGGGGCTCGTCAGCCATTATAGGTGAAGCGCCGACTGTAAGCGTTATATTGGCACAGTCCGCCGCCGTCACATAGTTGGTTATGTTGTGGACAATAGGATGTTTGACATGCACATTGCGTATTATTTCAGAAAGCATTTATTTTACCTCAAAGAATTTATCAAGGGCGTGTGTTTTTTTGATGGCCGTTACCAGAAATACCGCGATTATTGTGCCACCCGCCGAGCTTATGATAAAGGGAATTATGTATGCGAAAACGGCGCATTCTTTTCCCATGGCAAATACGGTGATAGGATACGCGGCTAACGCGCCGATAATGCCTGTGCCGATAAGCTCGCCTATGTATGCGAAAGGCAGTTTTTTTGTCAGCTTGTAGCAAAGACCTCCGATAAGTGCGCCGAACATACTGCCGGGAAAAGCAAGCATTGTGCCCATGCCGGCTGCCAGCCGCAGAACCGAGGTTAGAAAAGCCATGATCACGGCGTAAAGCGGTCCTAAAAATACGGCAGGCCATAATGTTTATGAGGTGCTGTATCGGGAAGCATTTTGCCGCTCCAACGGGAAAACACAAAGGAGAGCATACAACTCCGACGGCGATGAGAACGCCTGATACGGCTAATTTTCTTGCGGTTATGCTGTTCATATAGACACCTCGATCATTAGTATTATCTGTTAGTATATCATGACGGAGGTTTAAAGTCAATAAAACGATTGGAGAATATAATTGTGATAAAAAAACGAATTATAAAATTAAAAATTAAGAAAAAAACCCCGAAATAACCGTCTGACAAAGCCAAGTTTCTACCTGCCCATGCAGGTGGGTTATATCCCGTTTGCTTTATATGTCCACTGACATTCCCGAAGGAAAGGAGGCGTATATGCCACAACCGGAGAATATATCCCTTTTAAGAAGTGTTGGTAAAAAAAAGACTTTTTAACGTGAAATCTCAGGGTAATTGGCGTATTAACTTTTCTGTAATTATAATAGCACATTTTGCGGTGAAATTCAATAGGAAAAATAAACTTTTTAATAATTTTTTTGTTTATTCTTCTCCGTTCATTTCTTCATCGCGTTTTAAAAATTCCGCAAACGCAGCTTCGAGCTGTGCCTCGTCCTCTACCATGACAAGTTCTGCCTCTTCGCTTTCAATATCGCCCTCAACCTTCATGATAAGAACCTCGTCATTATCCTGCTCGTCTGGCAATACTTCAATTAAGGCAAAATAAGTCACTCCGTCAAGTTCGAACACATCTATTGTTTCAAACTCGACCATGCATCCGTTTTCATCTTCTAACATTATTATGTTATTTTCCATTCTTAAATATTCCTTTCTGTTTTTATAAGTATATTGTAATATATACCAGAGGAAATGTCAATTATTTTTAATCGAATTAAGATAACCTTCCAGTATTATACACGCGGCGACAGTATCCAGTACATTTTTTCGTTTTTGTCCGCGTGTGTTGGTTTCGTTCAGATATCGTGAAGCGCCCATTGATGAAAGCCGCTCGTCCCAGAAAATAATTTCTCCGTTATATATTTCTTTTAGTTTGTCGGCGAATTTATGCGTTGCGTCAACGCGGAACCCTTCGCTGCCATCCATATTTTTTGGAAGACCGATCACTATTTTCTCAGGCTTATACTCGTCTATAATTTCTTTAAGCTCGGAAAATAAAATTTTTTTGCTTGTGTTTTTTATTGTTTTTACACCTTGTGCCATAAAACCCAGTAAATCACTTACGGCTACGCCTACTCTCGCATCGCC
>CAJTPP010000094.1:1588-4352 GCA_910578235.1 uncultured Clostridia bacterium | reverse complement strand
TGAAAATGTTTTTTAATCAAGAGTTTTCTTGACTATAGCAAAAAATAATTGTATAATCTAATTAATACCAATATTCATTCCGGAGGAACTGATATGAATAAAAAGCTTCTTTTTATATTTAATCCGTTTTCGGGAAAAGCGCAGATAAAAAACAATCTGTTTGACATTACAGATACCTTTACCAAGGCCGGATATGATGTTACGCTGCGTCCTACACAGCAAAGGATGGACGCTTATAATTATATCAGGCTTCACGGCAGTGAATATGACCGTGTCGTTGTTTCGGGAGGTGACGGCACTCTTAATGAGGCCGTTAAAGGCCTTATGACATTTGACAGTGCAGAACGGCGAAGTCTCGGCTATATCCCGGCCGGAACTACGAATGATTTTGCATCAACGCTTAATATACCTAAAAACATGTATGAGGCCGCATTTGTGGCTGTAAACGGAGACGAGTTTCAGTGCGATGTGGGTAGATTTAATGATAAAATCTTTAATTATGTAGCGGCCTTCGGAGCTTTTACAGATGTATCATATGATACTCCCCAGGGCACAAAAAACGCGCTTGGTCATATGGCTTATGTTTTTGAAGGTATAAAACGTCTGTCAAATCTTTCATCATATCATGTCAATATAAAATATGACGGCGGAGAAATAGATGACGATATTTTTCTTTGCATTGTTCTTAACGCAACGTCTGTGGCGGGCATTCATACCTCGGAGAAACTGCTCAATGTCAATCTTAATGACGGGCTTTTTGAAATGCTTGTATTCAGACAGCCGACAAATCTGATCAGGCTGCAGTCGGTTCTGACCGGATTGATGAAAGGGGAGGACTCGGGTGACGATTATTCGATCATAAAATCCTCGCGTTTTGAATTCGTTTCTGAAGAGGATATAAAGTGGACACTCGACGGTGAATACGGCGGAAGCCCTTCCCACACGGTGATCGAGGTTCTGCATTCCGCGATGACTTTTATTGTGGATAAGGATAAGATAGAAAAACTCGCGGAAGAATAACCACGGTTATATTTGCAAAAATTCATAATATAGTGTATAATGCAGAAGATAATTTATTATAATTAAGGAGAAGATTATGGAAACAGTCGTACAATCAATTGTAGGCGCTTTAAGCGGCAAGCTATCGAAGGAGTTTATTGTTTTTATAGTATCTATGATACCGTTGCTTGAGCTTCGCGGAAGTATTTTAGCGGCGGGTTATGAATATGCAGTTTTTTTCAACATATGCCGCGGCGGTGCTGGGGAATATGCTGCCTATACCGTTTATATTGCTGTTTATAGAAAAGATATTTGCATGGATGAAAAAAAGCCGTCATCTTCATAAAATTCCTGAATGGATCGAAAAAAAAGCGCTTTCAAAATCGGCTCAGATAGAAAAATACGGATATCTGGGATTGTTTCTTTTTGTGGCAATACCATTGCCGGGCACGGGGGCATGGACGGGAAGCCTGCTGTCAGTAATGCTGGGAATGAAGCCGAAAAAATCATTTTTGTTTATATTCCTTGGCGTGCTTACCGCCGGACTTATTATGTCTCTGCTTGCCTTTGGAGTTATAAAACAAATTATTTCATAATAATCAAAGAACCTCTTTCTTTGTGTAAAGAGGTTCTTTTGTTCTATGTATGGTGTGTCAGAATTTTATTATAGAATTTTTACCGCATACAGGACAGTCGTCAACAGTTGCAGGAAGTTTGATCTTTCTAAATTGCATTGTTAAAGCGTCATATGTAAGTAAATATCCTGTAAGCAGTTCGCCCGCTCCGGAAAGATATTTCAACGCTTCCATAGCTTGCATACTGCCTATGACGCCGCACATAGCTCCGATAATTCCCGTGTGTGAGGCAGTATCGGCCATGCTATCGGGCGGCGGGGTGTGAAAGACGCATCTGTAGCACGGGCCTTTGCCCGGAACATATGTCATGAGTTGACCTCCAAAACGCAGTATTCCCGCATGTGAAAAAGGCTTGTTCATCATTACGCAGGTGTCATTTATAAGAAATTTAGACCTAAAATTATCTGTCGCGTCTATTATAAAGTCATAATTTTTCATCAGATCAGTAATATTGTCAGCGCTGACAAATGTATGGTAAGTGTCTACGCGTATATCAGGATTTATAGCTTGCATGCGTTCTTTTGCAGATAAAACTTTTGCTCTGCCGATATCTGATGAAGAATGGATAATTTGCCGCTGTAAATTTGATAATTCCACTTTGTCCGAGTCGGCAATGCCGATTGTTCCGACTCCCGCGGCAGATAAATACATTGCCGCGGGTGATCCGAGACCGCCGGTTCCTATAATAAGCACCTTGCCCGCAAGTATTTTTTTCTGCCCGGCTTCTCCTACTTCGTCCAACGCTATATGACGTGAGTATCTTTCGAGAAGTTTTTTTGACAAAGACATATGTATCTCAACTCCTGTTTATATTATACTTATTTTTTCTTCAATGCATTTGTTATTTATTTGGAATGACCGCAATACGGGTGTTGCTTCGTTTGCCAGCGATATTATCATATAGCTTGCGGTCTTGTCGTATGCGAGTCTTTTATCTTCATCGGACGGATAAGCGCCGGCTGCGGGGTGTGAATGGAAGCATCCGAGCGGAACTATACCTTTTGTTCGCATATCTCTTACCGCTTTAAGCTGTTCTTTTGGATTTATTGAAAAATGAGCGGCAGAATGATCAGTGTTTTCAAGAAAATATATTTCTTTTATATATTTGTTGCCGCCAATGATAACGCCGC
>CAJTPP010000094.1:0-1576 GCA_910578235.1 uncultured Clostridia bacterium | reverse complement strand
CCGCCGATAATACCGCAGACTTCCTCGGATTTGCCGCGAAGAGCGTAGGATTTTATACGTTCATACAAATATTGTGGAATTAAAATCATTGCCGATCCTCCTCATGTGGATATTATATACCGTTTCATGCGCCGAGTCAATAAAAATGATATTCACAATATAAATTTACTTCTCATATTATACATTACAAAACATATAAGGAGTGATTATTGTGCAAGACAAACAATGTATGGATGTGGCAACATGTCCCGTAAGCGCGAGCCATGAAACGACAGCGTGCGTGCCGGTATCAATAAGCCCGTTTGCTGACTGCGGACCGATTTGTATTGAATGCTGTGGAGGACCTGTCATACATAGCGGTGGTGAGCCATGCTGCGGAACAGTATGCGGACGCTATGAATTTACCATATCTCAGAAAATGAAAATCAATATCCCGATAGCTTTCGGCGCCGATGTGCTGATAGGCGAGACCTATGTTCACAACGGACAGACAACCGGTTCAGTTGACGGCGACTGCTGTATATGCGACTGTTCAGAGTTTGAGAGCAATGTCGTTGAAATTCCCAAAGAGAGTATGTTTTAATTGTTTCCCGCCCCGTCTTGTATTTTAAGACGGGGCGTATTTTTGTGTCTATTATGCTATCACCGTTTGTGTCTTATATGAATATTATAAATATGAAATAGATTTTGAAAGGCTATGGTGATTTTTATGTTGACTTATATTATAATTGCCGCAGCGGCAGTTATTCTGATAATAATATGTTTAATATTTTTTATAAGGGTAAAAGGCTTTAAGCCTAATCCCAATAAAATGGAACAGTTAAAACAATTGAATGATGATCTCAGCGCGAGCGGATTTGCATACAACTATAAAGAAGATTATTTTTACTCGCTGAAAAACTGCTGGCAGAGGGAAGCGGGTTACTGCGCCCTTTATGATGAGGGTACTCCGTTTTTCAATATGATAATAGACTGCGAGCCGATTGAGTTTGCCTATAACGGTAAACGGTGGCTGATTGAACTTTGGAAAGGACAATACGGTATTACCACAGGCGCGGAGATAGGGGTATATAATACCTCGGCAGAGGATATACATTCAGAGAAATTTACAGGAACTTTTTATGAGCCTATAACTGATAATGAACAGTTAGATATGTCATTTGTACTTTTTAAGGACGGAAAAAAACTGCTTAAACGCAAAGACCATCATTGGTGGCTGACAGGGTTTAAGCTTGGTGAATTTTCGGAAAAAGCCGAGCTTGCGATGAACGCGAGAATTAAATTCCCTACTCGGGAAATGCGAAAGGCCTTTATTGACGCTTTAATCAATGCCGGATATGGACGCAGGGAATTTTCTGTAAAAAATAAAACGGTGACAATTAACTACACAACACCGCATACATCAATGCCGTCTGTGCCTGAGAAGATACAGGAAAGCACAGTGCAGCGGATAAACAAAACAAACTGTGAAGCGTATCATTTTGCAACGGCTAAATATTCGGACACTTTGGATAAACTGGAATATGTTCGTTCGTTTATGCCGGAACTATATGATTTTATGATGAGGTCTTTATAC
>CAJTPP010000093.1 GCA_910578235.1 uncultured Clostridia bacterium | reverse complement strand
GCAGTTTTTCGCAAAATAACAAAATAACCCGCGTATACGCGGGTTATTTTGTTATATACATCTAATCCTCTACGCCTGTAACTTCCACATTCATCTGATACAGATTGCTTATATTTTTCACTTTTATTCCATGCTTTCCAACAGCTTTTATATTCTCCATATATATTCCGTCAAACGGCATTTCCGGCAGTCCGCACAAATATACCGCGTTACCCGCAATAGTGTCAACAGTAATATTCTTAAAATAAATATCCTCCACTATAGGAGTTTCCTCATTCACATCAAAAGGCGTGTCCGCATCAAATTCTTCCTCGCCGTAAAAGCCGTCGGCATATAAAGCGCCGCGGAACCATTTTGTGTCTCCATGTTCTGTACTTCTGTTTACAAGCGAACAATTTTCATAATGAATATTTTTTATATACGCTCCCCTGCCGCGCACCGTTTTAATGCTTGCTATACTGTGCGTGTTCTCGAAACAGCAGTCTCGGACAAACACATCTCTTATCCCGCCTGACATCTCACTTCCCATGGCGATACCAAACCCGCTTTTAAACTCACAATTCTCTACAACAATATTTTCCGAAGAAATACCCGCTCTGCGTCCTTCTCTGTCTCTGCCTGACTTTACGGCAATACAGTCATCCTGACTCGCAATAAGTGAGTTTACAATTTTAACATTCTTACAGCTTTCAATGTCAATACCGTCTCCGTTGAAAATATCATATTTATTGCCGCTTTCATCATACTTTGTATGCACACTGATATCATCAATCAATACATTATTACAATAAACAAGGTGCAGACACCATGCGGGCGACTGACGTATAGTCACACCGCGTATAACAACATTTTCAGTATTGCGTATACAAACAGCCCGTCCGCGTTTCCCCTTATTTTCACTCATCTCGGCATTAAATAATGCTACTCCGTTTGCGTCTATAACTCCTTTTCCGTCGATCTTAATATTCTTATGCGGGGCACCGTCAGTATTGATTAGACTCGCATAACACAACTGATCCCGCCCTTCAAATGGATATCCCATAACAGGATACTCACTTATATTGTCGCTGCCAACAAGTCTTGCGCCCTTTTCTAAAAAAAGAGTAATATCGCTTTTCAAAAATAACGCTCCTGAAATAAAAGTACCTTTCGGAACATATACCGTTCCATACCGGTCACACAGGTCGATCGCCTTTTGTATTGATCCGGTACACACCTTGCTGCTGTCAGCGCAAGCGCCATAATCCACAATATTATATAATGACATATATGTAAACCTCCTATAAGTTTTATATTAATATTTATATAAAAAACACGCCCATTTAACAGACTAACCGGTATATTGGTTACACCATAAATGAGCGTATTATTTACTCGTTTATTTTTTTGTATTATCCGGAACAATTTCCTCAAGCTTTGCGGCCGCCGCAAGAGCAAGATTTTTCAAAAGAAGCTTTTGTGTTTCGTCAGCGCCAGAACCGGCGGTTATATCTATCAGACACCCTCTGTCATATACATGAATTGACGGGAAAGCAATATATGCCTCCTGTCCTATTCCGGGGATAATTTCTGCCGAAGTACGTTTTGCCTTTTCCTGCTCATACTGTTCAAACAACGCCTGATAGTCAATTTCCTCAGTAAACTGAGTGATCTTAACGCTTACTATATCATGCTGACCTATAGGCTCGCTTCTGTAAAGTACAGTACCGACATTACCCTCGCGCATTGTTCCTGACGGTTCAATAACCGGAGTATATCCCGCATTGACAACAACATCATCAAGCGTCACAAGAGCGGCCGGATCAATATCCGGCATAGGCGTTGGAGTTGCCTTTGAAAATAATCCTCCCTCGCCGCCGCAAGCACATAATCCGATTATCATAAGTAAACTTGAAACTACAAGCAATACCTTTTTCATAATTAAAATCCTTTCACAAAACCGGTTTTTATTTCATTGCTATTGCTTCTTTTGCGTTCTTAACAATATTATCAGCGGTTAATCCATATTCTTCAAACAACTCGGCAGGCTTGCCTGATTTGCCGAAACGATCCGTACCTATAATTTTTACAGGCACAGGCGCGTTGGCGCATACAACTTCTGTCACGGCGCTGCCAAGACCGCCCATTATATAGTGTTCTTCCGCTGTTACAATAGCTCCTGTTTCCTTTGCCGCTTTTGTTATTATGTCCGCGTCAATCGGCTTTATTGTATGGATATTTATTACTCTTGCGTCTATTCCGTCAGCTTCAAGCATTTTTGCCGCTTCAAGAGCCATGCCCACCATAAGTCCTGTGGCAATAATTGTTACATCCTTACCGTCTCTGAGCTGAACACCCTTTCCAAGCTCAAATTTATAATCCTCGCTGTTCACATCCTCAACCGCAAGGCGTCCGAAACGCATATATACGGGACCGTCATGATCAATCGCCGCTTCTACTGCCTGCATTGCCTCAGTATCGTCAGCCGGGTTAATAACAACCATATTCGGAATTGAGCGCATAAGAGCAATATCCTCAAGACACTGATGAGACGCTCCGTCTTCGCCGACTGAAATTCCCGCATGAGTAGCGCCTATCTTTACATTAAGATTTGTATAGCCAATTGAGTTTCTAACCTGCTCGAATGCTCTTCCCGCCGCAAACATTGCAAAAGTGGATGCGAACGCTATTTTACCTGTCGCGGCAAGTCCCGCGGCAAC
This sequence comes from uncultured Clostridia bacterium, assembly GCA_910578235.1. Classification (GTDB taxonomy): domain Bacteria; phylum Bacillota; class Clostridia; order UBA1381; family UBA1381; genus Hominilimicola. Next base: position 4,756 of record CAJTPP010000093.1, on the reverse strand, counting down.
ACACATCATATTGCCCTCGGCAATACCCATGTTTATAAATCTTTCCGGATATTCCTTTTTAAACATATCCGTTTTTGTTGACTTTGAAAGGTCAGCGTCAAGCACAACAATGTCAGGATTATTTCCGTACTTTACAAGCGCCGCGCCATATGATTCTCTTGTAGCCTTTTTTGCCATTACAAACTCGCCTCCAATCCTTTTATTATCTCGTCAAGCTCTGCGATTGCCTGATTGTATTCTTCCTCTTTTGGAGCTGCTCCATGCCATGCGGGATTATTCTCCATAAAAGAAACATTTTTACCTTTTACCGACTTCATAATAATAGCTGTAGGCTGTCCCTTTGTCGCTTTAGCTTCCTCTACAGCCGCAAGCAGTTTTTCAAAATCATGAGCTTCTGTCACGATCACATGCCAGCCAAACGCTTCAAATTTTTTGTCAATAGGCGTAGGGTTCATAACTTTTGTTATATCACCATCTATCTGCAATCCGTTATTATCAATAAATATAGTAAGGTTGTCCAGCTTATAATGAGACGCAAACATTGCCTGTTCCCATACCTGTCCTTCTTCCAGCTCGCCGTCACCCAAAATTGAGTACACCCTGTAGCTCTTATTATCAAGCTTTGCCGACAGCGCCATACCTCCCGCAACAGACACGCCCTGTCCAAGCGATCCGGTAGACATGTCCACACCCGGAACCTTATTCATATCAGGATGTCCCTGAAGATAGCTGCCTATACTTCTGAAGGTTTTCACATCCTCTTTTGGTATAAACCCTTTCTCTGCCAGCACGCCATAAAGCGCCGGAGCAGTATGACCTTTAGATAAAACAAATCTGTCCCTGTTCTCCATTTTCGGATTTTCGGGATCAATATTCATCACCTCAAAATACAGTAGTGTAAGTACATCCGCTATTGAAAGCGAGCCTCCCGGATGTCCCGACGCCGCATTATATACAGCGGTCAGCGCATTTTTGCGGACATTGTTCGCAATTATGGACAATTCTGTAATTCTTTTTTTATCCATTTGTCCTTTTCCTCCCTTAATTATTTATTTATCTAACGCACTTTCATACGCTATATTCATAAGCTCTTCAAGCCGGTCATTTTCGCCTGAAAGATACAGAAAGCCTATAAGAGCCTCAAACCCTGTCGCTTTCCTGTAATCCGCCACAACGGCATTTTTCGGCATTGTATTGGACTTGGCATTTCTGCCGCGTTTATATACCGAGATTTCATCCTCGGTCATAATGGGCACAATAGCGTCTATACTATTCGCCTGTGAATGAGCCCTGACATACCGCACGGTATGCTTATGCAGCTTGTTTGCCGGCATGTTTTCATGCTCTTCTATAACTCTTGTACGAACAAAAAGCTCATACACCCCGTCGCCTATATAGGCAAGCGCAAGCGGCGAAAACTGCGACGGCTTTTTATTTGTAATTGACATATTAATACAACCTATCCCTCTGTACGGTTCCACTTCACTCCCATTGGAGTATCCTCTAAAACAATGTTCATTTCCTTTAATTTATCGCGTATCGCGTCTGCTTCCGCCCAGTTTTTCTCCGCGCGGGCCTTGTTTCGCCTTTCAATAAGCTCCTCTATTTCAGAGTTAAGCGATTTATCCTCAGACTTCATGAACAGCCCGAGCACTCCTCCCAATTCGCGTATGAGATCAAGCGTTTTCTGCACCGTCTGTTTCGCATTATTCCCCTCGTTTGAAAGAGCTGTATTTGACGCATACACAATATCAAAGATAGCCGCGATGGCGTCGGCTGTGTTTAAATCATCCTCCATTGCGTCAATGAATTTTTCCTTACATTTATCAAGCTTTGCGCTGTATTCCTTTTCATCATCTGTAAGCTCTCTTTCCTCGCCCGCGTTTAAAAGGAATTCAAGATTATCTATACAAGTATACACTCTTTCGACCGCGGCCTTTGCCTGCTCCATAAGCGTGTCGGCAAAATTGACAGGATTTCTGTAATGTACCGACAACATGAAAAACCTTACCGTTTCACCGTCATACCTTTCAAGAACATCCCTCACTGTAAAGAAATTACCAAGTGATTTGCTCATTTTCTGATTATCGACATTTATATATCCGTTGTGCATCCAGTAATTTGCAAATGGCACGCCGTTGGCGCATTCCGACTGCGCAACCTCGTTTTCATGATGCGGAAAAATCAGATCTTTTCCGCCCGCGTGTATATCTATTGTTTCTCCAAGAAATTTATTCACCATAGCCGAGCACTCAATATGCCAGCCCGGTCTGCCCATTCCCCATGGGCTTTCCCATGCCGGTTCACCTTCCTTCTGCTTCTTCCAGAGAGCAAAATCCATCGGTTCCTTTTTCTCGTCATGATCAAGCGTTCTGCCGTCTCTTTCACCCGCTCCCGCCATAAGATCCTCAAGCGGCTGTTTCGACAGTTTGCCGTATTCACCAAACTTTCTTGTTGAAAAATACACGTTTCCGTCAACATTATAAGCGTATCCCTTATTCTCCAGTTTTTTTATCACATCAATTATAGCGTCAATATTTTCTGTAGCTTTCGGATGAATTGTCGCGGCATGCACTCCCAGAGACTGAGCGTCTTTAAAATATTCGGCAATAAAACGCTCTCCAAGCTCTCTGACCGTTGTTCCCTCGTCATTGGCGCGTCTAATCATTTTATCGTCAACATCTGTAAAATTCTGCACAAAAGTTACTTTCATACCACGGTATTCCATATACCTGCGCAGTGTATCAAAAACAATCAGCGGACGAGCGTTGCCTATATGAATAAGATTATACACGGTAGGTCCGCAGGCATACATTTTCACATGCCCCTCGGTTATCGGGACAAATTCCTGTTTCTGCCTTGTAAGAGTGTTATATATTTTCATTGACATTACTTCCTTTTTCAAATTCTACCAATTACTTCTCATTATATCGCAAAACAGCGAAAATTACAACCCGTTTTTATGAAAAAAAATACTGATATATTACACATAAATTTATATCTGTATATACAAACCGCACAGCAATAGCTGTGCGGTTACATATTATTAAAGACTTGGAATAAATAATCTGTTTCCTACTTCAAGCTTATCTGCTTCCCCCATATTATTAAATCTCATAACCTCATCACGGGGCACGGCATAACGCTTTGAAATTTCCCAAAGATTATCTCCGCGCTGTACAAAATAGATAACTATTCCTTTCTTATCACCGTTATCAGGCTGTTCTGTCACAACATCGTTTATAATCTCTATTTTTCGGCGGCGTATAATATTAGCATTAATGGCAAGTATGCAGCGAAGTTCTATCTCCCCCGCCACATTCAGATTATATGACGTATGCTTAACCTCCGCCTTCACCTCGGGAATTAAATCCTCCTCAGTGCTGTCACATTCAAGAAGATGGCTGAACGGTATCTCCTTTTTCATGCTGTATACCGGACTTTCATTACTATCTGTCAGATACAGTATATACGCTTCAATTTTGCCTTCCGCAAGAAGCTTTCCTCTCTGAAGCTGTGTTTTTGTTATACACGGCTTTGTAATAACATCATACACCCCTGAAACTCCCGGCGCTCCGGACACTGTTTCAAGCATCTCACGCAATGTATTCTGTGTGGAAGGTCTTGATACTATTTCCTCTAATTCAACCTCTTCTTTAAGCAGCTGCGTTTTCATAAACGGCTCATAACAATCACAAATCATATCAACGGACACATTTTCCGTAGCCTTAATCTGCGCGTTTATTGTTATATCCAGCAATACTATTCTTCTGTCGCCGTCATTGTCCTCATCCACCTCGTACTCAACATTTGACACGCAGTAATCAATATCACAGATTGTGTCATCACCCGCGTCAGCGCAGTCAAACACTTCTGTAAACGGAATTTCCATTTCCATAAACTGTATTTCACAATTTTCGTCATTATACAATACACATACGCCTACAGTACCTTTTACGACGATTTTATCCGTAACAGTTTTATATTCTGAATCTGATATCTTAACATCAACCTTTAAAAGCTCTTTTATCGAGGTCTGTCCGCTCGGAACTTCCAGACTGTCCTTTACGGAAAATTCTTCCTCCGCCAGCTCTATACAATTTTGCAGACACACATTTTCCTTTAAAACCTCCGCGCTGTCGCTATCTCCCGCTTCAACCGCGATTTCTACGTTCTGCGCCGCGATAACTTCATAATCAACACCAACCATAATCTTTACGCGAAGTTTACGGCTGTTCAGCAATGTAAACTCAGCCTTATCCACATTTGACATTACCACCGCTGTCATATTTTCATTAATCTGCTGACTGTCCACCTTTTGGACAAAATCAAACGACGTGATGATACTCTTAATTTTTTCGCTGTCGCTGTCAGGTATGTACAAAATTTTCAAATCCACTCTACCGTTTACTGTTGCTTTCCCGTTTGCCACCTCTTTGCCTGTGACGCATGAAACCGCGTCAAGCTGCAAAATCTTCAAAATATCCGGCTTTACATCGGGCACTATAATATCCTCGTCCACCATAACCTGTGATGTACCCTTGCAGGCGACCTGATTTACTTTTACGTTTTCTTTTACTAATTCCATAACTTTATCCTCCATAAACAATAAAAAATCTCATAGTTAATACTATGAGATTTTTTCAATATTATGATAATTTTATTTTTTTATATTGATATTATTATACTTCCCGCAGCCTTTGACAAATAACTTTATATATAAAATTATATGCTCAATATATTCTGTTAATTCTTA
>CAJTPP010000092.1:738-7599 GCA_910578235.1 uncultured Clostridia bacterium | reverse complement strand
TATTTTCATATTTGGAGTAATAATGTTTATAGGTGGAATTTCTCTGAACTTTGTGCTCGGTTCTGACAGAATTCCCCTGCGGCTTATATATTTCTCATACCTCGGTATCGGAATAATGTTTGACGAGCTTATGGCGCTTTTCCCGCGCGGTATCAGTCAGGCGGCGCTGACGGTTATTGTGTTTGTATTTACGGTTGCGGGTATAGGAGAGGTTCGCGATTATCAGAGAGTATCAGAATTTGACACATATATTACAAAGCAGCTTATAGAGCTTGACAGAGACGGGAACCTTACAAATGTGGATAAAAACACATATGTATTCGGCGGACAGCATTCCTATGAGGAAACGCGCTGTATACACTATCTCGACCATATACGCGGAGCGAGCGGAAGTTACGCCGATTTTACAGGCTGTATGCGGCATTTGACGGGAAAAGCGTTTACAAATAATATTATCCCGTTTACGTATGCAGACATACAGATATTAAAACCGTATATTGACGAGGAGGGCGTGTGCTCGTTTTACAATATTGAATATGATAAAACCGTCACAAGGGCGCAGATCGTTTCCGACGGGGAAAATTATAATGTCCTCCGTGAGGACGGCACTTATATCGGACGCCTCGAAAAGGTTGACGATAAGAGATATCAGTTTTTTGATTAAGGAGTTATTGAAATATGAAAAAATTAATAGCGATATTTATTATGCTGACAATATTCTCTCCCGCGGTTTACGCATGGGAGGGCGCGGAAGAATATGATCTGAGAAAAAATCTTGCTCAGAGCAATGAGCTGAATGTTTATACAGAAAGCGGCACGGACAGCGCCCCGTATTTCGGGGCGAGGCTCGAACCACGCTCGGGCGTGTATTTCGGCACGCTTACGGAGAATAACGGAGAAATCAGAAATTTTCCGACGCTGCTTTCCTATATGGAGTTTGACTCAAAACAGTCTGATTTATATGTTCCTTCATACAAAATGATAAAAGAAAATAAAAATATGAATATTATGATCGCATGGAATGTTGCCAAAGCGGAAACTATCCGTAATATTGACTCGTACACGGATTATATTGAGAGTGTGGTCAAAAAATTTTCAGAGTACGGTCGCAATGTTTATATACGCTTTGCCGGTGAGATGAATGACGCTGAAATCGGCACGGGAGAGGAATATATACGCGCTTTCCGCAAAGTCGCGGATGTTGCTCGCAGATATGATAATCTCGCAATGGTATGGTCGCCGATTGCTCTCGGCTCGCTCGTGAAGCCGTTTGGGGACTATTATCCCGGGGATGAGTATGTTGACTGGATCGGTATAAGCAGTTATCAGATAAATTATTTGTGGGGCGACAGAGATGTTGCGGAAGATAATAAAAAGGCGTTTATGACAGGACGGTACGCATGGCAGACTAATTCGATTAAGCCTATGATTAAGTTCATGAACGATAATAATATCAGAAAACCTATTATGATAAGCGAGGGAGGCGTTGCCAACAGAAATACTTTCGGGGAAGATACCTCAGAATGGGCGGCGAAGCGTCTGCGCAATATGTACTGGGATGTTATAATGGAATATCCTCAGGTGAAGATGATCAATTATTTTAACACGCAGATACCGGGAGAGGTTGAGTTGTTCAACTTTGTCGGGAACAAATCCCTTATAGATATTGTGAATGAAGCCACAGGCAGCGGGGCGTATATAACGCTTGACGGCGGAAATACGTTTAGCTTCGCGAAAATTCAGGATACAGCAACGCTGACGGGGCCGCAGATATCGCTGTACGCGCATGCGCACGCAACGGGTGCGGAGGATATTACTGTTGAGTATTATGTGAACGGAGCTAAAATCGGAAGCGTCAGCGTTTCTCCGAACAAAGTGATGTTAAATTTGAATACTCTTCCTGACGGAACTCACACGCTTGAAGCGCGATCTTTAAACGGCTCGCAGCAGCTTAATTCAAAAAGTTATACATTTACAAAACTTGGAGCTTTCGCGCGTTTCGGGGCGGGCAAAATCGCCGAGACAAGTCAGATTAATGTAAGTCTGGACGGAAAACAGATCGTGTTCGACGTGCAGCCATGCATAATTGCGGACAGAACGCTCGTGCCTCTGCGCGCTTTCGCAAACGCTCTCGGCATAAGCGATAATAATATCGAATATAATGATACTGACAAGACTGTAACGCTGAAAAACGGCTCAGATACAGTCAGACTGTATGTTAATAATCATACGGCTTATGTAAATAATAATGAAACGGAGCTTGATGTGCCGCCGACAATTATTGACGGCAGAACGCTTGTGCCGCTGAGATTTATAAGTGAAAACTTCCGCTGCAATGTGGAACACAGTAATACAAATAACGCGCTGAATATAATGCTGACAAGAAAATAGACAGAAAAACGGACTGCTTATACAGCAGTCCGTTTTTTCTTTATGTTTTAATAAAGTTTTTGTTTGGCGACTGTTGTATATGTATTTTGCTCCTTTCTTAATATATTTTCCGTTCAAATAAAAAGCGCGTCCGCAATACAAAGTACCGCAGTGACGCGCAAAAAATGCAGACTCCGTATTGCCGCAACGCATAGTTGATAATCTAAAGAATATATCAAAATAGAGCATGCATTTTTTTACAAACCCACTTCTTTAGATTGCTTTATTTAACTATACGTTGCAGATGTATTTTACCATAAAATATATTATTTGTAAAGAATAGTTTCCGCACACTGCTATATAAGCTGTGGGTTGCTCGGGGAAATCCTGTCAGAAAAGGTCGGATTGTGTAGATTGATGAAAAAAATAATGCTAAGTATTACAGAACTGTAAAAAATTACAAAAAATGCTTGACAAAGGCATATATACGTGGTATACTACAATACATACTTATATCATGAAGAAGGAAGTTTGGCTACGGTGCTGGAGATGAGTTTAAAAAAACTTGAAGAATGGTCGGACGAGCAGCTGGTAAGGTCGGCGCAAAATGGCGATGACGCGGCTCTTGAAACGATATTGTCAAGATATAAAAACCTTGTTTATTCCAAATCAAAACCGTATTTTCTTGCCGGCGCTGAGAACGACGATATTATTCAGGAAGGCTTTATCGGTCTTTATAAGGCGGTTAAGGATTTTGACGGAGAGCATTTTCCGTTTTTTAAGGTCTTTGCGGGAGTATGCGTTACGCGGCATATAATAACTGCGGTAAAAGCAGCGTCAAGAAAAAAACACCTTCCTTTAAACTCTTATGTTTCACTTGATAAGAATACTTATGACGAAGACGGAGATACGACCTTGCTTGATGTCATAGCATTCAATGAGCTTCAGGATCCGGAAGCTATATTAATTGACCGTGAGAATGTTGACGGTATGGAGTATAAAATCAATAAGGTGCTCAGTAAGCTGGAGCTTGAGGTGCTTGTGTATTATCTGCGGGATATGTCCTACGGTGAGATTGCGAAAGAACTCGGCAAGGATATAAAATCGGTTGATAACGCGGTTCAGCGTATTAAGAAAAAGCTGGAAATAGCGCTGAGTGACAGGGCGGAGTAGATTATTGCGGCAAACAAAACAAACATGACCAAAGTGAGGTAAAAAAATGTACGAGGACAAGACTTTAGTATGCAAAGACTGCGGTGAGGAATTTATTTTTACAGCAGGAGAACAGGAATTTTACGCGGAGAAGGGTTTTGAGAATGAACCGCTTCGTTGTAAGGACTGCCGTCAGGCAAGAAAGAACAATATCAGACAGAACCGTGAAATGTACGAAATCGTTTGCGCGGATTGCGGTAAGGTTGATAGGGTTCCTTTTGAGCCAAGAAACGATAAGCCTGTTTATTGCAGCGAGTGCTTTGCAAATCATCAGAACGACTAATTAATGTGTTTATGATAAATCGGAAAAGCAAATAAAAAGAACGGCAATGCCGTTCTTTTTTTGTCTGCGCCGCATACTTGCAATTACCTTTGACGTATGATATACTGTTTTTCGTCTCTGATATCGGAATTTGTGAGGATGTTAAAAGGGAGATGATAATATGATGATAGAAAAAATAGTACAGGACGGTATAAAGCTTGCGCATGTGACAGACAGTAAAGTGATTATAACAGATACGCAGTCGGCGCTGGATGTGATTATGAGCGTAAAATATGACGCTGACACAAACAGAATTATATTTGATAAAAATGTTATCTCGGAGGATTTTTTTATTCTCAGTACAGGTATTGCGGGCGAAATTTTACAAAAGTTTATAAATTATGATGTGAAAGCGGCAATATACGGAGATTATTCAAAGTATACAAGCAAGCCTCTTAAGGATTTTATTTACGAAAGTAATAAGGGAAAGGATGTATTTTTTGTTTCATCAAGGAATGAAGCGGTTCAAAAATTAATAAATATATAGTAATAACACAAATTCTGATAGGAAACGCATAAGGAAAAGCATATCGCTTATATGATATATTCATATGAGCGATATGCTTTTAAAATGTCCGCCTCATATACCGGCGGAAGAATATAATTCTATGCGGGATTAGCCTACAAGTGTTCTCACATAGTCAGCAATTTTTGTTTCCTTAGCGTTTGCGAAGAATAAATCCTTGAACTGTGCTCCAGCGATAGCGCCCTTAACAAGCTCCTGATCAAGCTGAGGAAGAATTTCAAGAAGATCTCTGTGAGAAATCTTTTTAACCTCGTTAAGAATTTTTGCGTTTCTTTGCTCGGGAACAGCTCTTTCTTTAGGATAGCCGCCGCCCCATTCTTCAACAAACAGCTTCTCGAACACATACTGAAGATTAAGCTCTGCGCCCCAGCCCCAGCCTTTAGCGAAAGGCAGTGCTATACAGTTGCCGTTGTTAACCTGTGTGAACTGATAAGCGTCTGTAGGATCTACAACGTGTCCGCACAGCACGCCCGGGAACGCGTTACAAGCGAGCATCGCGCCCTCGCCTGTGCCGCAGCCTGTGATAACAAGGTCAGCCGCGCCTGAATTAATAAGAATAGCGGCAAGAATACCAATCTGAACATATGTCAGCTGTTCAGCGTCGTCAGCTGTGTACATGCCGTAGTTGAATACTTCATGTCCAAGAGGCTCGACAACCTTTTTCAAGGTTTCAAGAATGACACCGTTTTTTGCTGCTTGACTGTTCTCGTTGATTAAAGCAATTTTCATTGGAAAAAACCCTCTTTCTATAAATATTTACCATTATATTATAACAAAAGCGATAAAGATTTGCAATATCTAAATTAAAAATATATTTGCTTGACAAATAATATTATATGGTATATAATATTATCGAATTATCAATATTGTATAAAAGGCGGTGAATTGCGGTGTTTAGTGTTAACGCGGTTTTGCTGGACGCGCTTGTGCTTGCGGTGACGGACAAAGGGGATACCTACGGTTATGAAATTACGCGCGTGCTTAAAAATTCGCTCGGGATATCGGAATCTACTTTGTATCCTGTTTTAAGACGCCTTCAAAAGGATGGCTGTCTTGAAATTTATGATAGGGAATGCAGCGGAAGAAACAGACGTTATTATAAAATAACAGGCGCCGGAAGAAGTCAGCTTTTGGGCTATAGGGAGGAATGGGAGCGCTACAGCTCAATAATATCAGATTTATTTAAAGGGGTGATTAACAATGACGAAAAAGGAGTTTCTTGAAGGATTGAGGCGGGAGCTTGACTTTCTTTCGGAGTACGAGCTGAACGACGCTATACGTTATTATGACGAGTATATAAGCGAGGCGGGAGATGACGAGGAAAAGATTATTGAGACGATCGGAAGTCCTGAAAAAGCCGCGGAGGAATTCAGACGTGAATATTATGATAAGGGGGAAACCTCACCGGATGTGCCGGCTGTATCGGCAGAAAAAAGATATATTCCGTTTTGGCCGCGTATAATAATCTATGCGGCGGTTATTATTATTGCATTGTCGATTATAATTCACATAATCCCGAGTATTGTCGGCGTGTGTGTCATCCTGCTTGCGGCATTTATAATTATAAAGACGGTAAAAGATAAATCTGACAAGACAGTTATTGTAAACACATCAGGGATAAACAGTCGGGATAATGTTAAGGCTATTAAAATAATCCTGCATGCCGGAAATTTTGAAATTATGAGCGGAAACGGATTTGATGTGGACACATCTGGGGCAAAGCGTGTTAATATAAGCAGTTTTGTAAAAGATGGAGTATGGCGCGTTGAAACTGAGAAAATCAGGATGGGCGGAGATACGGGGATTGTAAGGATTACCGTGCCTTACGGATTTAAGGCGGAAGATATGACGGTTCACGCCCATATGGGTAATATAAGCATAAATGAACTGTCAGCGGATAAGCTAAGACTGTCAGTAGATATGGGGAAGTGCGTTATAAGTAAAATGCTTGCGCGCGATCTGGATATACACTGCGGTATGGGCGAAATCTCGGGTGACTGCAAGGCTGACGGAAATATCGGGATAAATTGCGGTATGGGAAATGTGCGTCTGCATTTGAAAAATAAGAGGAAAGAATTTAATTACCGTGCTTCTGTCGGTATCGGAAGTGTTGATATAGGCGGCGAAAAAATAAACGGCGCGGCCGGACGTTCGTCTGCGGATAATGGAGCTGCGCGCGGCATAAATATAAAATGCGGAATGGGTAATGTAAAAGTATTATTTGATGATTAAAACGGATTATATGGAGGTGATTAAGGTGAAAAAGTTATTTAAAAGCTCTACGGATAAAATGATCAGCGGAGTGTGCGGCGGACTGGCGGAGTATTTCGGCATTGATTCCACGCTTGTGCGTCTGGCGGCTGTCCTGCTTGCTTGTGTGTCTCTTGGGACATGCGTTGTGGGATATGTTATAGCGGCTATTATAATGCCG
>CAJTPP010000092.1:0-728 GCA_910578235.1 uncultured Clostridia bacterium | reverse complement strand
CATAACGTATATTGACAAACTGTTTTTGCGATAGTATACTTATATAAGTAAAAATAAAGTTTGAAAGGATAGAGAAATGGGATTATTTAACAGAAAAAAGAAGCAGGAAAAGCCGGCGGAAGAAAGCGTAAAGCAGAACGACGCTTTAAAGGAAGATATATCAAAGGCGTATGATGAAATCGTTGCGGGCGGAGAGGAAAATGAAAAACAGGAAGAAAGCGCGGCGGGCGGTGAAGACGGCACTTTTGAAAATGAACTGTTAAAATCGCGTATTAAAATATTTAAGGATAAAAAAGATCAGGAAAGCCTTAATGAAGTTATAAAGCTTCTGCCCAATAAAAAGTTTTTGGTGCCGTCGGTATCGAATATGAAGGAACCGTTTGAAAAAATAAATGGAGAGGTGAAGCTTAAGCAGGGCGCGGTATTTAATCCCGCGCTGCTTACGTCTAAAGAAAATAAGGTATTTCTTCCCGTGTTTACAGATGAAGAGTCTATGACGCAGAAATCACCTTCGGGAGTTATTTTGCGCTTTTCGGTGGAACAGTGTGTGAGCATTGTATATGAAAAGAAAAATCCTGTTTCCGCGGTTGTTATCAATCCGTTTACCGAAAATCTGGTGTTAAACGAGGATTTGCTTAGAATGGTATTTAAGGAAAAAGAAGAAAATAAATAAAAAAAACAGCGTTCGATTAGAACGCTGTTTTTTTTTATTTACTTTTTAGGGAGTG
>CAJTPP010000091.1 GCA_910578235.1 uncultured Clostridia bacterium | reverse complement strand
GGCAGCAATTAGTAACAGTGTTGCAATTGTAAGTTTTTTCAGTGTGCGAATAGTACAAGCTGACGCCAAGCCATTATAGGGTTATCTCAAGCCATCGGCTTAGTGATTCTGACTTTGTGTACTCCCACCTATGATAACACCGTCGGCATTGATAACTGTGGCAATTTCATCATCTTTAAGCTCAACAAGTTTATTCTGTTCATACCAATATACCGTTTTTTCCATAAAGTTCGCCTATTGCTCTCATAGGGAGATATATCGTTCCCTTATAAAGCATAGGGTAGACAACCTTGCCATTTGCATTTTTGAATGTACGCATTTCGCCGTCAATCTTTACGGTAAAATCAGGTCGTATTTCCGACTGCACTTTCTAAATAATTTCTGCAGCAGATTTTTGATTTTTAGACATAATAAATGTAAACTTTGTTCCTTGCCCGACTTCGCTTTCCACCGTAACTGTACCATTGTGGCTTTCGGCAATCCATTTAACCATTGAAAGACCAAGCCCCATACTTCCATTTGTCCTCGAATTGTCAACTTGATAAAACCGTTCCCAAATTTTTGGTAAATGCTCTTTTGCAATACCAATACCGCTGTCAGCAACTGAAAATATTATATTGCTCTTATCTTCCTCAAGAATAACTGTAATAGTTCCGCCATCCTTTCCGTACTGATAAGCATTTGATATTAGATTTATAAATAACCGTGTCAAAAGCAAGTGGTCGGCGTTTGAATGTATGTTGGTTTCAATGGAGCGGACAAGCGTTTTTGAGCCGTCGTGAATTTCCTCCTGTTCATCGCACACAAAAGATAAAAGTTCGCTTATATTAACATTCTCAAAATTCAGCTTTTGAGTGTTCCTGTCCATTCTTGTTATTGTCAAAAGCTCGTCAATGAGCCTTGATATTTTATCCGATTGACGTTTAATTGACTCAACCGATTCGCGTGTGTCCTCTAAGCTGTCGGCACAGTCAAGAATATATTCGCATTCGGACATGATTACCGCAACAGGCGTTCGTAGTTCATGCGATGCGTCGGAAGTAAACTGTTTTTCATTTTCAAGCGTGGTTTCTATTTTATCAAGCATTTCGTCAAATGTTTTGGCAAGTTGGTATATTTCATCTTTACCATTTCCGAGCGCAATACGTTGCGATAAATCACTGCTTTCGCTTATATTCCTTGCCGTATTGCTTATTCTGTTTACAGGTTTAAATGCCTGCTGTAAAATCCAAAAACCACCAATTCCAGATACAATTATCAGAATTATAATCAATATCAGATTGGTTTTTGCAACGCTTTGGAGCATACTGCTCTCATCAGCTATTGAAATTACTCCTACAACCCAAATATCGTCACCGTTTTGATTATTTCCTTTTCGGACATAAGTTAAAAATCTATCACCGTTATATGACTTTTCTTTTAGCTCAAAATCCACAAGCGATATTTTATCAGCAAATTCAAAAGGTATTAACCCTGCTATTGTGTTATACTCACTGTCAAATACCGCCGTATGAACACCTTGTTCAAAAAAACGAAACGACGGCATTTTTCTGAAATTCATATGTTTGTTATTGGGAGAGGTAGACATATTATTTTGGGGTATAATTGCATTATTTTCTTTTGACGGTTCGGCAAGACTGTTCACCGAATGTATAATTTTATTCTTTGCGTCACTTATAAGTACCTTTTCGCTTACGGACATCATTGCGAACAGTGCAGTCAAAGATATGACTGTGATAATAAACGTATACCATATTGAAACTTTTAGCTTAATAGATAACTTTTTCATAATTCCTCTCTAAGTACATATCCTGCTCCGCGTATTGTATGAATTAATTTTATTTCATACGGATTATCTATTTTCTTTCGCAGATAGCGTATATATACGTCTACAACATTTGTACCGCCGCTGTAATCAAAATTCCAGACGTGATTTTCTATTTTCTCTCGTGATAGTACAATTCCTTTATTTCTAATAAGATATTCAAGTATGTCAAATTCCTTTGCTGACAAATTTATACTGTCACTGCCGCGTTTTACTTGTCTTGTTGCTATGTCCACACTCAAATTTGATATATTGAAAATATTCGTAGTTTCATTTGCTTGCTTTCTGAGCATTACTCTTATGCGAGCCAGCAATTCCTCAAAGGCAAACGGCTTTACGAGATAATCTTCTGCGCCTGTGTCTAAACCTGTCACACGGTCTGAAACGCTGTCCTTTGCCGTTAGAAACAAAACGGGAGTTGTATTTTTCTTTGCACGCATAGTTTTAACAACCTCAATACCATTTAACTTTGGCATCATTATATCTAAAATAATAGTGTCAAATTCACCTGTATTTATGTAGTCAAGCGCTTCTTCGCCATTATAGCAGCTATCTACACTGTACAACTCTTTCATAAGACGCTTTGATATAACGCGGTTTAAATCTCGTTCGTCCTCAACAACAAGTATTCGCATATGTTCTCACCTCTTATTTTACTTATATCTATTACATCCAAACTGTAAATATGAGACGGTTCCTTAGTTTTTATGTGACAAAACTAAAAAAATGTCCGAAATTTATTTAGAAGTAATCGTAATCAATTTTGCATTATCGTCCCAAACCACTTTCATTCCAAGCTGCTCCGATACGAAATAAACGGGTATCATTGCAGAATTTTCAACAATTTTAGGGGGCTTCAAAAGCGTTTGAGCCTTGCCGTTTACATATACAATATCTGAGCCTATTGTTAGCTTTATAGTTGTGTTATCCTTAACAGCCGTTACTGTCTGTGTTTCATTGTCCCACATAACTTCTGCGCCTAATGCTTCCATTATCGCTCTGTAACCAATTAAAGTTGTTCCGTCCTCTAAAAGAGGATTTGTATCGAAATTAATGATATGTCCATTTAGATGAACACGAATTACGGAATTTTCATTGTTCCCATTGTTTCTGCTGTCGAAACCGTCTCTGTTGTTATGCGGTCTTTGAGACGGTTTGCCGTTATTACCATTTATCTGTGGAATATTGTCGTTGTTTCCATTAGGGAAATTCACATCGGGCAGTTTAAATCCATCAGACATTTGCGGCATACGATAGGGTTTAAATTCTCCGTCGGGCATCTGCAGAGATTTGCTGTTACCGAAATCGAGCGTACCTTTGCCAAAACCGTTTCTGTTGCCGGACTGATTGCTTGTATCTTTATCCATTTCTCCGTTAAACTGCTTTTTGAGATTTTCAAGTCTGTTTGCAATACAGTCTATGATAGATATGCTTGTTCCGAAACCACTGCTGCGAGGTCTGCCATTATGTCGATTTTTGCCATCTTTATTTTCTGTTGTGCTTTCTGTGGGAAACGGAATTGCTTGCATGCGGTCGGATTCGATTGACTTTGTTATAGCCTTTTCAAATTCCTCAAAACTGTAAAATGGCGTCGGGTCAGTTTCCACATATGGCTGTATTACCGCTTTAAGTTCTGCAACTCTGGTCTCAAAATCTTCAAGCATTGTCATAAGCTCTTTTATATATCCGTAATAGCGTTCTTTATATTCGGGAACGGATAATAGATTTTTTATAAGCGGCAGATTGTCTATACTGCCACCGTTTACCGGCGTGTCTATTCCCACAGTCGAGCCTTCACCCATACCTCCAAATGACATATTAAAGTCCCACGGAATAACCGTAAACTTTCCGTCCTTATCCTCATCCAAGTAATAGTTGTGGTGCATATTTCCGCTGTAACTGTCATAGTTGCAAAGCACGGTATTTGACGCTATATATTTGAGAGCACTGTCAACATCAAGGTATTTTTCAATATCACTTTTTTCACCTTCGGGCATATTATTAAGAGCCTTGATGAACTCTTTTAAGCCTGCTCGTTCTGTGTCCATACCTGTTTTTAAATCGGCATAGGAATAATCTTCGTTTTCTTTGTATGTAAGATTGGCGCCTTCTTCCATTTTATATAGATTTCCCATTTCTTCTGCGTCGTCAAAGGCTCTTTCGACAAACGAACTGTCAAGAGCTTCTATTCCGAGATAAAGACCGACAAGCTCATCGTTGATATATAGATTACAAAATACCGTTTCGGGTACACTCATACCAAGCCTTCTAAGATATTCATAATGCAGATATTCCCTCATATATGACGGGTCGCAGTAGCCGCTGTTTAAAACCATTTCATTAAGTCCCAACAGCTTTTGACCTTTGACATACTTATTGAATTTTACACGATAACTGTATCTATCTGAGTCGGAATCAGCGATAGACGACAGCGTCATATTACCCTTTGTCCGTATACCTGCATTCTCAACGGAAATTTCGTCAATCGTAATATTTGCTGTGTGGTATTCCTCGTTTTTTGGATATGCCCTCATATCAGCAAGGTCAGCTTCATCAATGGCAATTTTGACATCAATCACTTTATCTTTTTCAAATATATCCGAATAGATTTGTTTTTCTGTTTCTTTAGCGGCAAATGAAATGCCGCTAAATACTGTTAATATAATAGCAATACAGGATATAACTGCTGTAAATTTTTTTAACATATTAATCCCTCCTATTTTACAATTACAGGAGAAACGGAAAGTATTATGCTTAGATTTCCGTTTCTGCACTTGAGTTCGTTTGAAAATTCCTGTTCGTCCTGTTCAGGAAACATTTACACCGAATATACAAGCTCGAATAAAGAACCCAAATCCGTAGTTTTTATTTTTGTCAGCTTATAGCTTTTTGTATATTTTTCAATTATATCATCAAAAGCGTGCTGATAATTCAAATTCTCGTATATCATAATTTTAAGCGTTTTCCTAATATTTTTCGGTACAAACGCTTTTCTCTTTTCAAGCAGAAACAGGACAATATACAAAATAATTACAAATAACATACCATAGCCGCACAATCCCACACCGCTGGCAAGTCCAGAGGCAACCGCAAAAAAGATAAAGCCAATGTCCTTAACGTCACTCGGCTCGCTTCTGAAACGTATTATTGATAATGTCCTTGCCATACTGAACGCACGGGCTATATTGCTTTCGACAAATAGAATAATAACTGAAAGAATAATTGTCAGCATAGTAAGCGTAATAGCAAGATTTCTCTGATAATATTCATCATCCTGCGTTTTCTTTTATGCAAACGATATCACTCTACCCAGAACATATGCCGTCTTGCAAGAGCTGTTTGCCGTAATCTCCATCCTCTAAGGTGACATCACATCAGCGTGAGCGAATATTTTGGTCAAAGGAAATTCTGAGATCCGAATTGCCTTTTTCAAAATATGCAATTCTGTCATAAGCTAAATATACCTTTGGGCTTAAATCATAGCATGTCAGAAAATATGATATTTCCTTTACGGTCTGCGCATTCATATAGTCCTTTTCCTGTGGTACATTACCTGTTTGCACAAAGTCATACGCCTCATTCAATCTTAAAGTTGTACGACGTTTGATTACAAGACCGTTAAACTTCTTTTTTATTTTCAAATATACCTTTGTAGTTTCATTTGGAACTCCATAAGTGCGAAGCTTTAGTTTTTCTTTATACTTAAGTTTTTCAAGCGAATGACATATTAAATAATCGTCCTCTGTATCAAAATAAATATTCACTTGCCATTAAAATCATCTCCTTTGTCGTTTCAATATCTGTATAATACATAGTCAACATTAAAATAAAATTAGAAGACTTAATTTACTGCAAAATTTTAATTGTTTTTCCATTGCTTACCACCGTAATATCTCCGTTTCTTGTTTCATAAATCTCGCTGCCGACTCCTTTCAAAACACTTAAAGTTTCATCTTTCGGCGGATTTTTATCGCTGCAAGTTATAACTGTATATTTAGGCTTTACACTTTGCACAAATGCATTCGTTCCCTTATTGTAGTTTCCGTGATGCGGCATTTTAAGAAACGTATGCTCTAAATCGAACTGCGAACTAAGTTCTGCCAATCTATCTTTTTCTGCATCGCCTGCAAACAGGAAACTGTTATCGCCGTGGGTTGCGCTTATAACAAGCGAAAAATCATTGTCACCTTCCGCATATGAGTTTTTCAGAGGCGGATAAACAGTAAGCGTTACATCATCAAGCGTAATCGTCAAATCTTTAGTTAAAGCGGTTGCGGTAAGGTTTTTAGTCTTTATTGCGCTTATGTAAGTGTCATACTCGTCAACATTTCCCTCATAATCGGGAGTTATAATCTCACCGACAGGAAAACTGGAAAATATATCGGGTGCACCGCCGACGTGGTCTTTGTCAAAGTGCGTGATGAACATATAGTCTATTTTTTCTGTTTCGCTTTTTTTTAAATGTTCGATTATTTCAGCACCGTCATCTCTTTCTCCGCAATCAATAATAGCCGTATGATTTTCGGTTTTCAGAACAATTGCGTCAGCTTTTCCGATTTTCGGTATGGAAACTGAAAAATTATCAGCTGCATCTGTTGATGAACCCCTGTCCGTTTCTGTACCCTGATAGCTGCAGGAGAATAGCAGTAAACACGAGCATATTAATCCTGTTGTAATCAAACTTTTTAATGACATAATTTACAACTCCTTTTAGGTTGATTTTTAACAATATTTTACTTGACTTTTATTAAAATAACATTAAAAATGTAAAACATAATTTTATGGAATTTAGTGGTTTTATTATCGTTCTTGTTTGTGATTTCAGCGCTTATATTCTGCAATGCGCTATCTGTTTATTTTTAATCTCATTTGCATGGACAGCGGCTTTTCGTGCAGTTCCATATTGGTGTTATCAACATCTTTGTATATATTAAAGCTGTACTTGTGTCCGAATTTTTCTTGCAGCTGCTTTATATTCAAAATTGTGTATTCATCACAAATTGTATAGCGTTCTGATTGCACCGCCTCTATATCTTAGGGCAGAATATTTTTTTTAATTATATAATTTCAGCCTTATCACCAGATTATTGTTTTTCTACTCTGTATTGTTTGCATAAATTTATTTGAAAATATCATCATTTCTTGTGTGCAGAGCTTTATACTGCGAAATATCTTTTTCAGACTTACAACCAATTTTGTAAAGAAATGCAGATTTGAGATTTTGCAGTTTCTTGATTTCTTTCTCCGTCCTGTCTATCAATTCGCTCAACTCTTTATGACGAAAAATGTGTATGGGATTTAGATTTTTCTGCTCTACTTTCATTTTTTTTAATTCGGCAATCTTATATATAACTGTTTGACAATCACGTTATACTTTTGAACGGTAAACTTAATAGTGGTGTTGTCCTGTTTGAGTTCTGCTGATATGTTTTCATTCTGCGTTAAATGATGCGTATGGCTCTCAAAAGGTTAAAGATACATAGAGAATAAAAATCGGTCTTAAAAATTTGGTTAATGAGTTTTAAAGCAGAGATCTGTCAGAAAAGATAAAAAAGATTAAAATGTTTCAGATGAAAAATGGTTATACGCTGTGGTATCCAGTATACGGATATAAAGAAACTCCGAAGTATAAGCATAAAATTATAAATGAATGTTACGAGGATATGGATTGTAGAATTAAGGAGTTTGATGATTTAAAAGAAAGTATACCCGAAATATAATCAGTTTTAATAAATTCGCTCAGAATATATGAAATTAACTTAAGGCAGTTTTATTATATATGTTATTTCTGATATATGTATGTTTTGATAAATTTATGCTTTGTTGTTAAAGAACTTATGTTA
>CAJTPP010000090.1 GCA_910578235.1 uncultured Clostridia bacterium | reverse complement strand
GGAATTGACCGTATGCGGGAGTATACGCGGGAGTATTACGAGCAGGGTATAATCAGCCACAGGGAATATATCGAGAGCAAGACAGACCTTGACGAAATGTATATCGACAAGGTAAAGGAAGGACTTTCGGAGCAGTTTGACATATCAAAGGCTTATATCAGCGATCATACATATTTCAATGACTGGCAGGACAGCGGAGACGATCCGCTTGAAGCGTATAACCGAGTTATGGACAGACACCGTGAAGCGTTGGCGAACGGTGAACTGACTCAGAAAGAGTTTGACGAATACGGTCAGAAACTTGGTTCGTCAATGTACAGCGAGCGCAAGGAACAGTCTTTAAGCTGGCTTGATGAACAGCGCAAATACTTCGGTATGACGGACGAGGAATACGTTCAGGGCTTAGAGCGTATAAAGGCGTATATTCAGGAATACTACGACCAGGGACTTATATCCCGCAGAGAATATAACGAAGCTATGACGGAGCTTAATCACAGCTCATGGGACGAAGCGTCAGAGGCGTATGACGATATGCTGAAGGAACAGCAGGACTACATAAATAAAATGCAGGAGGAGTTTCAAAAGCAGGAACAGGCTTTACGTGACAGCTGGACAGTAGAGGATCGTAAGGTTGATATGGCCGAGGTTGCGGGACAGCTTGACATATATGCGGGCGCGGTTACCGACAGAGGACAGCAGAAATACAAGGAGCTCGAGGAACAGATGAAGCAGTTACAGCGTGACGAAGAGCTGTACCAGCTGCAAGTGAAAAACACCGCCACGATTGACGCGCTTCAAGCCGATTATGGAACTGCCGAGGACATGAAGGCCGACTTCCTGAGAAATATCGTCACCAACACCGATATTAATGTATCGGGTATTGTCGGCGAGCTTACCTCGAAAATCGCAGGTTCGAGCAATGATATAAACCATACGTTATCCGAGATTATTGACGCTATACGGGATATTAAAATGGAACAGCAGAATTTTAATGACAGCCGTCAGATAAATATTACAACAAATGACGCATCAGTAATAGAAAAATATATGGAAGGATCATAAATATGAGAGCAGGATTTAAATTCAGGAATAAGCATACGGGGGACTTCGGCGTGACTGCACAGACGCAGTCGCGTCCTATCCGTCCCGAAACGAAGAAGCAGATCTTTGAAACGCCGTACGCGGATGATGATTACGATTTTTCGGAAGCGAATATGCACGGCAGGAAATTTTATAAAAGCCGCACCTTTAAAATGGACTTGAAAGTGGCCGCCGATAATCTGTCCGCGCTTCAAAAGAAGCTGTCAAAATTGGCGGCGTGGCTTATGGGTAAGGGCGACTTAACCTTTGACGACAGCCCTCTTGTAAAGTGGGACGCCGATGTTGAGGACACTATCGAGTACAAGCCCGAGCACGGTAAAAGCGCGGTGCTTTCGGTGCTATTCAAGGTGAAATCATTCGCTAAGCTGATATTTGACGTGATTGAAGGGCCGTATCTTGACGACGAAATATTTTTAGACGATGATATTCCGATCGACACGTCATCATGCTTTACATTCAGCGGCACAGGCCGTCATAGTCATGTTGTTATGAATATAGGCGATGCTCCTGTAAAGCCGGTTATCACTATATCGGGAGCGTCGGGCAGTGTGACGCTCACATGTAACGGACATAAACTGACGGTAGGCGGCAATTGTATAGCTGACTGTGAACATCAGCATGTTACGAATAACGACGGCAGTCATATGGAAAATGTGTCGGGCACGTTCTTTGAGCTTGCGCCCGGGGAGAATATTATAACGGTATCAGGAACGTCGACAATAGAAGTAAAATACGAGCCGCGTTATTTGCATGACGCGGATTTAAGCGAGGTAAAATGGGATGAATAATAACGTATTAAGATTACATAAACGCAAGGCGACAAATTTTGAAACAGGGGTTATTCTGCACGAGGCCGTCAATGTTTCGGAGCAGAGACACATAAATGATATAGCTGTTCTGGCCTTTGATTATCCTATGGACGACAAGGCGAGAATGATTGAGGAAAGTATGCTGTTAAGCTGTTCGGGACGTATATATGAAATTATGCGAATTACGCGCACAATGGACGGCAGGGACTTTGTACGCGTTGTCGCTGAGGATTTATTTTCAAAAAGAGCAAAAAAAGCGTTTTTGCCGAATGTCCCTGATATGATAGGCAGGACAACGTCATATGTAATCAGAGAAGCGCTGAAAAAGCTGTCAGGCGATTTAGAGCCGCAATTTTCGGTTTATACGGACGCGGAATTAAAAGAACTGGGTATGCAGTGGGTTGGAGAGGATAAATTTAAGATTGATTTCTTCTCCACGGATAAAACGAACCTGTGGGACTTCCTGCATACGGTCATTGAGTGCGGCGGCAGAGGCGAGATATATTCCAACGGCACGAAGTTCGCGCTTGTGGAGCGTTTAGGGCGTGATAATCATGTAAGGCTGACGCTGGATAAGAATATGCAGAATATCAATATTGAGCGCAGTACGGAGGAGATGATAACAAAACTGTACCCGTTCGGAGCGGAGGATTTGACGATAAAACACGCCAAGCTGGCTAACAATAGGGAATATGGCAAGGAATACATATTAAGCCCTAACGCGGAGAAATACGGTATACACGAGGGCTTTAAAGACTACAGCGACTATACGGAGCCTGAGAAGATACTTGCGCACGCATTGTGGGAATTTAACGGAGAAACAACGGATAATATTGAGCCTGACGGGGGAATGATTGAAGGCGTAAACGAGGACAGGATAGACATTCCGAAGCTCACTATTTCGGGAAATCTGATAGACTTGTCAAAGCTGGAGGAATACGGCGATATAGAGAAGGTGGAGCTTGGCGATACGGTGCATGTGTACGACCTTGACGGTACGGAATATGCCGAGCGCGTTATTGAGGGCACGTGGTATCCGTTTGAAGCGCACCAGACGCTTATATCCATAGGTCATATGCGGCGTGATATGTTCTTTACGATGTATCAGCTTCGGCACGCAAAGCGCCATATTGAAGCGGTGCAGACGGCTAACAAAAGCATTGCCACGCGCAAAATGCAGGGTGTGGTGAACACCGACCGTAACGGCGTACAGAGCGATAATGAGCTGTTGAAGATTATCGGCGACTTGCTGACGATTTATCAGGAGAAAAGCAGTAACAGCAAGGTTAAGCGTCTGGAACTCGGCAATGTCGGCGGTAAATTCGCGCTGAATATCTATGACGAGACAGGCAAAAAGCTAAAAATAAAGCTGGGCGACCACGGGGACAAGTATGCATTTGCTATATATGATAATGACGGTAAGCCTGCCATTTTCATGGACGAAAAAGGAGATGTAATTTTCAGCGGTATAGTTCAAGGCGGTAAAATTGAGTCGGACACGGATATAAATGTCACGAAAGACGCAACCGTCGGCAGAAGAATTATATTGCAGGATAAAAACGAAGCCACCGCAGGTTATGAGGAAGCTGCTATTATATCTGTAAGTCAGGGAGTCATGCAGATACTTGCGAATAACAGCAGGAGCATTAATCTTCATACTGACGGCAATGTTAATTTAAATGGTAAGAGTATTATGGCAAACGGAAGAGATATTTTACAAGAGATTGACGACATATGGGCGCAAATATCTAAATAAAAAAGCGGATAATCCCGCTTTTATAGAGTGCTGATGAATGGTAGTAGAGTAGATATGTAATAGTCTAAGAGAATTAGTGTATTTTCATTGGGACAAAGAGAAATATCATTTATTACTCTTATAGCAGTATTTTTATCTATAAGATAATTATTGGCTATAATATAATTATTCAATCCTTTATCACGGATTTTCTGCTCTATATCATATTTATTAACATAAGCGATATTGTCAACATAAGAGATTCTTAACCCATCGCTTGTATAGTCGTTGCCGTCCTCACCTTTTACGATGGTAATATCAGAGGTGGCGATTGGTGCAGGTGTCGGCTTCTGGGGAGTATTAACAATAATAGCGTTATCCTCGAAGCCGACCTCGAAGCCGCCGACAGCGGCGGAAACATCACGAAGCTTGAAGTATGTTTCGTCATTGATGTTATAGCCCTGTATGGTGGTTTCAACGCCGTTGACTTTAACGGGAAAAGAATTCGGTACAACGATATATTCGGCTAATGCGGTGATGGATAGTGTGGCTGTGGCTCCTATAAGGATACCGAGCGTGATTGATTTAATATTTTTCATGTGAATGACCTCCTTTTGGTAATAATATACAATATTTTGAGGGATATGTCAATCTTCATTGACATATTTTGTGAAGTATGATAAATTATTTATCATAGGGGGCGTTTGTATGGCAATGAAACTTACTACTGATGAAGCTAAATATCTTATTGATATGATGAAAAACAAAGTTAAGGATGAAATAATAGATTTTCCATCATGTAAAGGAAAAATAGTATTTGACGTTATTGGTGAAAAGAAAAATGATTTATTTACTGTTAATATTGATAGAAAAGGGAAGAATGCTAATGGATGTACATATCAAGGAAGAGTAAAGGCAAATAATCAAATACTTATAAGACTTGACGTAAATCCATCATCAGTGCATGTCAATCCATCAAACGGAAAGAAAATTGAAGGGACACATTTGCATATATATTCAGAAAAATACGAAATGAGTGAAGCCATACCATTTGATGTAAATAATAAAGATTTGTTTGATATGTGCTTTGAATTTTTTAAATTATTCAATATAGTAGATGTTCCAACAATTCAGTCACAAATAGAATTCGAGGAATAGGAGGTGTAGTTATGGATTTAAATATTCAACAAATGATTAATTCTTATGCAGAATGGATAAAAAGTGAGATTTCAGTTGCAAAGTTTGGTGAGTATTACGAATTGACGACACCATATTTGGATAGATTTAATGATTATTTACAAATATATGTAAAACAAGATGAAGATGGGACAATAACCATGTCTGATGATGGATATATTATTGGAAATTTAATTTCTTCAGGAGTTAATTTTTCAAACAGTCCCAAGAGAAAAGCTATGCTTCAAAAAATAGCCAGAAAATATTCTGTGTATTTTGAGAATGAAGAAATTATGATTAGAGCCAATAAAGAGACTTTTCCAATGAAAAAACATCTTTTAATACAAGCTATGATTGACACAGACGACATGTTTGTTTTAGGTCATGATAATGTAAAAGACTTCTTTGCGGAAGATGTTGCGACTTATTTTGATACAAATAATATTATGTATTCAAGAGATTTGTCTTTAGTAGGAAAAACAGGCACGGCGCACACATATGATTTTTTTATACAACGAACTAAAAATAGGAATGAAATTTTTTGTAAAACTATTAATAATATAAATGAATCGTCAAGAAATTTAACCATTTTTAATTGGATTGATGCAAAAGGTTTTAGACAGACAGAAAGTGATTTATGGGTTATTATAAATGATGACAATAGATTGAAAAATGATGACACAGCAGCATTTGAACAATATGGTATACTAGCAATGCCATATAGTCAAAGAAATGAATACGTGAGTCGATTGTTAACATAAGAGCAAAGGCACTTCTTCGGAAGTGTCTTTTTCATAGAAAAATTTTCAAAAACCTCTTGACATATGTTCATAGATATGATAGTATGAACATAAAGAAGAGAGGTGAGAGCTTGAAAGTTGCATTTAGAACAACATTAGATTCGGAATTGCTTATGGGTTTAAAACAGGTAGCATTACAAAAAGGAAAACATGTGAATGAAATTTTAGATGATTTGATTTATAGTTATTTGAATCACATGGTTTCACAAGATGAAATGGAGGAAATAAATAAACTTAGAAAAAAAATTCGTGCAGTACCAGATAATAGAAAATTGAAAATAATGCAGGAACATATAAGTGATGCTATAAGTAAGGCTTGCTGGGAAACTGGATACACATTATCGCACAAGTATTTTAATGTGTTTGAGAATTTAGGAGAAATTGCAGCAGAAATTCAAATGTTGTGTGGCAAGGAAATTCCGTTATCCGATGAAAAAAAATAACACAAACCGTCACCCTGAACAAGTACGGAATGTGTTATTGCCCCGATAGAAATCTCTATCTAAATCTATTCTAACATAGATAGAGATTTCTGTCAAATAATAATTTTGATAGGAGATTTTTTTAATGGAGAATTTACAAATTTTTAAAAACAATGATTTTGGAGAAATGCAGTTAATTGAGGAAAACGGCAAAATATGGGCGTGTGGTAGTGAAGTGGCAAAAGCATTGGGATATGCAAAGCCTAATAATGCTATATCAACACATTGTAAGTGCGTTACCCTAAAACAGGGCAACGACAGTTTGGGAAGATTGCAGACAATGGCTTTTATTCCTGAGGGTGACATATATCGCCTTATCACACACAGTAAGCTACCAGAAGCGGAAAAGTTTGAACGCTGGGTGTTTGATGATATTCTTCCCTCAATCCGCAAAACAGGCATGTATGCTACTGATGAACTGCTGAATAATCCCGACCTTGCAATACAGGCGTTTACCGCACTGAAAGCGGAAAGAGAGAAAAATCAGCAGTTAAATACTACCATAAAGGTACAGGAACAGCTTATAGGCGAATTACAGCCGAAAGCAAACTATGTTGACATTATTCTGAATAACGGCGGACTTGTCACGATAACGCAGATTGCCAAAGATTACGGTATGAGCGGTAAGGAAATGAACCAGCTATTGCACAAATACAAGGTACAGTACAAGCAGAGCGGACAGTGGCTTTTGTACAGTAAATATCACGACAAGGGTTATACCCACTCACGCACAATTCACATAACCCATAAGGACGGCACACCTGACACGCGTATGGAAACGAAGTGGACGCAAAAGGGCAGACTGTTTATATATGAGTTGTTGAAAGATGATGGAATACTGCCGATAATCGAGCAGAAGAAAACAGCGTAAGGAGGGTATCGTGATGCAGGAAAGATATTATGCTGTCCGGACACTGCTTGAAAATAATATAAATGAGTTTCCGATTACAACGGAGCATGTCAAACAAGCTTTATGCAACTATGGATATAATATTATAAAATACAGTACAGATTGTGACGCGCATGTTGAAATTCTTAAAAAACTCGGAGTATTACCGCTTGTAGGAAGAACAGAAGCATTTACATATAAGAGCGAGAAAGAAAAAATAGTGTTTATCAAAATAGGCGTGTCTGCGGATAACGAAAGACTTTTGCTTGCTCATGAATTGGGACATATAGCAATGGGGCATATGTCTGACAGCGTTATAATGGCATATACGCCATGGGGATTGATTGACAGGGGACAAGAAGATGAAGCTAATGCTTTTGCTCTGGAATTTCTTGCTCCGGTGTGTGTTTTGAAAAAATTACATATAACATTCAGAAAAATTAAAGATACTGTCTTACTTGATGATAAATTTGTTAAGATAATAAGTGATAGAGTTAGCCATTGTCATACATTGTCAAATATAGAAATAATGTTGTGCAATCGGTTTAAAAAGAAATCAAAACGGAATGTTTATGGTAAAATAACAGATTTATTATCAGCAAGAATAGAGCCGTTGTTGAAATAAGGGAAAATAATCTAAGTGAAATAATATTGTAATTGTAATGAAAAATAGAATGTGATATAATGATAATCGGTCATTGACCGTGATATAAGGGACAGCTGGGCGGTTGTTCCGCTATTCCGAAAGGAGTAGAATCATGAGCGAACAGACTTTAATTTTAATTATTGTTCTTTTGCTTGTTATAGGGATAAAAAAATAACCGCCCATTATTCGCAGTAATGAGCGGTTGGGTAGAATAAACTTCTACAAAAAACCATAAAATTATGCGGAACAACTTATCGCCGTTCCTTTATATCTAAACTATATCACATTATATTGCTTTTGTCAAGCGTATAATGCAGAGCAAAGGACACCTCTTACGGGGTGTCCTTTGTATTGAGAATGGCAGGCGTTGACTAAATGATAGAATATTGTAATTGAAGCGTAATATAAGATGTGGTATAATAATACTCAGCCAAATGGCTCGGGTATGGACGGAGCAGTAGGCG
>CAJTPP010000089.1 GCA_910578235.1 uncultured Clostridia bacterium | reverse complement strand
CGGAGCGGTTGAACCGACGCAGACAAGTACAAACAGCGATAAGCCCTATGAAGGCGTGACTTTGCATTATGCAGTTTCAGAGTCGGCAACTCAGGGCGGAGAGGTAGTAGATCTTGTAAATCTGGTAAAAGAAAAAACAGGTATCAATATTGAATTTACAATTGTGCCAAATACAAATGCGGGAGAGGTTGATAAAGCTCTTGTAAGCCTTATGGCCGGAGATGAGCTTGATATTCTGTACGGAACAGACGCTAAGCTCAAGACATATTATAACGCCGGCGTTCTTACGTCTCTTGACGAACTTGCTGAAAATACAAAATATGATATGGAAAGTGTTTTCGGTGACAGTCTTGTAAATTACAGCGATGGTCATGTATACGGATTGCCCGCTTACAAGGATATCTGGCTGACATTCTATAACAAAAAGCTTTTTGATGAAGCAAATGTTGAATATCCGTCAGCAGAGGGCTGGACATGGGAAAAGTATGTTGAAACCGCTAAAAAACTGACTGATTCGGGAAAGGGTGTATTCGGTTCGTTCATGCTCGACTATGATAATTATAATTATATGTACGCTTTGCAGAATGGCTGGGAGCCGTATAATGCTGATCAGACAGAATCAAACTTTACAGATCAAAAATTTAAGGATAGCTTAAAGTGGTTCTACGGACTGGGCAATGATGAAAAAATTCAGCCGGACAGTGTAACATATGCGGCAGGCACATATCCGTGGAATACATTTGTCGCTTCAGATAAGATGGCAATGTTCGTATGCGGCGGATGGGTTGCGTCAATGCTTCCTAACACAGAAAAGTATCCCAGAGATTGGCAGTGCGGAATTCTTCCAATGCCATATCCGGAGGGACAGGAACCTTCTACGCTTGCTGTAACAGGATGCTATGCGGTACCTACAACAAGCAAGAATAAAGAGGCGGCTTTCGCGGCTATTAAGTGTATGGCTGAAGAACAATATACACTTGGATACGGACGTATTCCTGCAAGAGTGGATCTTACTGACGAGGAGATCACAAGCTATATTGCAGATAAACTTGTTCCGACATTCGCAAATGACGGTATAACAACAGAGGATTTCAGAAGCGCATGGTTTGACGCAGACAGAAAGGTACTTTCAGAAAAGATTATAGGCCCTGCTGACGCTACAATTAGTCAGATAGTTATAGAAGAAGCACAGCTGTACGGTTCAGGTTCAAAAGATATTGATACGGCAGCTGAAGCCGTTAAGAAACGTTCAGACGCGGCAATAAAAGAAGATAATCAGTAATAGGAGGGTGAATAAGATGGCAAAGCCACGTAATAGAATGCATTTTAAAGAAAATATCACAGGATATGCTTTCATTACCCCGTATTTGCTGCTGTTTATTGTTTTCACAGGTATACCATTTATATGTTCAATATTGTTTTCGTTTACAAATCTGACATATATTTCGAAACTTGATAATCTGAAACTGGTCGGATTAGCTAATTATATTAAGATGTTCCAGAGCCCCGAAGTAATGGCGGCTCTGGGCAGAACATTTCTGTATTCAATTGTGTATGTTCCCGTAATCATGGTATTGGGTTTTGCTCTTGCCATGATTGTAAACAAGGGCATACACTGTAAAGGCGCTATACGGGGAATGGTGTTTCTGCCATATGTATCAAATATGGTTGCCGTTGCGGTTATTTTCAAAATAATTCTTGGCCCAAGCGGTCCGTTTTATCAGATACTGCAATTTTTAGGCGTTGAAAATCCGCCGCTGCCGCTGCTTTCAGATAAGCTGGCATTGCCTGCTGTAGCGCTGATTGCCGTATGGAAGGGCGTCGGACTTAATATGATTACATATCTGGGTGCGCTGCAGAATGTTCCTGCTGAACTGGACGAGGCCGCGCAGATAGACGGCGCGAATAAATGGCAGAGAATAAAGAATGTAGTAATACCTATGATATCACCTACAACCTTCTTCCTTATTATAAGCTCTATAATAACATCGCTTCAAAACTTTACGGTTATTCAGTCGCTTACAGAAGGGGGTCCGGGACAGTCAACAACAGTAATGGCATTAAGTATAGTACGTACGGCGTTTGTACAAAACAATACAGGGTTTGCAAGCGCACAGGCGATGATAGTATTTCTTATAGTAATGATTATTACACTTATTCAATGGCGCGGACAGAAAAAATGGGTAAATTATTAAAGAGGTGAGATGCATGTATAAAAAGAATAAAGTTCTAAGCTGGATACTGACAATAGTGATGTTACTTATAGGTTTGCTTTGTATATATCCTTTCATATTCATGTTATCCTCATCGTTTAAGGTAAGCGGAGACGTGCTGCAAAAGCCGTTTCAGATAATTCCAAATCCTGTAACATTTGAGAATATAAAAGGACTTTTCCATAGTGATTATTATAATTTTCCTAAATGGTATGTAAATACGGTAATGATGACGGGTATTACAATAATTATTAAGCTGTTTCTTATAACCTTTACGGCATACGGATTTTCAAAAGTACGCTTTAAGGGACGTGACGCAATATTTCTTGTTTTGCTGGCGGCGATGATGATACCGGCGGATATTATGATACTTCCGAGATATATGATATTTAAAAATTTAAAACTTTTAAATTCTATGTGGGCAATCATAATTCCAAGCTGTGTGGATGTATACTTTGTATTTCTGCTCAGACAGGCGTTTATAAGTGTTCCGGAATCAATTAGCGAGGCGGCAAAAATAGACGGTTGTAATCATTTTACAATTTACTGGCGGATTATCACGCCTCTGGCAAAACCGTCGATTGCTACAATGGTACTGTTTTCGTTTGTATGGACATGGAATGATTATATGAGTCCGTATCTGTATATATCGGATATAAACAAGCAAATGCTTTCGGTAGGTATAAAATTGTTTTCGGCAGGTCAGGTGCAGGATTACGGTTCGCAAATGGCAGCCGCAACACTTGTACTTTTACCTATAATCTTCGTGTTCCTGTTCTGTCAGAGATTTTTCATAGAAAATGCGACATCATCAGGAGTAAAAGGATAATGATTAAGGCGGACAGTATACTGTCCGCCTTTGTGTTAAAGAAAATGTTGATATTATGTAAAGAGAAAAGTTGGGTGAATAAAAATAACGCTTAATCAAGCGTTATTTTTATGTGTGTGTTGTCATAACAATATATTATATATTATTTGCGGGAGGGTGAAAAATGATAGTGATGAAAAAACATATCGCTGCAGCAATTTTAATTGTTCTTGCAGTAATAATAGCATTTTTCGGTATAAAAAAATATGAAAGCAGTCAGACTATTGCAGATAATGACTTAAAAATTATTCTTGACGCAGGTCATGGCGCATATGAGTAATGCTTTAAAGTGCCAAAAGTGTCGATTTTAAGCCGTTTCTGCACCGCCATCGACGCAGGGGAGGGGCGCTGAAATTTAGGTAAAATTACAGAAGAATAGCAGTAAACCGCTTTTGTATGAACAAAGAGCTTGTCCCACCGTGGGACAAGCTCTTTTAATAATATAATCGTTACTGTAAATACTAATGATATTATGGAGGAAATAAATATGTCAAACAATTTAGAAAACGAAAGCAGTCCGTATTTACTGCAGCATAAGGATAATCCTGTAAATTGGTATCCGTGGGGAAAGGAAGCGTTTGAAAAAGCCAAAAATGAAAATAAGCCTATATTTTTAAGCATTGGTTACAGTACATGTCACTGGTGCCACGTTATGGCGCATGAGAGCTTTGAGGACGCTGAAACGGCGGAGCTTTTAAATAAATATTTTGTATCGGTGAAGGTGGACAGAGAAGAACGGCCTGATATTGACAGTATCTATATGAGTGTGTGTCAGGCGATGACAGGCGGCGGAGGATGGCCTATGTCGCTGTTTCTTACGCCTGAACAAAAACCGTTTTTTGCAGGAACATATTTTCCGAAACCAACCTTTCAATCATTATTAAAACAGATTCACAAGCTATGGCAGACTGAGAGAGAGAAGTTAGTTTTATCAGGCAATGAAATTGAGAAAGCTATAAGCGGGGAAAACTTCGTAAAAGGTCAGGCAACACGCACTATCATAGACGAGGCGTACAGTCAGCTTGAACGCTCATTTGATAAAAAATACGGAGGTTTTGGAAATGCGCCTAAATTCCCGATGCCGCATAATCTGATGTTTCTTATGGAGTATTACCGAGTGACTGATAAAAAGCAAGCTCTTGATATGGTGGAATATACGCTTACACAGATGTATAAAGGCG
Organism: uncultured Clostridia bacterium; assembly: GCA_910578235.1. Lineage (GTDB taxonomy): Bacteria > Bacillota > Clostridia > UBA1381 > UBA1381 > Hominilimicola. The sequence goes on along the minus strand of CAJTPP010000089.1, from coordinate 3,959 downwards.
GTATTTTTGACCATATAGGCGGAGGCTTTTCACGTTATTCCACAGACAAATACTATCTTGCGCCGCATTTTGAAAAAATGCTTTATGACAACGCGCTTTTAATAATAAGTTATATCAATGCTTATGCCGTAACGAATAATGAGATGTACAGAGAAATCGCCGAAAGGACAGCAGGGTATATTATGCGTGAAATGACAGACGTTCACGGTGGGTTTTATTCGGCACAGGACGCCGACAGTGAGGGTGAGGAGGGCAAGTATTATACCTTTAATTATGATGAAATACCTGAACTGTTAGGAAAGGAAGCAGGAGAAAAATTCAATGACTATTACGGGATAACAAAACGCGGAAATTTTGAGGGTAAAAATATCACCAATCTGCTCGAAAATACTGAAATTAATGATAGAATGTCAGAGTATTTGCCAAAGGTGTATGAGTACAGAAAGTCAAGAACAAAGCTGCATCTTGACGATAAAATACTAACCTCGTGGAACGGACTGATGATTGCTGCTTTTGCAAGGTTATACAGAATTATTGGGGACAGTAAATATCTTGGGGTTGCGGAGAAAGCGTGCGGTTTCATAGAAGAAAAGCTTGCTGAAGGCGATACGCTTTATGTAAGCTATCGTGATGGAAGACGCGGCAGCAGCGGATTTATTGATGATTACGCATTTTATATTTATGCTCTTATTTGTCTGTATGAGGCGACTTTTAAACATAAATATCTCGACAGAGCCGTTGAGCTTTGTCATAAGGCGGTAAATGATTTTTATGACAACAGAAACGGTGGATTTTATCTGTATGGCAGTGAAAACGAACAGCTTATAATGAAGCCTAAAGAAACGTATGATGGAGCAATTCCGAGTGGAAATTCCGTTATGGCATATAATTTTGTTATGCTGTCACAGCTTACGGACGGAGAATTTTACGATATAAAAGAAAAACAGCTTGAATTTATGGCAGGTGCAGCAGAGGACTATTCATCGGGATATTGTTTCTATATGTACGCATTATTGATGAATATCAATCCTCCATCGCATATCGTATGCTCACTCGTTGGTGAGCATATGCATTTTCCTATAAATGCGGTAGTGAGAGTTATTGAGGGAGGAAACGAAAACTATCCCATTGTAAACGGCAGAACAACATATTATGTGTGTAAGGATAATAAATGCTTACCGCCGACAAATGATTTAACAGAATATGCAATAAGTGAAGTTTAAGGAATAAAATACGTAAAAATATTGACAGCGATATGTTTTAGTATTATAATATGTAAGTGAGGTGATTTTATGATACCGAGAAATGATTATCTGAATTTTCTTATACAATCAAAGGACAAGCAAATAATAAAGGTTATATCCGGCATACGTAGATGCGGAAAGTCCACATTGTTTGAAATATATAAAGAGTATCTTTTAAATAACGGAATCAAACAAAATCAGATTATATCCATTAATTTTGAGGATATGGACTATGAAGAATTACAGGATTATCACAAGCTGTATAAATATATAAAAGAAAAATTGCTGCCCGATAAAATGAACTACATTTTTTTAGATGAAATACAGCACGTGCAGAACTTTGAAAAAGCAGCAGACAGTTTGTTTATAAAGAAAAATGTTGACTTGTATATAACGGGTTCAAATGCGTACTTTATGTCAGGAGAATTAGCAACATTTCTTTCAGGGCGGTATATAGAACTCAGAATGCTGCCGTTGTCGTTTTCTGAATACTGTATAGGAAATACTGACAACATTCCTGTCAGCGAAAAATACAAGCTGTATATAGAGAACAGCTCTTTTCCGTATGTGCTGAATTATAATAGCAATGAAAAAGAAATACACGACTATCTTTCGGGAATATACAATACGGTTCTTTTAAAGGACATTGTTGCGAGGTACAGTATATCTGATGTAATGATGCTTGAAAGCGTAACACGATTTATATTTGACAATATAGGAAGTCAGTTGTCGACAACAAAAATTGCAAAGACTATGACATCGGCGGGCAGAAAGATTGACCCTAAAACTGTTGAAAAATATTTGAAGGCTCTGCTTGACAGTATGATGATTTATCAGGCAAAGCGGTATAATATTAAAGGCAAGCAGTATTTGAAAACGCTTGAAAAATATTATGTTGTTGATATTGGTTTAAGGTATATGCTTTTGGGCAAACGCAGTACGGATGTCGGACACATATTGGAAAATGTTGTTTATCTTGAATTGATACGGCGCGGTTATGATGTTTACGTTGGTCAGTCGGGTGATGCAGAAGTGGATTTTGTTGCAATGAATTCAGAGGGAATAATATATTTTCAAGTTTCGGCAAGTGTACGCGACGAGAAAACACTGGAAAGAGAATTAGCATCTTTGAAAAAGATAAATGATAATTATCCCAAATATATTTTGACACTTGATAATGACCCTGTCGCTGACTATGACGGAATAAAGCGGATAAATGCGATTGATTGGCTGTTGAATAAATTAAAATAGGAGGTTTCATGCGACATATAATATACTTTATAAAAAATGAAACAGTGCTTAGTATTTCGGCAGCGCTTGCGATTGTGTCATCTTTTTTTGTAACGCCTGACGCGCAATATATAGGCTATATAGATTTCAGAACGATAGCGCTGCTGTTTTGTCTGATGGCGGTAGTTGCAGGACTTCAAAAAACAGTAGTGTTTAACCTTTTGGCTGAAAATCTGCTTAAACGCATACATAGCGTTAAAGGCTTAACGTTTATATTGGTTATGCTCTGCTTTTTCTTCAGTATGTTTATAACTAACGATGTAGCGCTTATTGCGTTTGTGCCATTTACATTTACGGTTTTGGATATTCTTGGCAGTGATGTTAAACGGGAAAATATAATTTTTATTGTTGTAATGCAGACTGTTGCGGCTAATCTTGGCAGTATGCTTACGCCTATTGGCAATCCTCAAAATTTGTATTTGCATGGGATTTCAGGGCTTGGCATTGGCGAATTTGTGATGATTATGCTGCCGTATACAGTAGTTTCGTTTGTTTTGCTGACAGTTTGCCCAATACTCAGAAAAGGCGAAAGTAATATAAATATAAAATTCTCTGAAAAAGAACGCATTTGCGGAAAAGGAAAGACAGCGGTTTATACAGCGATGTTTACGCTGTGCCTGCTGACAGTGGCGCGGCTGATTGATTACAGAATAACGCTTGCGGTTGTAATAGTATTAACTGCGATTACAGACCATAAGGTTTTTGCAAAAGTGGATTATACGTTGCTGATAACCTTTATAGCGTTTTTCATTTTTATAGGTAATATGGGCAGAATACCTGTATTTAATAATTACATAAAAAGTGTGATTGATGGGCGTGAGTGTATGACGGGGATTTTATCGAGCCAGCTAATCAGTAATGTTCCGGCAGCATTGCTGCTTTCGGGATTTACGAATAATTTGAAGCCTCTGATTGTCGGAGTGAATTTGGGTGGCTTGGGCACGCTTATAGCGTCTATGGCTAGTTTGATTTCGTTTAAGTTTATCGGACGTGAAAATAAGTCTCTGAGAGGAAAATATCTGTTGTATTTTACGGTAGTAAATGTTATTTTTCTTGCAGTTCTGATGGGATTATATGAGGTAATAAAATGGGTGTTGTTATTTGATTGATGGTATGATATACTGACAGTAAAGAGATGCAAATCTTTGACAGGAGGAATTTTGAAATGAATAATTGGTTTACGATAGAGAAGATTGACAGCGATACATACATTATCAGCGAATATCGTCATTGGGAAGAAACTCATTGCTATTTGTTAAACGGCACGGAACACAGCTTGTTAATAGATACAGGGCTTGGAATATGCAATATATTTGATGAAGTCAAAAAGCTCACAGATAAGCCAATTACGGCTGTTGCTACGCATATTCATTGGGACCATATCGGAGGACATAAATATTTTCCCGATTTTTATGCGCACAGAGA
>CAJTPP010000088.1 GCA_910578235.1 uncultured Clostridia bacterium | reverse complement strand
CTATTTGAGTGATAATGTTATTAGATTCTTCTTTATTAGTATTGATAATTTTTTTTAAAGTTCTATAAAAATCTAAATTCAGTATTTGGGGTTTTGTATATGGAACATCACATAATTTAAAAAGATTATATAATTCTCTATCCAGCGGAGATTCTTTGGATAACCTTTCTCCGAGCAATTTTTTATTAATCGCTGACGAACTACTTATGTATAGTAGCTGAATAACAGTTGCCATTGTACATTTTTCCTCTAATGTCATAATATTTTTACATATACTATTAATTTTTTGATTCCATTCATCTGAGGTCATCCATTTCTCGGCAGGTCTGAAGTTTTCGATTACAATAGACATATAAATAAGCATAATAGGCATAATAGGAGATATATCTTCCTTTATTTGCTTCAAAGTTTCCAGATTTTTTATTCTTGTTTTTCTATTTGATTCCCGAGCAAGGATATATATTGAGTGAAAGCAAAATATTTCTTCCAGAAAATATAATACTGCTCCTGAAGATTCCATATTACAGCAAGAGCATATCTCACGAAATTTACTATTAAACAGTTTGCTCTCTGTTTTTAAGAAAAGCTTTCTGTTTTCCATTCCAAATTTATAAAATGGGTATGAAAAGTCAGTAACATTTTTAATATCAATATTTTTACCATATAGCTGCATTTTTTCTTTAAAAGAACAATATTTTCTTAATTTTGTCTTGTTTTCATAATACATTTTTTGTGAATCAGTTGGTGTATCTTCATTAATATACAAATCGTAGAACATATGCAAATTATCTCTATCATTTAATTTCTTTGTAGTATCCTGTATAGTATCACTCATCATTTCACAAACATTTACCAAGATTTGGCGTGTAAGACAACTTTCAAAATTAATACCGGCTTTATTGCATAGTGTTATAATATAGGTAACATCAGGGAAATTGTTGTTTTGTAATTCCATTATTTTTTTCAAGATAGACGAAATAAGCTTAGATATATTACCAAATCTCAATTTTTCATTTTCCATAGGCGCAAAAAATTCATTATCAAGTCGAGTCGCAATATAAGGATTATGTATGTTAAAACGCAAGAAATATTTTATCCTATTTTTCGTATATTCTTCACAGGAAATCACTTCAATATTAGAGTAATAGAAATTATATAGAATGGAAAACAGTCCAGATGCCGATATACCCCAATCGTTATCATCCATTGGCACTAATTTAATTGTTTTATATTTGCCTGATTCATGTGATGATACAAATATGTTTTTAAAAACATCAAAAAAACTATTAATTTGATATTTAGATGCATTGCCGTACCTTATATTATCTATAAATTTGACAAGAAATTTTATTTGGTTTTCTATGTAATTTATGTCATTGCATTGATTGTCATATAATTTTTCTTGATATTTTTTTAAATTCTCAATTATGTATTCAAATAATAAGTCTGATTTGTTACGTGTTATATATTTACCGTCAAATTTACAATGAAATAAAGCTACTGTTGATTTAATAACCATTCCACTCTTTATCCACTGACGCAAGGTTTTCATTATTTCAAATATAACCTTATATTCTGAAAGCATATCCATTCCCCACCTTTTATATTATTTTAATTATCAAAATTATATCACTCTAATTTAGTTTTTTCAATAATAAATCATAGTGTTTATCTCGGTTCACTATAGTTTATTTTTAGGTAACACTTATATAATAAAAACAGGAGTGTGATGTTATGTTTTACGAAGATAATGAGCTTCCGGCAGTTATGACCTTTGAAGAGGCTCGGGAATATTTATTTATCGGCAGAAATACATTGCTTAATTTACTGCACAGCGGAGAATTAACGGGCAAAAAGATAGGAAACAAATGGCGTATAAAAAAAGAAAATCTTATTGAATTTGCAAGCGAGAGCTATAAATATGATGAATAAGTTGAGGGGACACTAAAGCCCCCTCAACTTATTCTTTTCTGCCGATTAAATACATAAGTGCGGTAATCGGCAAAAGCGATAGTAATAAAATTTTTTTCATTTCAAGCTCCTCCCTACCATAAAAATTGAAATACTTTCTTTAAACCTTTAAGAATTGTCCTAATCATAGAAAAGCCTCCTTTCGATTCTATCAATTAGATGATGTATAACTTAAAGACGTAAAGTTACCGAAAACACAGATACATCATTTACTTGACTAAATTAAAAAGGAGGCTTTCAAAATGAAAGAAAAACAACTAATCTGCTCTCATTGCGGAGAGATACTTACGGAGGAAACAAGACGGGAATTTGACGGAGAAATAATGTGTGAGCTTTGTTTTGACGAACAGACAACAATATGTGATTGCTGTAATGAACGTGTATGGGTTGAGAATACAGAACGTGATAGCTATACAAGCGTGTGTATGAGATGTTATGATTATTCGTATACACGCTGCGAGGACTGCGGCTGTATAATTTCCCGAGATGATGCACATTATGACGGTGATTATCCGTATTGTGATGACTGCTATGACAAGTTAGACAGTGGAGCGATAAAAACATACGACTATAAGCCCGAACCGATATTTTACGGTTCGGGCGATTTGTTTTACGGAGTGGAGTTGGAGATTGATCGAGGCGGTGAAATTGCCTCAAATGCTGAAAAACTTCTTGAAATAGCAAACTCAAACAGTGAGCATCTGTATTGCAAGCATGACGGCTCACTTGATGATGGTTTTGAAATGGTATCGCATCCGGCATCACTATACTATCATATCAGCGGTATAGACTGGCTTGAAATCTTGAACCGCGCAGTACAAATGGGTTATCGTTCTCATAATACAAGTACCTGCGGACTGCATATCCATGTCAGCCGCTCTGCTTTTGGCTCAACAGTCGAGGAACAGGAAATTGTAATTGCACGGATAGTACACTTTGTTGAAAAGCATTGGTGGGAAATCGTCAAGTTTTCTCGCCGCACAGAACAAAATTTGAACCATTGGGCGGCTCGTTATGCCACAATATCCGCAGAAGTACAAGATACCTATAAAAAGGCGAAAAGTAAAGGTCTTGGACGATATGTGGCTGTTAATCTCGAAAACTATCATACGATAGAATTTCGTCTGTTCAGAGGCACATTGAAGTATAAGACATTTATTGCAACCTTACAGCTTGTCGATATGATTTGCCGCCTCGCAATTATGCTTGACGATAAATCATTTGAGAAGATGTCTTGGTCTGATTTTGTATTGCAGATTGGCTCGGACAAACCCGAGCTTATAGACTATCTGAAATCAAAACGGCTATATGTCAATGAGATACATACGGAAACGGAGGAAATATAAAAATGTGCGGACTTTACGGATTTTTACATTACGGCAATAATGCAATCAAGAACTTATCGATAATCACAAACGCACTTGCGGAAGAAGCGGCTGTGAGAGGCACAGACGCGACAGGAATAGCCTTTAACTACAAAGGACAGCTAAGTATATTAAAAGAGTCAAAATCAGCGTACAGGCTCAATTTTAAACATTCCGACAGCATATCCGCTGTAATCGGTCATACAAGGCACAGCACGCAAGGCTCGGAAAAGAAAAATTACAACAACCATCCGTTTTCGGGCAAATGTAAAAATACACATTTTGCGCTTGCTCATAACGGTGTACTGATGAACGATAAGGATTTACGAATACAGTACCGTCTGCCGAAAAGCAAGATTGAAACTGACAGCTATATTGCGGTACAGTTAATAGAACACGAGAAAAAACTAAATGTGGAAAGTATAAAATTTATGGCTGAAGCTGTTGAGGGCAGCTTCAGCTTTTCCATTCTTGACAGTAATAATTCTATATGGCTTGTTAAGGGCGACAGTCCGCTGTCAATTCTACACTTCCCCGACTTGGGACTATATGTATATGCAAGTACGGAGGAAATATTGTGGAAAGCGTTGATTGAAACGGATTTATTCCAAGAATTAAAAGACGGAGCGTATGAGAGCATAAAAATAACCGATGGAGATATTTTGAATATACTTCCCGACGGAACGCTTGTATACGACAAATTTGATTTTATTGATTACAGTTATTACGGTCGCTGTAATTGGTGGGACTACGGAATAGCGGATGATTATTCATACATAAGTGAACTAAAATCCGCCGCCGCGTATCAAGGCTATACTGCGGAGGAGATTGACGAACTGCTTGCAGAGGGCTTTACGCCGGAGGAGATTGAGGAAATGCTATATTGTTGCAAGTAAATTAGGCAAGTGTGCCGTTTGGGTGGCTTACGGATTTGGAACATTCCAAAATTCGTAAACCGACCTAAACGGCACACTTTTTTTATATCCCATTAGGGTACACTCTATTGAAACACAGATTGGAGATAATTTTATGAAAATAGGTTATATACGGGTATCAACTGCCGAGCAAAATACCATACGACAGGAAATACTTATGAAAGAGCTTGGAGTTGATGAAATTTACATTGACAAGATAAGCGGTAAAAATACCAACCGCCCACAGCTTAAAGCAATGCTTGAATATGTGAGGTGCGGCGATACTGTTATCGTATCTGAAATTTCGAGATTTGCACGAAATACAAAGGATTTGCTTGAACTTGTTGAAATGCTGACCGACAAGGGTGTAGAATTTGTGAGTAAAAAAGAAGCGATTGATACAACTACGCCTACGGGTAAATTTATGCTTACGATATTCGGAGCGGTTGCGGAGCTTGAACGTGAGTATATACTTCAAAGACAGCGCGAAGGTATCGCCGCGGCAAAGGACATGGGTAAATATACGGGGCGCAGAGCGAAGGAATATGCTGATTTTGATAAAGTTATCGCACGCTGGCGCAAGGGCGAGATTACCGCCGCCAAAGCTATGAAGGACTTGGGTATGAGCAGAAGTACATTTTATAGAAGGGTAAAATAAAATTATGAGGTGATATGAGTGGATAAGATGATTGAAAAACTATATATGGGAGAATTGAATCCAATGAGAGAAATATATGATGAATTGGATATAGAAAATTCGGAATTAACAGAATTATTGCATAAATCGGAAACTCTTGAAAAAGAATTGGAAGAAAGCTGTAATATCAAGCTTTTAGAGGAATATACAGATATACATAAAATGATAGAGCATATCGTTTCAAAGCACAGCTTTGTATATGGAATGAAATTAGGAATTCATTTGACAAAGCTATGATTTCATAAGGAACAGCTTTAAAACTTTTTCTGCGAGTTTCAATTCGGTGGGAGTGCAGTGATTGAGTAAGTTAATTACTGCACTTGCATCATTTTTAGGCAATTCTTCGCCGAAAATAATGTATTCCATAGAAACATGCATTGATTTTGATATTTTAATAAGAGTGTCTATGGACATTTGAGATGTGCCGACCTCAAGCTGTCCGTAAAAACCAACGCTTAAATCCGCAAGCTCCGCAAATTCTTCACGCGTTAATTTCAGTTCTTTTCTCTTTTGACGTAAACGATTACCTATTTCTATTAACTGCTGCTTTTCCATATATACTATCCTCCATAAATTTATTATATCGGACAGCAGAACAAAAATACATATGATTAAAGATAACTAAAAACATTATCTATTATCTTGACTTTTTATGTCGAGATATGGTAAAATAAAGAAAATTAATTAAAAGGAGTTTATTGAAATGATGAAAATCTTTAAAGGTATTCCGGGATTCAGAAGCGGTAAAGGCTGGAAAATGGCCATTGCCATCATATATTATGCATTAGCAATTTTAATGTCTGTTATTGTAGAAGATATTAGTCCATTTTTTTTATTTCTCTCGCTTCCGTTAATGTTGTTTGGTCTTGTAAGTTTAATAAAATATAAAAAAGCGTTATTATTTATTATAGGAATTTTATCTCTTATGATAAGTTTTACGACTATGCTATTCTCCGATAGCAGTACAACGTCAGGTACACAACCGACTGTCAATCCAACTCCAACCATAGAACCTACGCCGACAGTAGAACCTACGCCTACACCAATTATTAAGCCGACGGCAGAACTGATGCCTACGCCGGTATCGGTTATCGTTGAACCAACAAATAAAGCTGACGAACAATACGAATCCGCAGATGAGGAAGAGCATAGGGAAGCAAAAGAACGTACGGGTTATATAGGCTCTTGCTATTCCGCTACATATGATGAGCTTGCCCGCAATCCGGAGACTTACAAAAATAAACATATACATGTAAGAGGAAAGGTGGCACAGATAATTAGTGAGAACGGTTTAAATGTTCTTATTAGAATTAATATAACATCATCAGAATATGATTTTTGGACAGATGACGTAGTAATAACATATACAAGACAAAGTGCAAATGAAAGCCGTATTTTAGAGGGAGATATTATTGATGTATATGGGGTCTATGAGGGTATTGAATCCTATAAAAGTGCTATAGGAGATTCAAGCTTTAATGTCCCACAAATAAGCGCTAAGTATATTATGTGATAATAAGGAGAATACAATGAAAAAGAAATTAAAAAGAACGGTTAATTTTATTACAGTATTAATTTTATTGCTGCTTATGTCTGTTGTAACTATATATGGTGCAGACAACAGTGGTACATATGGCGGTAACATAAGCTGGGAATTTGACGAATACGATAAAACGCTTACTTTAAGCGGAAACGGTCATATGAATTTTCAAAGCAGCGTATCGGGCTATCCATGGTATTCCTTTCAACAAGAGGTAAAGCACCTTATTGTTGAAGAAGGAATAACTAATATTCCACGCACAGCATTTGAAGATTATAAAAATATAGAAAGCGTGTCCTTGCCTGAAAGTTTGCTTGATATAGAGCATTATGCCTTTACGAGATGTGATAAGCTTAATAAAATAGAATTGCCTAAAAATTTAATAAGCATAGGAGTCAATGCTTTTAACAGCTGTATAAATTTGCGAAATATAGCAATTCCGGAGGGTGTTACAGAAATATCGGCAGAAGCATTTGCGGAGTGTTCAAATCTCAAAACTGTATCAATATCAAATGGCACTGAAACTATTTCATCAAGCGCATTTGCTAATACAGCCATTACCTCTTTGGAATTGCCTGATAGCCTAAGAACAATCGGAAGCTACGCATTTTCGGGTTGTAACGGAATGACGGAAATAACAATTCCTAATAATGTTGAGACAATAGGCGACAGCGCGTTTTACGGATGTAACGGTGTAAGCGGTATTATAATACCGGACAGTGTTACTAATATCGGACAACAGCCTTTTGGCGGAATAGCAAATCTTACTTCTATAACAATGCCCGGCATCAAGACTTTAGAAGAGGTTTGCGGCACAACTTATATCTCCGGCAATAATACATGGATAGAACTGCCTGATTCTCTTACCGCCGTAACTATAACCTCCGGAGAGGTTGTTAAGACGTTTGCTCGCGGATGTAAAAATATAAGAAATGTAACTATCGGAAAAAATGTTTCGTCAATAGGTGAAAAAGCATTTTATGACTGCACTGGACTTCAGAATGTGCAAATTGAATGTGCATTAACTTCTTTGTCTAAAGATATGTTTTATAATTGCAGCAGCTTGAAAAGTATTTCCTTACCTGAAAGTATTGAAACAATTTCTGCCGGAGATTTTGAAAAGTGTAATCGTCTGAAAGATGTATATTATGGCAGTTCACGTTATAAATGGAGAAGCGTAAATACAAACGGTAATACAGTAATTGAAAAAGCGAATATCCATTATTTAAAAACAGAACCGTTGGCGTACAGAATTAACAGCGTTACACAGAATGGAAACAATGTTACTATTGATATAACCAAAGATTATCAATGCGATGGCCCTCTCTTAGTTGCGACATACAACAATGGAGCGTTGGTAAAAGTTATCTTATCTGACATTAATATGAGTATTGGAGAAAATAAACAGATTTCGGTAATGATTGATGATACTGATGTAACAGACATTTCAGCGTTTGTGTGGGATAGTTTTGATAGTATGATTCCGGCAAGCAATAATTGCAGAAAATCGGATGCAGAGTAAATTGTATTAATAAAGGAATGAATGTAGGAGGATATAAAAATGAATAGAAAAGTTAATATTAAAAATGCAAGTACTGCGTGGTTGTGGCTTATGATAATTCCGTTTGCAAATGGTTTTATACTTACGGGCAAAGCAAGCAGCATATTTGAAAAGAAATATAAAATCATAAGTTTGTTATTGGGTATTTTGTCAATTCTATTATTTATCGCAGCATTTATTCTGCCCATTTATGTAACTTATATTCTTATAAAAAATAATCCGGATATGACTAATGATATTGTGTTAAACAAGGCTTTGTTGAGTATGAAGATTATGTTATATGCGTTCTTAGCCTCATATTTGGGAATTATTATTACAGCATTTGTAATGAAACATGCGTATGCTTATAAGAGGGGTGTTATAAATTATGCCAATGAAAATAATCTGAGTTTTAATAATTTTGAAACTGCTGAAAACGAAGTTGAAAATCTTATAAACAAGAATTATTATAAACAAAATACATAACTAAAGAAAATTTATATACTTGCAATATTAGGCATACCGCAAATATGGTCTATTCAGGTTATCGGCAACAGACGATAACCCTTGTGATTTGTTTGACCGTATAGATTTCCCGGTTGATGAATTTTTCCCACCGGAAAGGGGAGAATTTCTTGACTGCGGTCAGAACGACC
>CAJTPP010000087.1:7647-9343 GCA_910578235.1 uncultured Clostridia bacterium | reverse complement strand
ATTATTATAGGTATTTCAATTATTGTGAGCTTCTTTACAGCCGGCGGAAACGCGAGCTTCGCAAGCGGTTTGTACGGCGTCGGACTTTCAGCCGTAGGTATGCTTTCAACGCTCGGCATAACTCTTGCGACAGACGCTTACGGCCCCGTTGCCGACAATGCGGGCGGTATCGCTGAAATGTCAGGACTTCCTGAAGTGGTTCGTGAAAGAACAGACGCGCTTGACTCGCTCGGCAACACAACAGCCGCTACAGGCAAGGGCTTTGCGATCGGGTCGGCCGCTCTTACGGCTCTCGCTCTTATTGTTTCGTATACCGATAAGGTTAGGGGACTCGGTATGGAGCTTAATCTGTCAGTTACAAATCCCGCCGTGCTTATCGGTTTATTTGTGGGAGCAATGCTTCCGTTCCTGTTCAGCGCTATGACAATGCAGGCTGTAGGCCGCGCGGCACAGAAAATTGTTGTTGAGGTGAGACGTCAGTTCAGAGAAATCAAGGGACTTATGGGCGGTAAGGCGGAGGCTGATTATGAAACCTGCGTTGATATCTGTACAAAGTCATCTCTTAAAGAAATGATTTTACCCGCGGCTCTCGGTATTATAGCTCCTATCATTGTAGGTATTGTGCTTGGCTGCAACGGCGTTGTAGGTATGCTTGCGGGCGCGCTTATTTCAGGCTTTGCTCTCGCTATTATGATGGCTAACTCGGGCGGCGCTTGGGATAATGCCAAGAAGTATATCGAGGCAGGTAATTTTGGCGGCAAGGGCAGCGATAATCATAAGGCGGCAGTTGTCGGCGATACGGTCGGCGATCCGTTTAAGGATACATCGGGACCTTCTGTTAATATACTGATAAAGCTGCTTTCAATGGTATCTATTGTTTTTGCGGCTATTGTCGTATCATACGGCGGACTTGGCCTTTTCTAAAATTAAGCCATATAAAAAACTGTTTTGCCCGTGTTGAGACGGGTAAAACAGTTTTTTGTTTATTTCTTTTTTAACTTTTCTTTTAATTTTTCAAGATGTTCCTCATAGCGTCTTGACTTCATATTGGGAAAGGCCTTTACAATACGGTGCTGGAACAAATGACGCTCTTTCAGAGTATTGGAATATTTTTCCTTTAATTCCTTTACGTTTTCTCGTTTTCGCAGTTCCTCGCCCTTGTTCGCGACAGCCGCCGCGCTGTCATATACGTGTTCGCCGATTTCGTCCGATACAGCGTGAATTTTCTCCGCGATTTCATTCAATATGCGCATGCGGGCGGACAGTTTGTTTATAGACATTACTGTAATAACACAATCTGTTATAAATACTGCTGAAAGGAATATAATAAGTATAACGCCTAAAAATTTCGGTACTATATGTACTAAGTCAAATATTACAGGATGAATACCTTTCATCAAAGCGATACATACAAGTCCCCAGTATACAGAAAATTTCAGGCATATGTAACCGCCGATATTAAACGGCATATCCGAATAATCCCACCAGCGGGCGTGAAAAATTTTATCAAGAGCAAATCCTGTCACAAGCTCCAGAAATGAGGTAAGTATTGCCGAGCCGACGAATAAAAGCGGTATATTCCCGCTTATCGGAGTCAGGCACAGTATTACTGTCACACCTCCTACGCCGTAAATAGGACAAACAGGACCGTTGAGAAAACCCCGGTTTATAAAATGCCCCTCTTCAAGACCGCAGA
>CAJTPP010000087.1:0-7629 GCA_910578235.1 uncultured Clostridia bacterium | reverse complement strand
AGCCGAGAAAGGCATAGATGAAAAACAGGCATATAAGCTCATAAAATGAATATCCCCAAATCATATCTATAATCTCCTTTATTTTGTATCAGCGTTTATATATTCGTTTCTGAGCTTTGAATAAACTATTTTCTGACTGCTGTACAGTCCGTAATAACCTGACAGCATGTAGCTTACTCCGGAAGCTATAGCGAAAAGAATAAAACCTTCCGAGCCGAAAAGCTCTATGCTGAGTATCAGAGCGGCAACAGGGCAATTCAAAACCCCGCAAAACATGGAAATCATTCCCACCGCCGCGCCGAAGCCGGCGGGAAAACCGATCAGTCTGCCCAAAGCGCAGCCGAAAGTCGCTCCGATAAAAAATGTCGGGACAATTTCTCCGCCCTTAAATCCCGCTCCTATCGTTATAGCCGTAAAAATAATTTTTAAAACCCACGCCCAGTTGTCAGCTTGTCCCTCCAGCAGAGCGTTTTCTACAATATTCATTCCTGAACCGTTATAATCGCGCGTGCCTGTAATATAAGTAAGGGCAATAACGGTCAAACCTCCGACAAAAATACGAATATAAGGATTTTTAAACCAAATTTTGAGATATCTGCCTGTATAGTGCATAACTGTACAGAAGATTATACTCAACTCCGCGCATAATATAGCTATAAGAATAGTGCGCAGAATTGTCAGAACATTGGCGGGAGGAACGAAAATAAGCTCAAAATGCGTCGGCTCAATTTTCGCAAGCATAGTTATCAGATACGCCGTAAGCGAGGACATAAGACAAGGTACAAGTCCGGAATACAGCATTATGCCGACGCTGGAAATACCAAGCGCGAAAAACGCCGCCGTTATCGGCGTGCCGAAAAGCGCGGAAAATACCCCGCTCATGCCGCACATAATTACCATATACATGTCTTTTTTGTCTATACGGAACAGCTTTCCGATATTGCTTCCTATACTGCCGCCGAGCTGCAAAGCAGCTCCTTCCCGCCCCGCGCTTCCTCCGAGAAGATGCGTGATTACAGTGCTTATAAAAATCAGAGGAGCAAGCGAGAACGGCACGCTCTTTCCGTTTCTTATTGACTCAATGACGCTGTCTGTGCCTCTGTTCTGAAGCATATTACACTTCTTATACATAGCAATTATTAATAATCCGCCGAAAGGCATAAGAAGTATTAACATATCATATTTTGAAAAAATCGTGTTCGCATAAGATACGCTCTGATGAAACAGCGCGCCCACAACTCCGCCGACAGCGCCTATTATTATAGATATAAGCGCCCATTTAAGGAATACGCGCATATATTCGGACGCGCTTTTCAGCTTCATTTTAATAATCTCTTTTATCATTTCAAATCCCTTCCCCAATATTATTTACATAATAAATAAACTACGTTTACAGTATAACACCATTCGACTTTTTTTTCAATATTTTAAATAGTTAAATATTACTAATAACATTTTTGAATATTATTTTTGTCTGTGTACAAAATAGTAGTGTAGTCGATATAATTCGACACAAAATTTAAATAGATTTAGGACTTTGATTTTAAAGGAGGGAAAAGAAATGAGCAGAAACAAGATTCAGGTTCCTGAGGCAAAGGCAGCTATGGAGCAGTTCAAGATGGAAGCAGCAAGCGAGGTAGGTGTAAGCCTAAAGCAGGGTTACAACGGTGACCTTACAGCTAAGCAGGCCGGTTCAATAGGCGGTCAGATGGTTAAGAAGATGATCACAGATTACGAAAACAGATTGAAATAAGTCAATCTATAGTTAAACTTATATCATATTTTTAACTTGAAAAAAAACGGTGATTAAAAATGATTTGTATCATTCTTAATCGCCGTTTTATTATACCGAAAATAAATATATCAGTCACTGAGCTTCTGTTTGATTTCCTGCACAAGCTCCACGATTTTGAATTTCACCACTACTTCATTATTTTTCTTAGTAATGATGTCGTAGGTATCCGCATCAAGCTTTTCACGAAGTATTTTCTCGCTTTCACGGCTCAGAGACACCTCTTCGCCTTCGTTAAAACACAGCGGCGGATACATTACACACCACCAGTTATGTCCTTCTCCGCTTCCAAGCATAATTCTTACGCCATAATAATCTCCTGACGGCAAAGTCATTGATTTGTATGTTTTCTGCGGAAACGAAAATTTTCCGTATTCGGCATGCGATTTGTAATTAAAGCCGTTTTCTTGAAGTACGCTGTTGGCTATTTGTTCTATTTTATCAAGATTATTTATAATTTCGTCACGGCATTCTTCATCACTGCCGGCCTGTATATGTTCTCCGACAGACTGTAAGATTGCGTCGCGCACTTTCAGCTTTACTGCCTGATCGTCATCATCATCGCTGTCCGCTATTATGTGAAGTCTCACCAGATTTTTCTGTAAATTTTCCTGCACATTGTCCGAATACGCAGTGGCCGCGGCGCTTATACAAAGCGCGACCGCAATAGCTCCTATTATTTTATTCATAATATTCCCTCGCTTGTATGTATTTATTTTCCTCTTTTCTAAGTATTAACATTTTTTTATTTTCAATACATATTTTTCATATTCCCGTGGAAATCTAAAAAAAATTAAATAAGGAGGAGTATTTATGAAAAAAATACTTTCTGCCGCGCTTGCTCTTACAATTATAGCCGCGGCAGCGGTTTATTTTGTTCCGCGAAGGGACGCATACGCTGTCAACGCCTCTGAAAATGACAAGCAGTTGCTTGCCAGAGCCGTAAATGGCGAGGCGCGCGGCGAACCGTACGAGGGACAGGTGGCGGTTGCGGCTGTTATACTGAACAGAGTGCGTCATTCATCGTTTCCGAATACAATTTCAGGCGTTATTTACCAGCCGGGAGCCTTTACGGCTGTTAGCGATGGTCAGATAAATGTTCCGATTGATCCGAATTCCACCGTATATAAAGCATGCAGCGACGCGCTAAACGGCTGGGATCCCTCAAATGGGGCTATTTATTATTTTAACCCGGACACTGCCACCAATTCATGGATATGGTCGCGTCCGCTCATTGTTAAAATCGGCAAGCACAGATTTTGTAGTTAGGAGGAACATAAATAATGGAAAAAACAAGAAGTATACACGTGTGGCTGTACACCGCTCTGATAGCGGGACTGATTGCGGCCCTTATATGGGGCTTTACAGCTTCAAAAAGCGCGAACGCGCTTGAGCTTTCCAACGAAAACCAGTACAACAGAGCCTTTCATGAGCTTGTGGGCTATGTAGACGACATTGACACGCTTTTAAGTAAGGCGCAGCTCACCAAAAGTCCCGCACAGCTTGCGAAGTTGTCAAGCGATATTTTCAGACAGGCTGCGGAAGCAAAATCATGTCTCGGTCAGCTTCCCACATCACAGGTACAGCTTGACAACACATCAAAATTTCTTTCACAGGTCGGTGACTATACCTATGTGCTGTCACAAAGTATGATAAACGGCGAGGATATTTCACAGGAGGAATATGACAATTTGTCATCAATGAACGAATACGCGTCAAATCTGAGCGAAACATTGTCTGAAATTGAAAACAGACTTTATAACGGCGAATTGCGGATTAGCGATATAAGAAACTCAAAAGGCGGCATTGTAGCCGACGCCGCGGGTAACAATATCTTAGAGGATTTGGAGAATGTGGAAAAATCTTTTGAAGAATATCCATCCTTGATATATGACGGTCCGTTTTCGGAGCATATAGAAAACAGAGAATCTGTTATGCTGAAAAATTCGGATGATATTTCGCAGGAGGAGGCTCTAAAAAAAGCGGAGACATTTCTTGGCTCGGACGCGGGCAATCTTGTTTTTGAAAGTCTTTCTGAAAATACCGCAATACAGTCATACACCTTTATAAGCGATGGCGACAACAGACAAATTTCTGTAAGCGTAACAAAAAAAGGCGGTTTTATTCTGTCATATCTTGACAGCAGAGCATCAAACGGCGAAAGTCTTGACATTGAAGCCGCTACAGAAAAGGCGTCTGAATTTTTGCAGAAAAACGGCTTCTACAGTATGCAGAGCAGTTATTATGAAAAATCAGGCGGTATTGCCACAATTAATTTTGCCTATGTACAGGACAATGTGACCTGCTACAGTGACCTTGTGAAAGTGCGGGTTGCTCTTGACACGGGAGATATTGTCGGTATGGAGGCAAAAGGATATCTTATGAATCATACTGAACGCGAGCTTTCGGCTCCTAAGCTTACTATGGAAGAAGCGCAGTCAAAGGTATCGACAGGTCTTGAGGTTTCGGGCACAAAGCTTGCTCTTGTTCCGAAGGACAGCATGCGCGAGGTTCTTTGTTATGAGTTTAAAGGCGCGTTTAACGATAAAAATTTCATAGTTTATGTAAACGCGGACAACGGACGTGAAGAGGAAATATTCCTTCTTATAGAAAGCGAAGAGGGTATACTGACAATTTAAAAAGCCTTTTTATCCGATTTTAATTGACTTTTTAAGACATTTACGGTACAATATAAGTTGAACTATCTTATACAATATTCCGTGAAGCTTGGAAAGGAAATGAAACAAATGAGTAAAAGATTATTTACCTCGGAATCGGTTACGGAAGGTCATCCCGATAAAATCTGTGATCAGATTTCAGACGCTATACTTGATGAAATACTAAAGGAAGATCCCGCGGCGCGCGTTGCTTGTGAAACCACCTGCACGACGGGTATTATCTCTATCATGGGAGAGATCACAACGAAATGCTATGTTGATTTTCCGAAGCTCGCAAGACAGGTTGTGCTTGACATTGGCTATGACCGCGCAAAGTACGGCTTTGATGGTACTACCTGCGCTGTAGTTACTGCTATTGACGAGCAGTCGCCCGACATTGCGCAGGGTGTGAATGCGGGCTATGAAAACCGTGAGGAAGGCGGCAGTGATGATGATAATTCGACAGGCGCGGGTGATCAGGGTATGATGTTCGGCTATGCCTGTGACGAAACTCCGGAGCTTATGCCCATGCCCATATCTCTTGCTCATAAAATGGCAAAAAAACTTACGGAAGTGCGCAAAGAAGGGATACTGGACTATCTTCGTCCGGATGGAAAAACACAGGTTACAGTTGAGTATGATAATGATAAGCCAGTGCGAGTTGATACTGTTGTAGTTTCGAGTCAGCATTCGCCTGAGGTTGATATATCCAAGCTCAGAGACGATATAAAACGCGAGGTAATATTGAAAACTGTACCGTCAGAGCTTATAGATGAAAACACAAAGTTTTTTATTAACCCTACGGGACGTTTTGTTGTGGGAGGTCCTAACGGAGACAGCGGTCTTACCGGCAGAAAGATTATAGTTGATACCTATGGCGGATACGCGCGTCATGGCGGCGGCGCATTCTCCGGCAAGGATCCGACAAAGGTTGACAGAAGCGCCGCGTACGCCGCGAGATGGGCGGCAAAAAATGTTGTCGCGGCAGGTCTCGCAAGAAAATGCGAGGTTCAGCTCGCATACGCTATCGGAGTGGCCAATCCTGTTTCCGTAATGGTTGATACTTTCGGCACAGGCACGGTTGATGAGGAAAAAATTGAAAAAGCTATTGAACAGGTGTTTGATCTTAGACCTCAGGCTATTATAAGACGTCTTGATTTAAGAAAGCCTATTTACCGTTCGCTTGCCGCTTACGGCCATATGGGACGCGAGGATCTCGGCGCAAACTGGGAAAAACTGGATATGGTTGACGCGCTTAAAGAGGCGGTGAAGTAATATGGCAACAACAAATGAATATGCTGAATATGTAATGAGCCTGTTATCTCCGCTTGAAGATATTATGCTTCGTAAAATGATGGGAGAATATCTTCTTTATTATAAGACGAAGCTTTTCGGCGGTATTTACGATAACCGTTTTCTTGTGAAAATTACTCCCCGCAGCAGTGCAATGCTTACTGCGGAAGAGATACCTTATGACGGCGCAAAACCTATGCTTATGGTGGAAACAGAGGATAAGGAATTTATAAAGGAGTTGGTTGAGGGTATGTATGACGAGCTTCCGGCGCCTAAAAAGAAAAAAAAATAAGTTCATCGGAGAACATGCAGCCGCAGCTGTAATGTTGATAAGATGTCGGGTGCGCCCGGTTACTGCATTTTGAGTAATCGGGCGCATTTTTTATCATAACATAAATGAAATTTTGATAGATATGGAGGTATTATATGAAAATACAATTATCGGAACATTTTACATACAGTAAGCTTTTAAGGTTTACGCTGCCCACAATTGCCATGATGATTTTTACGTCAATATATGGTGTTGTGGATGGGATTTTTGTGTCCAACTTTGTCGGAAAGACATCTTTTGCCGCTGTAAATCTTATAATGCCGTTTCTCATGATACTCGGAACACTCGGGTTTATGCTTGGCGCGGGCGGCAGCGCTATTGTGTCCAAAACACTTGGAGAAGGTGATAAAGACAGAGCAAACCGCTATTTTTCAATGATAGTTTATCTTGCTCTGATATGCGGCATTACTCTCAGTGTGATTGGATGGTGTTTTATTCGTCCTGCCTCAATATTGCTTGGCGCGGACGAAAGTATGCTTGGGGACTGTGTTCTTTACGGAAGAATTATTCTTATTATACTGCCGGCGTTTATTCTTCAAAATATATTTCAAAGCTTCCTTGTGACGGCGGAAAAACCGCATATAGGACTTGCTCTTACTGTGATAGCTGGAGTTACAAATATGATACTGGATTTTCTTTTTGTTGTGCTATTCAAATGGGGTGTCGCAGGCGCGGCTATAGCTACAGGCATAAGCCAGATAGTGGGAGGTGTTATTCCTTTTGTATATTTTTTACGCAAAAACACAAGTACTCTCCGTCTTACCAAGACACGCTTCGAAGGACGAGTGATATTGAAAACCTGTACTAATGGATCATCTGAAATGCTTTCCAATATATCTATGTCGCTGGTAAGTATGCTATATAACTTTCAGCTTATGAAGCTGGCGGGCGAAAATGGAATTGCGGCATACGGAGTTATCATGTATATAAACTTTATATTTACGGGCGTATTCTTTGGCTATGCGATAGGCAGCGCGCCTATTATAGGCTATAACTATGGAGCCGCCAATCACAGCGAGCTGAAAAATATTTTCAAAAAAAGTCTGTGTTCTATAGCCGCGGCAAGTATTCTGCTTACATCTCTGGCGCTCATCCTGTCTCAGCCGCTTGCAAAAATATTTGTAGGCTATGACAGCGAGCTTCTCGCTCTTACCTGCCGCGGGTTTAGGATTTATACCCTGTCGTTTCTTATAATGGGCTTTAACATATTTTCCTCGTCATTTTTTACCGCGCTGAACAACGGGGCAATATCCGCTATAATATCATTTCTTAGAACGCTTGTATTTCAGGTGTTTCCTGTATTACTGCTGCCTGTTGCGATCGGCACAGACGGAATATGGCTCGCAATAGTTGTTGCCGAATTGTTTGCGCTGGCTGTATCAGTCATATTCTTTATTAAAAAGAAAAATGTGTATCACTATATATAGAGCGGTAATTTTTATTTATATATGTCCTTCGATTTAGGCTTTTCAGGGAGTATGGTAAAAATAATAACAAAAATAAAAATACATTCTGACATGTTTGGTGTCAGTAGTAATAGAAAAAAGACAGCCGCA
>CAJTPP010000086.1 GCA_910578235.1 uncultured Clostridia bacterium | reverse complement strand
TAGAGTCACCATTACCAAGCTGACCGCTATCATTTGCTCCCCAAGTCCAAACTGTCCCATCATATTTAAGCGCTGCAACATGGCCAGCACCTGCTGATACCTGCGGCATCGCGACTGATTTAGCAGTAGCTGTTACAGCAGGTTTAATATGCACACGGATAAGAGCTTTATATGATCCGGCCTTAACAAGGATAATTGCCGTACCATATGCTCCAGGCACAGGAGTAACTACGCCCTTGGACGCACCTGTATTACCAACAGTCGCAATATTTTCATTAAAGGAAATGAAATCTATACTTGCGGCAGTAGGCGCTTCTTTATCCGGTAGGAGACAGAAATTCGGTTTAGTCTCTACATCTCCCGCTTCTATTTTAAACGTATCATCTTCTGCCATAGTGACATTAGTAATCATCTCATTAGGATCGTTAAATTCTTCAATTACAGTTGCACCATGCATTATTTTACCATTAGAAATACGCAAAACATTAGCGCCGCCGCCAACTCGTACAGGTGTTAATTTTGGACTGTCGGTAGTACCGTTACCAATCTGACCACTGGTATTATATCCCCATGTCCAAACTTCTCCGTCCTCATTTACAGCAACACTGAAATTGCCGTTTGATCCGCCCGAAATTTGAAGTATATCGGAAATATTTAGCGTATCCTTTAATTCCGGTCCCCATCCTGCGTCTTTGCCATAGTTATTAACATCTCCGTTTCCTCTGTCGTTTCCGCTTCCAAGTTCTCCGTTAATGTTATATCCGACACCGTGCACATTTCCATCTCCGTCAATAAACAGCGAATATGTCTCTTTACCTGATCCGCCTCCGGCTATTTGTGCTATATTATTTAACTCTTCTATGCTTGCTTTTCTGACGGTTTTATCACCTTCTGTTGTTTCGGTTATCGTCATCTTATTTATCTTTATCGGTGTAGTAGTAAACTCTCTTGGCTTAACAACAGATGTATCAGACCATGATGTTATTCCCAATGCACCATTATATGTTCTTCCCCAACCGTATGCTGTTTTGTCTTCCATCAATGCCAAAACTGTTCCATTACCGTCACCCATAGCGCTTATCTGTACTACATTTTTAAGATAGTTGCTTCCTAATTGTTGCTCACCCGTCAGCACTTGCACAGGTGTACTATAATTTCCGGTGCTACCGTTACCAAGCTGTCCCCAGCCGCCATAGCCCCACGCCCAGACCGTTCCATTCGTTTTAAGCGCTATGCTATGATAATAAGCACCTGTTATCTGTACAATATCTTCAAGATATTCTGTTCCGGACGCTCCGCCAAGTACTTTTGTCGGAAGCCATCGGTTATTTCCATCTCCGTTTCCAAGACAGCCATGACCATTATGTCCCCACGCCCAGACTGTTCCGTCTTTAGATAGTGCCAAACTATGGTAATATCCGGCTGCAACATGAACTATATTATTTAAATAACTTGTTATATTAAAACCTGTCACATTACCGCTTGCATCTTTAATATCCTCTTTAGTTAAACCAACCTGAACAGGCACAAAAGAGTTAGTTGTAGTATTATTACCAAGCTCACCATTGGCATTATATCCCCACGCCCAGACTGTTCCGTCTTTACGCAATGCAATTGTATGATTTGAACCTGAAGAAATTTCTATAATATTTGTCAAATATTTCTCACCGGTATCTCCGCCCTTAACCTGTATCGGTCTATATACATTTGTACCTGTCATATCACCGTTACCAAGCTCACCATTGGCATTATAACCCCATACCCAGACTGTTCCGTCATATTTAAGCGCGGTAATAAAGGAAGCACCCGCTGATACCTGCGGCATAGCAAGACCTACAGATGGAGCCACATTTACACGAATAAGACCTTTATATGTCTTTGTAACACCCATACGGGCAGCCTGCGCTGTAATTACAATTACAGTACTTCCATATTTACCCTGATTTGTAGGCCTAATTCTACCAACAGAATCAACATACGCAATGCTTGGATCCATAGATGTATATTGAATCGAATTTGGTATTATCTGGATTTCTTCTTTCCCTACAATAGAAAAAGATTCTTTTCCATAAACTTTTGATTTATCTACCATAAATACATCATATTTACTATTTATATCATCACCTCTAAGAGTTATATTAGTAAATAATGTATCAGCATCACCTTTAATACCTGGCGCACCCATTGCACCATTACCATCTATAGTGCTGGCATAAGTTCCTCCGCGCACCAAAAGTACATTGGAGCCTTCACTTCCAAACTGTACAACAGACGGCCAATATGCTTGAACTCCGTTATTTATAGTTGCACCAATCGCTGCCCCTATACCAAGCTGGCCAAAATTATTATAACCCCATGTGTAGATAGTACCGTCTTTTTTCATTGCGGCGCCGAAAAATCCCCAGTTAGAAGCCGCAATCTGCATAATATCAGTAATCGGTTCTTTTATTTCTGTTGTTACATTATTAGAATCTACAGTTTCACCCTTTCTTATAACAACCTCCTGCCATTCGCCAAGTGTCTCAGCAGCAAGCATTTCAGCAGATCCATCACCGTTATACCGATATGAATCATCAGCATTAGTATTATGACGCATGCCGTTACCAAGCTCACCATTAGCGTCATAACCGATACTGTATACCTTGCCGTCTGTTTTCAGAATATATGTATAGTTATTTGTATTGGAGTTTCCGCCGGTAACTACCTGACGCACATTACTATTTAGTTTTATCGGCGTTCTGAATGTTGTGGCATTTTTATCTGTTCCGAATACCATAGTATTGTTATGACCCCAGCCATACAGGGCTCTGTCCTCAGTAACAGCATAACCTATACCTATATTATTTGTTGAAAAACCTGCTATTTCTATAACATTCTGCAAATATCCGCTTAGATCTTTCTGCTCGCCGGTTTTTACCTGCTGCGGATAATTAGGTCCATGAGTATTACCGTTACCAAGCTGTGAATATCCATTATATCCCCATGCCCACATGGTTCCGTTAGCCTTTAAGGCATATGTAGCCGTATAAGATGCTGTTACATATACGATATCTTCAAGATATTTACTGCCGCTTTCACCGCCTACTACTCTTGTAGGAATATTATTTGTAGTACCAATATTATCTCCGCGGTTGCCGCCCCAGCCCCATGACCAGATCTGACCTTTTTCTGACAAGGCAAACACAGTGTCTGTACCTGCAAAAATCTGAACTATTTTATCAGGAAGACCTTCTACCTTTCCCGCAAATCTTCTTTCGGGATCTTTATTTATTGTTCTGCCAAGCTGCGAATTTCCATTATGTCCCCACGACCAAACATTTCCATCCTTGTCAAGAGCAAAACCTGTAAGTTGTGCCGCAGATATATCAACTATATTATCCAAATAAGATGTTACTGTATAGGATATAGGATTATTCCTTGAATCATATTCTATATCCATTCCATTAACAATCTGTACCGGAATATATGAATTGGTAGCGTGACCCTGACCAAGTTCGCCGTTACCATTATAACCCCATGCCCAAACTGTTCCGTCTGATTTAAGCGCAAGAGCAAATTCCTGACCAAGGCTTATTTTAGGCATAGCTATACCATCACTTGGAGCAACTTTTACGCGGATTATACTCTTATATGTATGCGTAATACCACCATCTGTAGCCTTTGCCGTAAGCAAAATAACCGTATTACCATATTTACCGTTATTGGCAGGCTTAATAACACCTGTTCCGCTCACTGTAGCAATATCAGGATCCATTGATTTATATGTAATTGTAGTTGTTACAGGAACCTCCATTTTGCCCACAGTTGTAAAAGGTATCTTTCTGAATACCTTTGAAGGATCTATTGTAAATGTATCATATTTACTGTTCGCTTCATCTCCTCTGAGAGTTATATTTGTGAACAAAGTATCATTATCGCCTTTAACGCCTGTTGTGCCCATCGGGCCATTACCGTCTATTGTTGACGCAAGTGTACCGCCACGTACAGTAAGAGTACCCGAACCGGCAGTATCTGCCCTACCGGCCTGTATTGCAGACGGCCAGATTTGATGTATGCCATTATTGATCGTAGCTCCGTAATATGTACCGTTGCCAAGCTGACCGTTACTATTCAATCCCCATGTATAGATAGTACCGTCTTTCTTTATAGCTGTGCCGTGACGTCCGTGCATAGCCGCCGAGATATGAATAATATCAGTAATCGGCTCAAGTGTTTCCGCAACGACATCTTTGATAATATCCTTACCTTCCGAATCTTTACCGGATACAGTCTGACCTATTACTGTTGTGCCTGTCTTTACAGAAACCTCCTGCCACGTACCCTCGGGAAGTGACACTCTGATTTCTCCATGATTTTCATTCGCCGCTATTACATCATTCTGGCTTTCATTGACAAACATCTGCGCAGTGCCATCGCCGTTGAAATAGTACACTTTATTGCCGGTTGTTCCGTCTACATAGTACTGATGACGCGACCCGTTACCAAGCTCACCATAATAATCATAACCAACACTATACACTTTACCGTTGGTTTTTAAAGCGTACACAAAATTATTACCATAATTATCTCCACCTACGCTTACTTGCAGTACATCTGTATTCATTTGAATAGGCGTTGTATGTATTTTAGGAGCATTTGTTGGATGACCTTCATATTCCTCACCCAAACATTTCATAGCACTGTAACCCCAGCCATACAAAGTTTTATCCTCTGTTACAGCATAAGTTATACCAATTGTATTACCTCTGCTGTAATCGGTAGAAAATCCATCTATATTTACAACATTTTCCAGATAGCCGCTTGCATTGTTCTGCTCGCCTGTTTTTACCTGCACAGGGGTATTGTTTGCGCTCTGCGTGCCATCACCAAGCATACCGTGCTGATTACAACCCCAAGACCACATAGTTCCGTCAGTTCTTATTGCATAGCCGGTAGCGTGACCGCCGTCTACATATACTATATCCTGCAGATATTCATTACCACTCTGTCCGCCTTTTACTCTGGACGGTGTATATTTTGAATTATTTATGTCATCACCAAGAGCGCTGTAACTACCGTAACCCCAAGACCAGACTTCTCCGCTGTCAGATAAAGCATAAGTACGATTCGGACTTGAATTAATCTGCTTTATAACAGGCAGACCTTCTACTTTTGCAGGCAAAGCATATGTATACACATCAGAGGTTACGCGTCCCAATTCATAATTACCGTTATAACCCCATGTCCATACATTTCCGTTCTTATCAAGAGCGACACTAAAATCATAACCTGTCGCTATATCTACTATATTAGTCAGATATGACGAAGGTGTATAAGATTTTACGGTAACATTATCGTCTGCAAACTCCTTATCAACTGTTGCGATTATCTGAGATGGGGAAAGCTTATCAGTTGTAGTCTTATCAATTGTTTCTCCTATACTAAGCTGGCCGTATCCGTTATAACCCCATGCCCAAACTGTTCCGTCTGATTTAAGCGCAAGAGTATGTCGGCCGCCGGCACTTACCTTAGGCACTGTAATTCCATCGCTCGGT
Source organism: uncultured Clostridia bacterium (assembly GCA_910578235.1). Lineage (GTDB taxonomy): Bacteria > Bacillota > Clostridia > UBA1381 > UBA1381 > Hominilimicola. Next base: position 3,897 of record CAJTPP010000086.1, on the reverse strand, counting down.
GCAATCTTCACACGGATCATACCCTTAAAGGTATGTTGAATACCTCCGAAAGTTGTAGTAGTAACTGAAAGCATAACCGGAGTTGAACCGTATTTTTTATTCGTATTCGGTACTATTGTTTTACCGCTTATTGTCGCAATACTTGTATCAAAAGAAGTCATTGTGACTGACGAAAGAGAAATCGCTTTTTCGTCATATACGCCGCCGGCCATAGCAATCGCTACATTTACAGGTGTAAATGTCTCGCCTTCTTTTAATATTATATTTGAAACAAGTTTGCCGCTGCCGCCTTCTGTTACACCCGAAGAATATGTTCCGCTGTGAACACGAAGCACAGAAGTATTATTACCTATCGGCGTTGCCGTCAATTGATTGCTTGATGTTCTGTCTAAGTTTTGTGTATGTCCGAGACCAACCTGACCGTTATCAGTCAAACCCCACGCCCAGATTGTTCCGTCCGCTCTTATTGCCAGACTATGCTGACCGTTACGGGCGGTTACAACTGAGATTACATTTGTAAGAGGCGAGATTGTACCATCGGCATTTTTTACAACTGTCTGTTTCCATGTATTATTGGACTCTATATTTTCATTATTACCGAAACGTCCGTTAGAGTTACAGCCCAAGCCCCAGACAGTTTTGTCTCTCTTCAAAATTAATACTGTAACGCCCTGGCCTTCTCCGCCGGCAGTCACGCGATCTACGTTTGCAGTAAGAAGCTTCGGTGTTAAAACGTTACTCGTTTCATCGCCCAACGCGCCGTAACCGCAATAGCCCCAGCCGTACAGTTTTCCGTCGTTTGTAACAGCGTAGCTTGTGCCTCTGCCGTAACCATAATTATCACCGCCGAACGCTACTTCTTTTACGTTTGAAATACCCTGTACTTTCTGAGCGTAAAATCTTGTTGTCGTACCTCCGTCGCCAAGGGCTCCGTTACCGTTATGTCCCCATGTCCAGACATTACCGCTGTTATCAACTGCAATAGCGGTATAATAACCTGCGGCTATTTGTTTTACTCCTGTAAGATAGGAGGTTCCCGCGGCATTTGTGGCAACTCTTACCGGCGACGACTGATTAGTATTATTACCGTTTCCAAGTATTCCGTCAGGATTATGTCCCCATGAGTATACATATCCGTCGCTGCTTATCGCAAAACCTGTATAATAACCTGCAGCTATATGCGTAATATTTCTCAGATACGCTCCGCCCTGTGCTCCGCCTTTTACCTGCACAGGTAATGTATTGGTATCAGCTGTTGTTCCGTTACCAAGCTCACCATCATGACCATAGCCCCAAGCCCAGACCGTTCCGTCTGTCTTAAGCGCATACGCATGAACATGACCGGCGGCAATCTCTTTGACATCTGTTAAATATCCCGTACCATCGGAATTCTTAACCTGCTGAGGATAATGCCAGTTTCTTGTATCGTTTGTTCCGAGCTGACCATAAGCATTATAACCCCATGACCAAACTGTTCCATCCGCTTTCAAAGCATATGTCTGTCTGTGACCGGCCGCAATCATTGGCGTAACAGTTGTGCCTCCGGCAAACAGTGAAATGTCATCATCTGCTTCATCCTCGGAAAGCTCACCGTCATCCGTCACATCCGTGATGATTATATCATCAGATGTATCCGCCGAAGTTTTGTCTGTTCCGGCTGAATTCGATACACTTGTTTCAGATTTGTCTGAAGCATTTGCTTCAGCCGCGTCTGTTAAAGTTGTCTCTGTATTAGATGTATTATTTGACGCTTCTGTATTCTTATTTGCAATCGTTACAGGCTGTTTATTTGAAGCACCTGTATTTGAAGATGCATAGCTGCTTCCTGCTGACGCTGTTATTTTTGTTTTCACATTCGCGGAAGCAATTTCTGTTGTCGGTTCTGTTTCCACCGGTGTCTGAACCGTCTGAACCTTTACTTCTGTAATTTCCACGTCAGCTGTCTTTGCTATGTATTCTTTGATTTCTTCTTCACTATATGTCGTGAACGAATCAACAACCGTTCCAACCGCCGGAGCTTCTGTTGTCGTATACTCATTAACTGCTGTGTCCGTATTTACTTCGCCGTCGTCTGTCTTTGTTTCAGTTGTTACTGTTTCACGAACTGTATAATTTGTTCCGACTACTTCCTCTGAAGTTTCTTCTCTGGCAACAAGCTCGGTTGTCGGAACTGTAACTGTTTCTGTTTTTGTTTCAGTGATTGTTTCGCCTGTTTCTTCATCATAAGCAGAATCGACTACAGTCTCAAGTCTCATTTCCTTTGTAGAAGGAACTTCATCATAAACTGTTTTTGTAACAGTTTCAATTATCGGTTCTTCGCTTACGATTTCCGTTGTTTTTGTCTTAGTCGTTGTTGTGGCTTTCTGTTTCTTTGTTGTGACTTCTTCTGTAATTTCTTTCTGTACTGTTTTTGTCGTTGTAACTGTTTCCGTCTTTGTTTCTGTTTTTTCGGAGGTTTCGTCATCTACTGATTTCTCCGCGTCAGCATCGACCTCATCTGACGCCTTAGGTTCAGCATTTGTTTTATTAGTTTTTTCGTTTGTATTTTTATCTGTCTTTTCTTCTGCTGACTCGTCAGTTTTCACATCCTTTTGCGGAACTTCTGACTGAGTTTCTTCCTTATTATATATAGAGTCTTTTGACGTCTTATCTTCAGACTTGTCTGTATCGACCTTATCAGTCTCACCTGAAAGCGCGTCTTTTTCTGTTTTATCCGCCGCTGAATTTACTTCTTTATTTTCTTCGCTTGTTTTATCTTCTGTCTTTTCAGCGTCAGTATCTTCTGTTTTTTCAGACGCGTTTTCCGCATCTTCTTTTGCCTGCTTTTCTTCAAACAGCGCAAGGATTTCTTCATCTGACATCTGACTATAATCAGGAGTGGATGTGGAGTTGTCTCCAAATGAAGAAAGATCATATATTGAGTTATCCTGAGTAAGACCCGTTGCATACATTTCCTCAACAAACTTTCTTACCTCCTCGGATTCAAATTCTGTTCTTGAACCCGCGGCAATTTCATTTGTCTCCTCTCCCTCAGCCGGAGCCGAACCGTTTGACAAATAAATAGTACCCGTAATTTTTTCATATGGGTTTGACTTAAGCATCGCATAAAATGGAGTTCTCGCAATAGTCTCTACTGTTTCACCATCCCATGTAATATCGACCGTACTCTTGTCGCCGTCTATCCTCGGTTCTGAAATTGAAACAAACTTCGGATCACCGACTTCCCACATAATATCGCTGCCGTCACCATGCATTGCGGTAGCTGTAAAGGTTTTCTTTGCGCCGTAATATTCAAATAAGGAGAAAGACTGATCAAACTTAAGCTGATCGCTGTCGTTTGCAGTTGAAAACGGCTCAAGTACCTGTGATGTATCTGTTGAATTATTATATGAATTTGATGACGATGATGAGGAAGAAGTATTTCTTGCAGCAGAAGAAGGCGAAGTTTTCGCTTCGCCCTGGGAGTTATTCTGCGCATTATCATTAGACGCAGCTTCTGCTTCTTTTTCAGCAGTTTCTGCGTCTTCTTTTTTATTGCCCTCATCACTGGCAGCAGCAGTGTCTTCTGACTCCGCGCTGCCTGAAGCATCCTTGGCGAAGCCCTCTCTTGTGCCTTCTATGATGGCCTGACCTGCCCCGGATATTTCTGCAATTGTAGGTATCTGAACAGATGTACCTACCATCGACGTCATTATCAGCGCCGATAAAATTTTCGTCATCATTTTATTAAACTTCATAAACATATCTCCCCTTATATTTTTTGAAGTATTTTTACTACAATATTTTTGAGTAATAGGTTTAATTTTTTTGGTAGTTTCTGTCATTTTTAATTTTAGACATACTCCTACCATTTTCTATATTATACCTCACATGACTTATTAAGTCAAGGGTTTTCAA
>CAJTPP010000085.1:9215-9955 GCA_910578235.1 uncultured Clostridia bacterium | reverse complement strand
ATGCTTTGTTCATCGTCAACTATCATAAGCTTATACATATAAACCCCTCCGTCTTCGGCTATACCTTGCCCCAAAAAGAGTACACCGGCATTAATCTAAATTTTCCGACGCTATAAACACACGCCAAAAACGACTCATATACATGAGCCGTTTTCATATTGAAAGCGCTCGGTATTATATAATTATAATACTATATAATATCCATAAGGTCAAGCTTAAATCCAAATACTCTCCATAGGAGAAAGCTTTATATCCATTGTCTTTCCGTCAGCATATACTACTGTTGTATCCTGTTCTTTATCAGTATTATTGACAACACATACTTTCCCCGCCTCGGGAAATGCGTGACATTCAGTATCAGGATTTGAGGAATAGTATTTTTTCATTTCCTCCTCGCATCCCGCAGACCAGTAAATAGCTCTGAGCAGCAGTCTCGCATTCTCATTGGAATACGGAAGCCCTGCCAGATAAACGCTTCTTCCCTTTCCGTATGTATTTACCGTAAGGTTCGAACTGCCGTTATGCGTATCAAGCACCTTTGTCCCGCCAATCGGATATATCATATTCATACCTTCGCCGTAATCAATCGTTCCGGCAGTATCCTCTGTTATGAAATGATTTCTGTCAGCAGTTACAACAGGCTTGTTTGTGCTTGCTGTCAATCCGATTTCCTTCTCAACACCCAGCACGTCTGAAAGAGCGAAAAACCTGCCGTTTCTGTCACAGGCTGTAGGCTCGCC
>CAJTPP010000085.1:0-9203 GCA_910578235.1 uncultured Clostridia bacterium | reverse complement strand
CTATGAAACCGCCGCCGTTATCTACCCATTCACGTATTTTTGCAACAACCTCACTGTCTTTCCAGTTTTCACCGCCGCTCCAGGCAGTTCCCGCGTCACCCATATTAATTACAACGCCAAAGTCATCAAGTCTTCCGTTCTTCACGTCTTCAAAGTCTATAAATTCAATATCAAACGGAAATCCTGCCATCGCCTCCATAACTCCAAGATACGAATAACATCTCTGGTTCCACAGCGAATGAGCAACCTGATGTGTTTGCCATGATTTTATTTTACCCCACGAATTAAGCATTGCAACTTTAAAGCCCGCCTTATACGGATTTGCGCCGTTTATGTGAATTGCCTTGAACTGATTTGCAATCTCCGTTACGTGCTCAACAAAATCGGGAAATTTCAGCGCCAGGCTTAAATATCCGCCGTAACCCATTCTTGCAGCAGGCTTTCTCATCATAGCGCGTCTGCACTTTATCCATATCGGCATTGATTCCCCGACAGGGTCGCCGCCCTCGTGGAAAATATCAGGGAAGAAATACGGATAAAATCTTGCCTCTGTTTCTTTTACAGGTATATCTGTTATCATTCTTGTTGTAACGCCGTCGCCTGCCGCGCCGACTACAGCGTCAAGACCGATACTCGGAAAATATTTACCGTAAGGCTCAGTTCCTGCCCAGTGGTCGCCAAGAAACATTATAGCCTTTTTATTATGCTTATGTACAAGGTCAACACATTCTTTAGCCAGCCGGCTGACAAACTTTGAATTGAAATCTATCCAGTCCAGATATTTCTTTGACGGATTTTTGAACGGTGTATTATATCTGTTATTATCTGCTATATCCTCCGCGCACAAAGCGTAGCCGTATTCCTTTTCAAATTCCTTAAACGCATACGGCGAAGCACAGCTTGCATATCCAAACCAGTTTACCATCTTTTCCTTACCATACTGATTATATATCAAATCAAAGCAGTAGAAAAATGTGGTAAAACGCACTACATCTGTTTTCGGGTGAGCTGTAAGCCATTTTTCAAGCCTGTCAAGTATATGCGCGCGCGCTTTCGGCTGCCTCGGGTCAACGGTAAGCTCATGCTCCGTTGTCCAGTTATTTGTGATATGATTATACATTGATACAGGCTCCCATATCTGATACGCAAAGAACGATACCGTATAGCTATGATATTTTTCCGCATTATGTATAATCACATTTTTTCCGTCGTATTCCCAGTCCTTTGTTTCATTGCCTGTTGTGCGGTCTATAACCTGCCAGTAATCCTGCGCGTCCGTATTGGGCTTGAACTGATCCGCAAAAAATGTCGCCATAATATCTATTGACAGCTTACTGTCCTTTGCGGTATACTCCTCCGTCATAAGAACTATCTGCTGCGTGCAGTCAGAATTTTGCTTTACCCACTCATTATCCGCTCTCACAAGGCATAATGTGGAATATACCGTAAGCCCCATATCTATAAGTTCCTGAGAAAGCTTTGTACCGTCGCTGTCGCGTATAGCGTCCACACCCCACAAATCAACAAGCTTTTTTATTTCCTCCTCCATTCCGGTTTCACCCGGAAGTGTAAATCTTCCTTTAATCATCACTGCAAAACTCCTTTATATATTTTTATTGCCTCTATCAAACCGCTGTCGGTAGTTATTTTGATTTTGTCCGCCGTTACGGACGGAAATTTGCAAATACGCTTATGCCCTATTGTTGTTCCCGTAAAAATGACTTTTTCTTCACCATTACATTCAGCCGTTATAGTAAAGGACATTACCTTCTGACCGTCCTTTATATTTTCCTCTAAGACTATCCTGTCTGTAATTATCGGCTTTTCAAGCGATATTTCTCTGCTGTATGACACAATATCAGGCTTTGAATAAAGTTCCTTCACTCTTTTTCCAAACTCCGCAAGACGATTACAATCGCTCTCTGAAATGAGTCCGCTCCTGTCAGGGCCTACATTCAGCAGAAGATTTGCTCCGTGTCCGACTGAGCACTCATATATATCTACAAGCTTTTCCACACTTTTTAATGTATCGCTGTCTGCCTCGCAGAAAAACCAGTTATCACGAATACGGCAGTCACATTCCGCAGGCAGAAATTTCTTTGCTTCAAGTTTGTCTTTACTGTCCGTCAGAACTGAAAAATCAAGACTGTCCGTATCGTTTATATTTGTTTCGGGTGCATAACCGTCCTCATTGCCTATCCAGCGCGTATCAGGATCCCACATATTAAAAATCAGTATTTCAGGCTGCATTCGCCTTATCTCCGATATAATGCGGTCTTTGGCATATTGATGTCCCTCCGAACCACAACCGTCAAACCAGAGATAATCTATTTTTCCGTAATTTGTCAGAAGCTCGCTTATCTGATTTATAAAATAATCGTCATAATCGCCGCGTCCCCTGCTGCCGAACTCGGCAGGGGAATAATATATCCCCACGCCCATACCCGCCTTACGGCAGGCGTCCGTAAATTCCCTGACAATATCTCTGTCCTTATACTCTGTTGCGGCAATTGAATAATCCGTATAAGCCGAATCCCAGTTAGCAAAACCATCGTGATGTTTTGCGGTAAAGACGGCATACTTTGCGCCTGCGGACTTCGCAGCGCTTATCCACTGATGGCAATCAAGCTTATGCGGATTGAATGCCGACGCGTCCATAGGCTCATTATCCCAGTCGGAGTGTCCCTCATAATAGGTTCGTATACCAAAATGAAAAAATACGCCAAACTCCCAGTTCATAAATTTCAGCTGTTTATCTGTCGGTTTTGCCATTTACAACGCTCCTTTCTTATTGTCTATTTTATTTCTTTAGCCGACGTAAACGGCATAATTCCCGACATATTTTTAAACCACATAATCTTTACAGATTTTATTTCTTCTTTTTCGTATGACGGATTATCAGCCGTAATCTCTGTCATCCCCGTGTCCTTTGACACCTCGCTGTTTACCGTAACTCCCGCCAAAACGCCGTCTCCGTCATATGCCGCAATAACAAGCGCCGTAGCTTCTTTTTTGTCGGTTGATGAAAGTTTCACTTTGATGCGCTCATTTAATATAATATCCCCTATTGTTACCTCTTCGTTATTTTCATTGGTAACTGACGTGATTTCCGCCTTGTCATCAGGTTTTATATCAGCGTATATTTCTTTTCCGCTGTCAGTAGCTAACATAACATTTTCCACTTCCACAGGGCTGTCTGAAACTAAGCTGTTCATACCAAAACCATCTGAATTATACAAAATCATATGCACAGTCTTGTTCTCTGCGTCAACCTCTTTTAAAAGAACATCGCTGTTTTCCGCGGCAGTTAGTTCCGGCACTGTATCACCTGTATAACTAAGAGTTATATCCATTGCCGTCACTTTATTTTTTAGATTTGTTACCGAAACGACTTTTTCGCTGTATTCAACTGTTTCTACATCACGATTTTTCTTAAGCATTTCTTTCTGTTCAAGGAACGCTCCCGAGGCTCTTTTCAATCCTCCGCGCCAGTCTGCGTCCGGGGTAAGTCCCAGTGACTTTGCTACAATTGACGGTACATCACGCGTCTGACTTCTCGTCATATCGTCTTTTTTCTGTATCTCGTCCTCAACATCGCCTTTCCATGTATAACCGCTGTTTATCACCGGTCCGTTGATTGTTACAAAACTATAAAGCTCCGATGGTTCCGTACCGCCGTGATAATGGTTCTGTCCGCCATGGTCTGTCGTTACAATAAGAACAGTATCGTCTTTTATTTCATCATTGTTATATATAGCCTCATATATTTTTTTAATCTGATTATCCTTGTTTTCGTGCGCCTCTTTATAATATTTATCTGTATAGAAACCGTTTTTTGTATCATGTCCGATATGATCCATCTCATCAAGATGAACAAACATAACAGACATATTTTTTGTATCGCCGTTTTCAATCTGACTGACAATTCCATCAGCTATATGAGAGTCGCGTCCGTCATATGCAAAACGCGAGCTGTACGGTATAGACCATACACCGATTGACTGCTCTATAATACCCATATCTATAGACGTCCAGTTTGAATTGGACATAAGATTTCTGTTAGGCATTTGCTCTCTTGCAAACTTCATAAACGACTGCCACGAGCTATCATCTTCAGGAAAATACTTGTTACCCGAATCATCATTGTCTATACGCTGTACAACACCGTCTGTATCAAACGGCGCGTCATAATAATTATATCCGTGCAGAATTGACGTCCAGTTTGGCGCGGACATAGACGGATTACACGGAAGCGCGTCAAACGTATACGCCGCCTCTTTCAATATAGTATCCTCATAAAATGTCCAGCGTTTTTCCTCGGGCTTTCCTCCTATAGCGGAAAATTTAACCTCGTTGCCGCTTGGCGTACCGTCTTCATTTGAATACTGATACCACGCGTTTTCAGGGTCTATCGAATTACCCGCTCCGTCTATACCCACAACAAAAACGCGTTTTACAGGATAAAAACCTGATTTTTCAGCTATACCCTTTAGATACGCTGAATCATTTCCTTCTGCCGCCGCTTTTGCAATATCGCCAACAGAAATTAAACCGTCGCCGTTCTTATCCTCATTAGGATTGGTATGTATTGTAAGATTTCTGTTGCGGACTGTACACAATTCCTCGTCCACCGCAATGCCGTTTACAACAGGATCGGTTATTCTCATGGGAAGTTCTGTTGCATTTTCGTCCTTTATTCTCAGATAAAACGCATTGACTTTAGTTGAATCCGCATCATATTTATTATTGGATGACATAACTCTTGCGGGAGCTGAATTTACCGTATATATACCGCTTTCATTCACCGCTGTCATAGGATTGCCTTTATAATCAAGCATTTCTGCAATATTGTTATCAAATACCACATCAAACGAAAGTGTTGAAACCGGTATTTTGCTGCTGTCTGTATTTAAATGTGTAAATATTCTGCAAACAGCGCCGCTGTTTGTTTTCTTTGCTCCGTTAAAGCTGAACACATACGGCTGTACCTCACTTGTTACACTGACATTGATAATTTTTGTATTATCTCCGTGTGAAAGAAGAACCTTTGTTTCACCGTCTGAAACGCCTGTTATGTTAAGTCCGTCTGAATATGATACCGCCGCGATATTTTCATCAGCAGACACAGCCGTAACATTATCTGTATCAGTTTTTATATTCATTTTCGAACCTGCTTTTATCATATATCTATCGGCTCTTGTTTCGATTGTTCCGTTTGTATATGTAATCACGGGGTCAAAAGTAAAATGGTCTGCGGCATTTGAAGAAACACAGTTAAATCTGAAATAAATCTTATCTCCCTGCACTACTGAAATCGTCTTGTCAAGGCCAATTCCTCCGTCATTTTTTGTGATTACGGACATTACGGTATTTTCTCCGTTCAGTATCGTAAGCTTTACGCCGTCACTTGTGGACGCGTTTGTATTCTCAAAATGACCGCCCAGATTTATATATCCGTCGGCAGGCGCTGTCCACGTCACCGCGACGTCATTTTTAGCGCCCGGGTGACAGTTTGTGCCCTTACCTCCTATACGGGTAAAGCCTTCTGTATCTGTACTCCATTCATCGCTTGTTTCAGAATGCTTTTCAAAGTTGGTATACTGATTTGTGCCTATCGGAGCATAGACAAAACCCCAGCCGTCTGATGACGGATTGCCATTTTTATCGTTTCTTTCAGTCATACGGTACTGCTCGCCGATAACTTTTACAATATATGAACCGCTGTATTTTACACCGTTACTATCGTATACAATCTTAATAATCGTTTCACCAAGCTGTTTTGCCGTTATCTTTCCCGCGGCGTCTACATCAGCAACCGCTGTATTTACCGATTCATATGATATTGCAGATGTATCTATATCACCCGTCACGCCCACAGGAACACTCGCCTCATCCCCGACTTTTAAAACCGTGCTGTCTTTTTTCAAGCTGATTTCTGCCTCCTCCTTTATATATGTTATAATCGGGTCAAAATTAAAACCGTCCGCTGAATTGTTCACATCATTGTCTATTCTGAAATATATTTCGTCACCCGTTTCAACCGCGACATTTTTATCAATATTTTTACCGCCGCTTTGAAAATCGTTATCAAATGACACGTTTATCTTATCTATTTGGCTTTCACTGTCATTATTCTTTGTGACTGTCAGATTAACTCCGTCTTTATTTGTTGCAGAGTACGCAACTGCCGTTATATTTCCTTTTATGTTTATATAACCTGTTTCAGGCGCAGTCCATTTTATAATAACGTCATCAGACGCGCCGGGGTGGTGTCCGTATCCTGTTCCGTTCAAACGCACATACTGGTCATTTCCTGTTGTGCCCTTACGCCATATATCGCCTGATTCCGTATAACTTGTCATTAAAGAAAATTCATCTGTACCCTTCGGCGCATACATAAAACTCCAGCCGTCGCCTGAAGGATTTACCGCCTTATCACTGCGTTCAGCCATACGATAGCATTTGCCCGTAACCGTAAGCTCATATTCGCCGCTATAGGATATTGCTCCGTTATTATATGTAACCGATATTACTGTACTGCCCATTGACAGAGCCGTTACTGTTCCCGACTCAGATACCTCCGCAACACTTTCATCAGACGAGCTGTATACAGCATTTGACGCGTCAACTCCATCTCCCTGATAAACTACAGGAAGCTGATCCTGCTCTCCGAGAGTCATCATTCCCGATACTTCAGAAAGTTCAAAAAATTCGTTTCCTGCCGTTTCATTATACTTACTGCCGAAAGTATCTCCATTCTCGCATATATTCATAGCATATTTAATTTCAGCAGGTGTAAGCGCCTTACTGCACAGCATAAACTCGTCAAGCATACCGCTGTAAAATCTTTTTGCCGCGGCGCTGTCCATACCGATTATAGTATCCAGTCCGCTTTCAAGATTTCCTGCAACCACACGTTTTCTGGAATATTCCTCTCCGTTTATATATGAAGTCACAGTCGAAGTGCCTTTACTGTTCATATCAAAAACTGCCGTAAAATATGTCCATTCACCGCTGTTAAGCGCATACGTTGCCGTATCGGCACGCTTTTCGGTGTCTGAACTTCCGTAACCTGTGTTCGCTTTTATCGCGTTTTTATATATGCCCGTCGTCCAGCCTGTATTTGCGCCCGATTCCCAGTCCTTGTTTCCGACAACCACAGAGTCCGCATTTTCATTCGCTTTAATCCAATATCCTACAGTAAAGCTCTGTCCCTGAGGCACAGCTATTTTACCAAGATTAATATTTGAAGATGTTCCGTTAAAAACTCCCGCATTTCCGTACTTGCCCTCAGCAATTTCAACATCGGCGGCATTAACTGATTCGCCTTTAAAATCACTTATATTCTCGTCAAAGGAAATGTACCTTATAACCGAGTCAAAAAAACTTTTCTCTTTATATGCCGCTCCTGCAGGCAATACCGCTATTCCTGCGGCAATTGAAACCGCAACTGCCGCTGATACAATTCTTTTTAATACCATTTTAGTTCACCTCATACCAATATCAGTTTAAAAATTCAGTAAAGCCCTTCGCACTGTTATAAGTAGTTGAAGAACCGCCGTAAATACCTTCATTTAAACGGAATTTTATTCTTGTACTGCTGTCATTTTCCTTAACCACGTTCACGCCGTCCTCTTTAAGCTTTTTATTTACTACAAGCTGTAAATCTTTAGGCTCGTTTGTCGGATTTGACGCGGTAATCTCTATTTCGCCGTTTGGAAGTTCCTTTATTATAAGCGCGCATTTTTTATTTGCGTCAACAGTAAGTCCGCCCGGAATTTCTATCTTATCCATCTTCCAGACAATCGCCTGAGTAATTTTATTTTCGCTGTCATATACAGCCTGAACCTTGTCGTCATTTCTCAAAACCTTAACCGCATTGTTCTTTACAATACCGTCCATCTTTGTTTCGTCCGCATTAAATACAGCCGTATATTCATAAGAGGCGTTTTCAGGCTTTTTACCGTGGTTTATTCCGATTTCAAACACTGTGTTTTTCTCGCTCTGATCCTTATATGCCGCGCCGAGATTTATAACCTCGTACTTATTCTCCCTTTCCTCAACAGAAACTTCTGTTTCGGCATTTGTAATATAACCTATACCGTTATGAAGAATATAATCGGCTTTCTGTTTAGATTCTCCGACCTTAATTTTCGTCTTTTTACCGTTCTTTGAAACTGTAACGTCACCGTCAAGCGCGCACTGATTTATATTTGTATAAATGTCCATATTGGTATATGAATTAATATTATTACCTAACGCAACCATTCTGTCGTCGAACATAAACCACGACTTATGCGCGTCAAGACCGTCACGCGAATAATCCATTACAGCCGCTCCATACATTCCGTCAGATACGCCTCCGACAAAGTTTCTGTTACCTTTCCAGTTCCATAAATGCTCGCCGTTCCATTCCGCCCAGTCATTAAGATTTTTCAGTCCGCCCTGCGGTGTTGTTGTGCCGGGAAGTCTGTTCCAGTTCCATAAAGGCATAAGGTTATAATACTCGTCTCCGTCCTGCATAAGTGTTGTAACGCCGTCTGACAAATAATAGCCAAGAAGATTTTCGTTGTTTACAACCTCGCCGCATTTTGTTCTGCTTGACGCAAGCTTGATACCGATATGATAACCGTTCCTGTTATGCGACATATAATCAGAAAGCCAGAAATGTCTGTTTCCTTCAAACACATCACCTTCTCCCAGACGGTTTTTCTTCATTTCCATAAGCTCGTCATAACGCTCAATCTGAGTATTTCCTTCAAGCGCCTCTACAGCGTTTAATATGTTGTTTTTCATTCCTTTAATCGCATCAGGACGCGTTATATGCCGTCCTGCCGTGGTAAGCTCCATATATCCTTTATATGTCATCCACTGCTGTCCGTCCAGAAGAAAGTTTGTAAACTCGTTCAGCGCGTAATCCGACAGCTTATATTTTGTGCCTTTTATGTATGAAAGTATTTTTGCCGCGCCGCCGACCATAACGTCACCGTAGCTGCCCGACTGTATCTGGTCAACATGCTGATGGAAACTGTAATCTGCCTTAATACCGTCCGAATCCTCGCCGAATTCATCTGTTCTTATCTTTTCAAATACTCTAAGCTCATTTTCAAGCAAATGCAGTCCGTCATACAGCTCCGCCTCATTTTCCGTGGCAATATCTATCTTAAAGCTTGTAAGCAATTTATCGGTAAGATTTGCTCCCG
>CAJTPP010000084.1:3654-10313 GCA_910578235.1 uncultured Clostridia bacterium | reverse complement strand
CTGTGCATATAATAGATAATGCGGAGAAAAATACTACCAACTCACCGAAAAGCCTGCTTCTTCTCCGGCGGCTTCTGTAACAGGACGCAGCGATATAAACGCTGTTTTTCTCATATTGTGTATTCATAACAGTTCATCTCCAGTATAATATTATTTTCCTGTTACTAAGTATATGAGCTTGACTTACAAAATATTCCAGATGTTTTTGTAAAAATGAAATATTTGTAAATATAGCAAAAAAAGGGTTTTAAATTCGGAATAAATATGGTATAATAACCTCACGTCTTGAAGGCGGTTTATCGGATTATTTGCGCGTTACTGCGCGCGTTTATATATAGAAAGGAAAATAGGAATGAATTTATGTTCAAAATGTAAGAAAAACCCGGCGGTTTTCTACATTACAAAAATGGAAGGCGACAAAACAAGCAGTGAGGGACTTTGCCTGTCCTGCGCTAAGGAGCTTGGTATTGCCCCTCTCAATCAGATGATTGAAAATTTTGGCGTTACAGACGACGAGCTTGACAATATTAATAGTCAGATGTCTGAATTCATGGAAAGTCTTGAAGGTATGGACGGCGGAAGCCCTCTTGAAATGATGGAACAGTTCTCTTTCGGCGAAGACGACGAGGGCGGAGCTGCGACGGCTCCTCTCGACGTATTCAAGGATTTTTTCGGTAATCTGTCCCCAAATCAAAACGGCGGTACAGAAGAAAAACCTCCAAAAGAAAAAAAGGCTCCAAAGAAAAAGCAGAAAAAAACCATGCTTGATACCTATGGCACAAACCTGACAGAAAAGGCGGCTCAGGGCAAGGTTGACCGTGTTGTGAACCGAAACGCCGAAATTGAACACGTTATACAAATTCTCAACAGGCGCTCAAAAAACAATCCCGTTCTGCTCGGTGAACCCGGTGTCGGCAAAACCGCAGTTGCGGAAGGTCTCGCATGCAGGATTTTCGAGAAAAATGTACCGCCCAAACTGTTTGACTATCAGCTTTATCTTCTTGATTTTACCGCGCTTGTAGCCGGAACACAATTTCGTGGGCAATTTGAAGCGCGTTTGAAAAATCTTCTCAGCGAAGCGGCCGAACGCGGAAACGTAATACTTGTAATTGACGAGATACACAACATCGTAGCCGCTGGTGACGCGGAGGGCGCAATGAGCGCGGCGAACATCTTAAAACCCGCCCTCGCTCGCGGAGAAATACAGATTATAGGCGCGACAACACTAACGGAGTACAGAAAGCATATTGAAAAAGACAGCGCCCTTGAAAGACGTTTCCAGCCTGTTCTTATTGACGAGCCATCCATTGAGGAAAGCATTGAAATTCTAAGTGGTATCAAGGATTATTACGAAACATACCACGGCGTAAAAATTTCTGATGAAATAATCGGTCAGTCCGTGAAGATGTCGGAAAGATATATAACGGATCGTTTCCTGCCGGACAAGGCGATCGATGTGATAGACGAAGCAGGCTCGCGCGTAAATCTAAAAAACAGAGCTCTTTATGACGAAAAAATTCTTGAGGGCAGACTTAATGTGCTTGAGGAAGAAATGAGCGCCGCCTCCGATGCGGGCGATTTTGAAAAAATTGCCAATCTGAGAACCGAAAAACTAAAGGTTGAGCAGGAAAGACTCAGAGCGCGTCAGGAAGCTCAAAAAGCTGAAATAACCTTTGATGATATAGCGGCCGTAATAGAAGGCTGGACAAAAATACCGGTACACCGTCTCACAGAAAGCGAGGCGACAAAGCTGCTTAATCTTGAAGCGCGCATACATGAGCGCGTTATAGGACAAAACGAGGCTGTAGACGCGGTTTCACGCGCCATAAGGCGCGGCAGAGCGGATATCACAACACGCAAACGTCCCGTATCATTTATTTTCGCGGGTTCGACAGGCGTTGGTAAGACTGAGCTTGTAAAGACCATCGCAGAGGTTATGTTTGACAATGAGGAAGCCCTTATAAGAATAGACATGTCCGAATATATGGAAAAACACTCCGTTTCAAAGCTAATCGGCTCGCCTCCGGGTTATGTCGGTTATGACGATGCGGGACAGCTCACAGAAAAAGTTCGAAGAAAACCATATTCTGTTATATTGCTTGACGAAATAGAGAAGGCTCATCCTGAAGTATTTAATTTATTCCTACAAATTCTGGATGACGGCAGAATAGCTGACAGCCACGGAAAAATCGTTAATTTTGAAAATACGATTATAATAATGACAACCAACGCCGGTTCGGAATTTAAGACGGCCGCCGCGGGCTTCAATTCCAATGATGAAGTTAAAATGGAGGATAATGTCTCAAAAAGTCTTAAACAGTTCTTTAAACCGGAATTCCTTAATAGAATTGACGAGGTTGTCACATTTAAACCGCTGACAAAAGAGGATTTGCGTCAGATTATTGATCTTCTCTTAAAGGATATTGTTGTAAAACTGACCGAAAAAGGCGCGGAATTTATCATTACAGATAAAGCCAAGGAGCTTATACTTGAAAAAGGCTATGACAAAAAATACGGCGCAAGACCGCTCAAGCGTTCTATCCAGAAACTTCTTGAAGATAAGCTGTCACAGCTTTCACTCACGGGGCAAATCACACCGGGCTGTACCATCACGGCTGACAGAGACAATGATAAGCTTTCTGTATCGGTATCCGAGCGTCTTATTGAAAATTGAAAAATTTACCACTGATATTTTAGCTCAATACGCAGATAATATTTATGTACCGTAAATACGGTGACGGAAATATTAATGCGGAGGTAAAGTATCATGGCATGTGGATGTAGCGGAGACGCAAACAAGAGCATCAAATGTACTGTTACACAGTGTGCTAATCACTGCGCAACAGCAGATTATTGCTCACTTTCTTCAATTCAGGTAGGTACACACGAATCTAACCCGACAATGGTTGAATGTACAGACTGTAACTCTTTCGAGCTGAAGAAATAAGCGATGCTAAAATTATTTTCCCTCTATGGGAAAACCTTGTGAACAGATAAATTACTAAGATAAAAGTGATTTATTATGTTATAATTAAAATTTCAGAACCAAAATAAGGAGCCGAAAAACGGCTCCTTATTTTGCATTATGCTTATTTTTCCATTTTCCAATACTGTACGCTGTATGGAGGCAGCGAGCTGCCTCCGCCGAAATCATGCGTATTACCCGTAATAATATCCTCCGCAAGACCGCACCCCGCGTCAAAATGTACCGTCACAGGACTGTCATCAGCATTTATAGCAACAAGCACGCGTTCATCTTCATATTTTCTTTCAAAAATACAATGCTTATTTTGTAATACTACCGAACGAAAATCCCCGTAACAAAGCGCCTTGCTATGTTTATGCGCGTCTGCGAGCTTTGATATAAATTCTGTCAGCTTATTTTGCTCAGGTTCTTCAAAGCAGGCGCGCAAAGCGGGATCGCCCTCGCTTTTATCCGCTTTTGCCCCCCACTCGCTGCCATAGTAAACACACGGAATACCCGGCATACCGAAAATCATTCCGTAAACAAGCGGAATATGATTTTCATTTGTGAGTATACTTGCAATTCTTGAAACATCATGATTATCAGCAAAACTCAGAAGATGCTTGCCCTTATACAAAGTCCAATTTTCAGATCCGAACTGACGAAGCAGAGAATGTACGATCTCAAACATATTCATGCTGTTAAAGCTGGAATAAACGCCCTTATAACACTCATAATTTGTACAGCTGTGACACATTTCATCATTGACAAACTGATTGTAGTCGCCGTGGAGCAATTCACCTATAAGCACAAAATCCTCCTTCAGCGTGCCTGTAAACCATCTTAAACGCTTTAAAAAGTCTCTGTCAAGACAATATGCCACATCAAGACGCAGGCCATCAATATCAAATTCATCAACCCAGTATTTAACCGCGTCAAGAACATGAGTTATGACCTCCTCGTTGCGTAAATTCAGCTTTACAAGATCATAATTTCCCTCCCAGCCTTCATACCAGAGACCGTCATTATAATGTGAATTCCCGCTGAAATTTACAAAAAACCAATCGCGGTACGGAGAATTCTCCCGATTTCTCAGGACATCCTCAAACGCCCAGAAGCCGCGTCCCACATGATTGAACACGCCGTCAAGCACTACTTTTATTCCGTTCTTGTGCAGATTATCCACTACTTTTTTAAAATCGGAATTGGTACCGAGACGGCAGTCTATTTTTTTATAATTACGCGTATTGTATCCATGTGTGTCCGACTCAAAGACAGGCGAAAAATATATCGCGTCCGCGCCCAGCTCCTTTATATGAGGTATCCAGTCATTTACCTTCGTTATTCTGTGCTCCAATACCCCGTCATTTTCAAACGGAGCGCCGCAAAAACCAAGAGGATATATCTGATAAAATACACTTTCATATGCCCACATATATGTTTCTCCTTTCAATAATAAACTTCCTGACAAAACTGATATAAAAACTCAGATATTATACCGGTGTTTTTTTATATCATTAATAATTATTGCCAAATAAAGATAAAAACTGACACTTTCGCAGCCTTACGCAAAAGCGTCAGTTTTAATTATTCTATGGTATCAAATTAATTTCTCTTTGAAAGAACGTCTTTTTCATATTTTTCAATTTCTTCATACCATGACTTGTCAGTCGGAACGCCGCATTGCTTGCAGTATTCAACCCACACATCACCGAACGGAAGCGTTTTTACTTCCTCCTGAAGCATCATCAGCTTTGAGAACTGAGCCGTATCCTGAAGCTCCTTAAGCTCCGCATGAGGCATAAGCATAGCGTTCAGCATGCACTTCTGCCAGCTTCTTATACCGACAATCCATGCGACAACTCTGTTAATGCTCGCGTCAAAGAAATCAAGAGCCATATATACGCGGTCTGTAGCGTCATTTCTGACAATTTCCTTTGCAATCTCTCTCGGCTCATCATCAAACAACAGAACATGATCGCTGTCCCAATGAACGCCTCTTGTGATATGTAGGGCTATCTCGGGATAGAAACAAAGAAGCGCCGGGATTTTATCCGATACCATTTCCTCGGGATGATAATGACCGTTATCAAGAAGAGGAATGCATCCATCATTCATAGCGGCAATATTAAGCGTAAATTCGCCGCTGCCGCAGGTATATGACTCGACGCCGATACCGAAAAATTTTGACTCTGCGCACGGCTTTACAAGATTTTTGTCATAAGGCTCTGAAAGAATTTCCTCAAACGACTGCTTATATCTCATTCTTGGGCCCATTCTGTCAGCGGGAACATCTTTAAGCCCATCGCCTGTCCAGATATTCATAACGCACGGCATGCCCGTTTCCTTTGCAAAATATTCTGAAATTCTTATACAAGCCTTGCCGTGATCAACCCAAAACTTTCGTATTTTCGGATCCGGACTTGAAAGAGTAAGACCGTCAGGCCCAACCATAGGATGTGAGAAGAAGGTCGGATTAAAATCAATACCCATTCCTCTTTCCTTTGCAAAATCCACCCATTTCTTAAAGTGCTTCGGCTCAAGCTTGTCACGGTCAACCTGCTCCCCGTCCTCAAAAATAGCATAGTTTGCATGCACATTAATTTTCTTAGCGCCGGGCGTAAGAGAAAAAGCCTTATCCATATCAGCCATAAGCTCCTCAGGATTTCTCGCTTTTCCGGGATAGTTACCCGTAGTCATAATACCGCCGGTCAAAGGTCCGTTATTTTCAAAACCCAAAACATCGTCTCCCTGCCAGCAATGTACCGTAAGAGGTATATTTTTCAGCTTCGCTATAGCCGCGTCCGTATCAACACCGTATTCGGCATAAATTGCTTTTGCAGACTCGTATCTGTTTTTCATTATTTCTTCTTTCATGAAATTTCCGCCTTCCTTGTTATTTTTCAATAAATATGATACCAATATTATATATTATTTTATCTACATTTGCAATAGTAAAATACAAAAAAAACAAAGGCAAATAAAATTTCATAAAACAAATTCATCTTATATGCCTATACTTTGTCACCAATCGATCCCAGAATTTACGAGGTCCGCTTCTATCGTCTTTTGGCAATATTATGCAGGACAATCCCGCAATCTTTTCGGCAACCTGACAGATATTCATTTTATCAGTCTGAATCTTATATCCGTTTATATCACCGTCAAACGCGCGCAGACACCTGTCTATCTGCAAAGCCGCCCAGGATTTATCACTTTCAAATCTTGACGCAAGTCTTTTTAATATTGTTTCCTTTTCGGCGCATAAAATAAAATGCTTAAGCTCATATTTCTCCGACAGAGCCACTATCAATTCATTATAATAAATTTTGTTTGCAATAGTCATAGGAACAATAATTGTACCGTCATAATGTTGCGCAATATAATCCAGCATATCAAAATTGAAAGAACGCCACATGGAATAATCCTGAAAATCTTCCTCGGCAATAACTTTAGGGATATTTTTACATATAAAATATCCCGCGTTCTCAGGATCATAAACATATGAATTTTTTATTCTGCGGCTCAGTTCATACGCGGTTTGCGTTTTCCCCGAACCAAATGCTCCGTTTATCCAGATGATCATTTCGACACCCCGCGCAAATTTTATAAATCATATACTTTATTTAAATATTGAGACAAAAAATACAATACCTATCATAATAAACAACACGTGCAAAAGAAAAATAGCCGC
>CAJTPP010000084.1:0-3562 GCA_910578235.1 uncultured Clostridia bacterium | reverse complement strand
GCGAGCAAACTGCCGCCAACCTCAGTATTCGCAAGAATAAATTTTAACACCGCGGCATAATAAGCCGCTCCGCTGAGGAGCGCAAAAACAAGCAGTCCCCATGTGTTTTTTAGAATTTTAATAATAATATTTTTCATAATAACCTCTGCTGTATTTATATAACGCAGTTCCGGCCTAAACGGAAACATTGTTCTTATTGCCGCCAAAACAGCATGGCGCAGCACACAAAGTACTGCCCATTGCGGTTTAACAGTAAGACAAACTATTTTAATCCTCGTCAGGCATATCCCAGTTGTGATATACATCCTGCACATCGTCGTTATCTTCAAGCATGTCAAGAAGTTTTGTCATAGCTGTTATTTGTCCGTCCTCCGCAAGCTGTGTCATAGTTTGAGGGACCATGCTGACTTCCGCGGAAGATATGGTATACTTCTCTGCGAGAGCGTCACGAACAACACCAATATTATCAGGCTCGGTTGTGATTTCTATTGCTTCTTCATCAACCTCAATATCATCCGCGCCCGCTTCAAGCGCGTCCATTGTTATTTCATCCTCATCCAGACCGTCATTTTCAATAACAATCACGCCCTTGCGGTCAAACATAAAGCTTACACAGCCTGTCTGCCCCATATTACCGCTATTCTTATCAAAAGCATGACGCACATCCGCCGCGGTTCTGTTCCTGTTATCAGTAAGCGTGTTTACTATTACAGCCACGCCGGCAGGGCCATAGCCCTCGTATGTAATGCTCTCATAGTTG
Source organism: uncultured Clostridia bacterium (assembly GCA_910578235.1). Lineage (GTDB taxonomy): Bacteria > Bacillota > Clostridia > UBA1381 > UBA1381 > Hominilimicola. Next base: position 2,802 of record CAJTPP010000084.1, on the reverse strand, counting down.
TCGCCGTCAGTATCTCCGGCGGCTTTCTTTATTGTTCTGTTTATATTATCGTTAGGCATATTATTTGAACGCGCCTTCGCAATCGCGTCCTTCAAGCTTGAATTATTATCGGGATCAGGTCCGCCCGCCTTGACCGCGACAATTATTTCACGGGCAATCTTTGTAAATATTTTCGCTCTCTGAGCGTCATTCGCGCCCTTTTTACGCTTTATCGTACTCCATTTTGAATGTCCTGACATAATTATAACTCCTTCTAAAATTTGTTCATAACTATTTTATTTTATCATATTAAGCGTGTTTTTTCAAGGTATTTAACGCTTTTTTATTTCACCATGCTTTTCATAACAGGCTGTTTCGATTATTTTATTGTCCGCATCAACAAACACTACTGACGGCTTATGCTCCTCGGCCTCGCTGCGAGTAAGCGCGCAGTATGACATAATTATAACCTTATCTCCTTTCTGTACACACCGCGCGGCCGCTCCGTTAAGGCAGATTACCCCCGAGTTTTCCTCACCGGCTATAGTATATGTTTCAAAACGCTCGCCGTTATTTATATCTACCACCTGCACCTTTTCATATTCAAGTATTCCCGCCGCCTTTAAAAGCGCCGTGTCAACTGTTATGCTGCCCACATAATCAAGCTCCGCCTGAGTGACTGTCGCGCGGTGGATTTTCCCTTTCAGCATCGTAATTTCCATTTTGATCTCCCTACTCTACTATAAAGTTGTCTATCAGTCTTGTCTTTCCTATATATACAGCTATAGCGCACAAGAGCGGCGCACGCGCCGTTTCAAGCGGTTCAAGAGTATTCCAGTCAGCTATTTCCACATAATCAATTTTCGCAAGCGGTTCTTTTTCTATTTCCGCCGCAATTGCCGCTATAATTACCCCTATATTCTTTTCGCCGTCCGCAAGCAGTCTTTTACCGATTTCCAGAGAGCGTGACAGGCACAGCGCCGCCTGACGTTCAGACGGGTTGAGATATGTGTTTCTGCTGCTTTTAGCAAGTCCGTCGCTCTCACGAATTATAGGACAGCCGACAATTTCTATACCGAAATTCAGATCCTTTACCATCTTTCTTATGACACAAAGCTGCTGGGCGTCTTTTTGCCCGAAATAAGCCCTGTCGGGAGTAACTATATTAAACAGCTTGCTGACAACTGTGCACACTCCGGAAAAATGTATCGGCCGCGTTTTACCGCACAGTACCTCTGTGAGCTTGCGCATATCAACAAATGTAAGCGCGTTATCATACATCTCGTCAGGCTCGGGATTAAAAATCAAACTCGCGCCCGCGCCTTCACAAAGTCGAGCGTCCGCGTCAATATCGCGCGGATAGCTTTCAAAATCCTCATTCGGCGCAAACTGTGTCGGGTTTACAAAATCACTTACCACAACTTTGTCATTTTCTCTAACTGCACGCTCAATAAGACTTTTGTGTCCCTCATGCAGATATCCCATTGTAGGCACAAGACCTATGGTAAGACCTGCGCGCCTCCATTCTCTTACTATGCTTCTAAGCCCGTCTATTTTCTTTATTATCTGCATTTACCTCTCCTCCGTTATCATCCTTATCACTTCATCGTCAATCATGAATGTATGCTCCTTAGCTGGAAAACTTCCCGTTTTTACTTCATCACAGTATTTCTCAAAACATTGTTTCATCTCCGAGCCTATATTACCGAATGTTTTAACAAACTTCGGCGTGAAATCGGAATACATGCCAAGCATATCCTGATATACCAGTACCTGTCCGTCACAGCCGTTTCCCGCGCCTATCCCGACAATCGGAATATTGACAATACCGGATATATATTCAGTTAATGCGGCCGGAACACACTCCATAACCACAGCGAACGCTCCCGCCGCTTCTACGGCCTTTGCGTCCTCAATTACCCGCTTTGCGTCCTCAGCCGACTTTCCCTGCACCTTAAATCCGCCAAACGCGTTCACTGACTGCGGTGTCATTCCGATATGCCCCATCACAGGGATTGACGCGTCCACTATGGCTCGTATATGTCCGGCAAACTTCACTCCGCCCTCAAGCTTCACAGCGTCGGCGCGTCCTTCTTTAACAAGACGTCCCGCGTTTACCACCGCGTCGTATACTGATGTCTGATACGACATGAACGGCATATCAGTCACCACCATCGCGGACTTTGCGCCACGCGCCACCGCTTTTGAATGATGAAGCATATCCTCCATGGTAACAGAAAGCGTGTTCTCATACCCCAGCACAACCATACCAAGCGAGTCTCCGACGAGTATGGCGTCCACTCCCGCTTCATCCTCCAGCTTAGCCGTCGAATAATCATAAGCGGTAAGCATTGTTATTTTCTCACCGATCTGTTTTTTCTTCTTAAATACCGCTGTTGTTGTTTTCATATTCAATAATCTATCCTTCCCGAAAATTTAATAATAAAAATATGTATGCCAAATTCTGCATACAATCCGTTTTCAACTGTATGTGGAATAGAGATAACGTGACAAATAAATCTGTATAAAAACAACCTGACACAGCGTATCAAAAAAACATATTGCCAATCCAATATGTATATACTGCCGTTATAGAAATGCAAAAGTCAGGTGTAGTTTTCATAGAAATACTGCCCATCTTTTTTATTTTACCACAAAAACAGCCTGATTTCAATAGCGGTATATTAAAAAATATTAAACGGATCAATTTCATTTTCTCTATTGAAAAAAGGTATTTATTGTTATATAATATAATCAACAATAATTTCTGGGAGGAACAGTTTATGAAAATATTAGTAACAGGCGGCGCCGGTTATATCGGAA
>CAJTPP010000083.1:2565-10399 GCA_910578235.1 uncultured Clostridia bacterium | reverse complement strand
AGCGCCGTAAACGCATATTCCGTTTCTTCTAAAGCTTCTTCAGACGGGAATTCCCGTCTGTTACATATTTACATTGATCGCATCAGTACTTGTTAAATATTAAAATATATAAAAAGCACGTCACTTTAATTAAAGTGACGCACCTTCTTTATTTTTTCTCAAATAAGTTCTCTTTTTTTCCACCAAACATTTCATATGCTTTTATAAGCTGATTATCAGTTGTTGTTTCAATCTTAGACACCTCGCCATCGATACGAGCCTGCGTTATAATATCAAGCACTCCATATGACAATATGTCATGAGCCCGCTGAAAATCAGACACCGCTTCCTTAAGTTCCGCATCAAACACGCTGTTTTCTGTATCACCGTTATAATATCCGAGAATATACAGCCGTTCCTTAGCCGCTTTTACATTTTCTCCTCCGCTTCCGAGAGCCGAGCGTGTTCTGAAATCAAATTCTGAATATTCTGACATATCAAGGCCTGCCGTTTCATTTTCAACATACTCGTCAGGAGTCAGTCCGACATGATTTATTTCTTTGCCGTTTCTTGTTATATACTGTCCCGCTGTCAGCTTAAGCACCGCTTTATTTTCAAGCTGATATGTATTCTGAATAACCGCTTTTCCGAACGTAGTTGTGCCCACAAGCTTTCCCGCGCCCGAATCCTGTATAGCGCTTGCAAGAATTTCAGACGCCGACGCTGTATGTTCATTTACAAGCACAATAAAATCAAACTCTTTCTTTGTAAGATTTGAAGTGTATGTCATATCATATTGAGGCCTTCTGTATTTTACGTCAATTATTTTTCCCTTCGGCACAATTGTCTTTGCTATTTCTGCCGCGGCGGGAACAAGCCCTCCTCCATTGTTCCTCATATCCAAAATAATGTTCTTTACATTTTGCTTACGCATCACATCAAGCTGCTCCGCGAATTCATTTGCAGTATTTACTCCAAAAGAAAGAATTTGAATATATCCTATGTTACCGCTCAATATTCCGCTTAAAACAGTATTTGCGTTGACAGCAACGCGAGTGGCCGTAAGCTCAATTTCCCTGTCATCACGCAGAACGGTTATTTTAACCTTTGTGCCTTCTTCACCTATCACCTTTGCTCGTACAGCTTCCAGACTTAGTCCTGTGACATTCTCGCCGTTTACCTTACAAAATTTATCTCCTATTCGAAATCCGGCTTTTTCCGCATTCCCGTTTTCTTCCGCAAAACCGGTTATCTCAACATAACCGTCCTCACCCATCTGCATAGTCACACCAATACCATAAAATGTATGCGACAACTGATTTTTAAAAGCTTCATACTCCTCCGGAGTGAAAAACTCACTATAGTCATCCATACTGCTAAGCGTTGCCTTAAGCAGAGAAATAAGCAGTTCCTCGTCATTCTCCAACAGCTTGGAAAGTCCTTTCTCTATCACCTTATCACTGGTATAAAAATCATCTATATAATTTTCCGCAATAAATTCCGCAATCTGATTAAACGCAATAAATTCACCGCTTTGCTGTATTTCCTGTATTTCTTTTTCATCATCATCAGTTTTTGCCGCTAATACGGATACCGACGCAAACAGCATAGCCGCGGACAAAAAACCTGCAAATATTCTTTTAATTCTCATATGTCTACCTCTTAACCACTTTTATGCTCATATCATTGTAATATTTTTCTCCCTGCACCGTAAGAGTATATTCAAGCCGTATATAACCGCCTTCATTTGAAAGATCGGAAAATATTTTATGAGTATCAATTTCCATTTCTATATCACCGTACGGAAGATGATACATAAAGCTCCGTTTTTCATCTACCTTATACATCATTGATGAATTAATACTTCCGCTTCGTTTTATGCTGACACCGTTCCTGTCAATTTTTATTACGGACGATATTTTATCGCCTTCATGGTCTGTATTATAAATTATGTACTGCTTACCGTTTTTTTCATAATACTTGCCGTATGCAGTTTCATCTATCATATTAGTTTCGCTGTCAATCGTTTGTTTGTTGCTAACTGTTATACGGTAACTATTATCAGTATTTTTCAATGTCAATTTTATTCACCTGTCCGTTAATTTCTCTTTCAAGGAATATTCCGCCAAGCTGTTCAAAGCTTGATATATCATCGCTCACATAATACCTGTACTGATTTTCATCAGTTTGACCGCTGTGAGCGTTCTCACAGTCTAACTTCTTTTTAAGATATTTTGCCACCTCGGCTCCGGAATTAATAAGCGTAACATCATCTCCCATATATTCATGTATCACCTTTTCAAGAAGAGGATAATGCGTACAGCCCAGTATAAGCGTATCAACCCCGTGTCTGCGTATTTCCTCCAGATATTCCTCTACAATAAGCTTCGTAACGGGCGTGTCGAAATATCCGTTTTCCACCAGCGGCACAAACATGGGACACTCCCTTGAAAACACGCGCATATCACTATCATATTCCTTAATCTGATTTTCATATTCGCGGCTTTTTATGGTACCAGATGTGCCGATTACGCCAATTTTTTTGTTTTTTGTCGCTCTCACTGCCGCATATACCGCAGCGTCAATAACGCCAACAATCGGAATATCAAATTCATTCTTTATCATAGGCAGCGCCGCAGAGCTTGCCGTACCGCACGCAATAACTATAATCTTTACGTCAAATGTTTTCAAAAAACGTATATCGCTTCTGGTATATTTCAAAATTGTCTCTCTTGAACGCGTGCCATACGGCACCCTGCCGGTGTCTCCGAAATATATAATATTTTCATTGGGCAGTTCAGTCATTATCTGCTTAACAGCAGTAAGACCGCCCAGTCCCGAATCAAATACTCCTATACTTTTATTATTCATCACTTTACTCTCTTTTCCGCAAGCGCAATAAGGTTGTCAAGAAGCTCACTATACTCAATCCCCACCGCGTCCCAAAGCTTAGGATACATACTTATACTGGTAAAACCGGGAAGCGTGTTAATCTCATTCAAAATAACACTGCCGTCACTATGCTTCACAAAAAAATCCACTCTTGAAAGTCCGCTGCCGTCAAGAGCTTTAAATGCGGTAACCGCATATTTTCGTATTGTATCAATAGTTTTCTGAGGCAAATCCGCAGGAATTTTCAGCTTAGTAGAGTTATCATTATACTTGGCGTCAAAATCATAAAATTCAACCGTAGGCATGATTTCTCCAACTGTGGCAGCCTTCGGATTTTCATTTCCCAACACAGCGCATTCCACCTCATGGCCGTCTATATGCTCTTCGACAAGTATCTTTCTATCAAACTTTGCCGCGTTTTCAAGAGCCAGTTTAAGCTCCTTCCTGTCATGAGCTTTACCTACTCCCACTGACGATCCGGTTCTTGCAGGCTTTACAAAACAAGGATACCCGAGCTTATTTTCTATTTCATCCATTTTCTGTTCATAATCATCCGAGCTATTTGCAACGACCCAATCCGCCTGAGGTATTCCCGCGTCCGCAAAAACAACCTTGGACGAAGTCTTATCCATAGCGTTAGCCGAGGCCATAACTCCCATACCAACATACGGTATTCCCGACAATTCAAACAACCCCTGTATTGTGCCGTCCTCTCCATACTCGCCGTGAAGAACAGGAAATATGACTTCAGGATAAATTTTACTTATTTTATCGCCGTTAAAAACAATAATCGCCTTATCTTCGCCGTCAGGCGAAATAACCGCTTTATGTAAATTGGATGTGTCTTTCTCCCATTCGCCGTCTTCTATATTGGCATAATCACCACTGTATAAATACCATGCGCCTTTTTTGGTTATACCTATAAGTGATATATGATATTTATTTTTATCAAGATGATGTAAAATTGACGTAACTGATTTCCTTGAAATTTCATGTTCAGGCGACTGTCCGCCGAATACAACACATAGCTCTTTCATTCTGTACTCACTCCCAAATCAAACTTACTATAATTATATAATACCGTTTTCATACTTAAAATGCAAGCCTTAGCCTGCATTTTTAATAAAAAATTTATTATTTTCTTAGTTTTTTTAGGACATTCTGGAAATAGTCAGGAATTTCACTTGTAAAATTCATCATCTTTCCATTGGAAGGATGAATAAATCCAATAGTCGTTGCATGTAAAAGCTGACCGTTTAGTGAAAATTTTTCCTTTTTTATTCCATACAACATGTCTCCAACAATACTGTGTCCTATCGAAGCCATATGCACCCGTATTTGATGTGTTCGTCCAGTCTCCAGAATACATTCAACAAGCGTGTACTGCCCAAAACGCTCAATCACGCTAAAATACGTCACAGCCTCGCGTCCTCCCTGTACCACTGCCATTTTCTTTCTGTCAAACGGATTTCTGCCGATAGGCTTGTTTATACTACCGCTATCCTCTTTTATATTTCCGTTTACAAGCGCCGTATATTTCCGCATAGCCTTACGTTCTTTTAGCTGTTCCGACAGCTTTATATGCGCTTCATTGTTTTTAGCGACAATAAGCAACCCGGAGGTGTCCTTATCTATGCGGTGTACAATTCCCGGGCGTATAATACCGTTAATCGCTGACAATTCATTTCCGCAATGATATATAAGCCCGTTTACCAGAGTCCCGCTTTCATTGCCCGGAGCCGGATGCACGCAAAGTCCTTGAGGTTTATTTACAACAACTACATCCTTATCCTCATAAACTATGTCAAGAGGAATATTCTCCCCTTCAACAGAAAGTTCCTCAGGATCGGGAACATCTATAATAAATTCCTCCGCGCCCGTAATTTTATATTTTTTTGCGAATATCTTTCCGCCGCCGTTTACCAATCCGTCTTCGCAAAGCCTTGCCGCGTAGCTTCTGGAAATATCAGAATTATCAGCTATAAATTTATCAGTAAAAATATTTGATAAATTTAATATACAAATATCCAGCCTTTCTCCGGCATTCTCATCATTTGCTTTCAGCACTATTTTCCGCATTTTTATCCTCTCTGTCGAACCATATTACATATATTACGAGTAAAGCCGCGCCTATTGTAATACCAATATCCGCAATATTAAAGACAGGAAAATCTATAAAAAGCGTACGGATATAATCCACAACAAAGCCGCGGAAAATCCTGTCAATCCCATTCCCGAGCGCTCCCGCAAACAGCATAGTCAACGATGTGCATAAAAGCGGATGCTTGGGTTTTTTTCGTATCCAGTACACAGCCACACCTATGCAGAACACAATCGAAATAACGCTGAGCAATGAGAGTTTTCCTGAAAGCATAGAAAATGCCGCCCCTCTGTTCTGCACATATGTTATATCAAACACATTTAATACCGAAAATGCCGTCTGTCCGACCATCATACTGTCCGACACAAAATATTTTATCAATTGATCAGCTGCTGTTATAATTATTGTAATCAAAATATATATCATATATTACTCTCCCGCCTTGAAATGTATTTAAAAGTCTCAAATATTTCTTGCTTGGTCACATCGGTTGTCTGCACAACATCACCAATCCCTACGGGCAGCACAAATTTAAGCTTGCCGGCAATCTTTTTTTTATCCTTTTGCATAAACGCAAAAACCGTTTCATCCGGCGGCAGTGTCACTCTTGTCCTAAAACCGTACATTGCAAGTATATTTTCTGTACGTTTTAGCATTTTCTCAGCAATCATGCCTCTCTTATAAGCGATATATGACGCTCCGATCATTCCTATTCCCACACACTCACCATGCGTCATCTTAAAATCATACGCCGACTCTACCGCATGTCCTATCGTATGACCGAAATTCAGAATGGCTCGCAACCCATTTTCCTTTTCATCCCGTTCAACAACTCTCGCTTTAATTGAACAGTTGATTTTATCCATATTTATAAGCGTATCACTATCGAGAGATTTTATGTGTCCGCTGTTATTCTCAATATAATCAAAAAAATCGCTGTCGCAGATTATTCCGTGCTTTATAACCTCGCCCATACCTGATATAAACTGTTCCTTCGGCAGTGTTCTAAGAGTATTGACATTTATATACACCAGTCTCGGCTGATGAAAGCTTCCCAATATATTCTTACTGTCCATAAAATCAATACCTGTTTTACCGCCTACAGAGCTGTCCGACTGCGCCAAAAGCGTCGTTGGTATCTGAATAAAATCTATCCCCCGCATATAAATCGACGCCGCAAAACCTGCCATATCACCTACTACTCCGCCGCCAAGCGCGACTATCATGCTTTTTCTGTCCATTTCATGTTCAACGCACGCTCCGCATATTCCCAGAACAGTATCCATACGCTTGTTTTCTTCGCCTGCCTTAAACGCATATACAGCGCTGTCATAGCCGCGCGTTTTAAGCAGAGTATTTACATCCTCCGCATACAGTCCCGCCACATTACTGTCTGTTACAACAAGAAGTTTTTGAGGCGCTTTAATATCTTCCAATGCTTTTGACAAAGCGTCGAAGCTGTCCGAAAATAATATATCATAAGAATTTTTACCTAAATCCACATACAATTTTTCCATTTTACTATTCCCTTTATCTATAATTGAAGCGACGGTACAGCGTTGAGCGTCATATCAGCTCTTGTGCCAGCCATATATTCATAATATCCCGCGCAAGCTATCATCACCGCATTATCAGTACAAAGAACAGGCTTGGGATATATCACTCTCATCCCCTCTTTATCCGCCAGTCTTGTCATTTTTTCCCTAAGTGAGCTATTTGAGGCTACACCTCCCGCAATAGCAATAATTTTACTGTTTTTACGTTGAGCGGCTTCTATAGTATGCTCACACAGCACGTCTGTGACAGCGTCCTGAAAGCTCGCCGCAATGTCGGCCTTATTATATTCCGTTCCATTCTGATCCTGTTTGTGAAGATAATTAATAACAGCCGTCTTTACACCGCTGAACGAAAAATCCAACGAATTATTATCCATACGCACACGCGGGAATTTTACCTCATTAGTATTCCCCTCTTTCGCAAGCTTATCTATAAGCGGACCTCCCGGATAACCGAGTCCAAGCACACGCGCAATCTTGTCAAAGGCTTCACCCGCAGCGTCATCACGTGTTCTGCCCATTATCTCAAGCCGCGTATAATCTTCTACACTCACAATATGGCTGTGTCCTCCTGACGCTACAAGACAAACAAACGGCGGTTCAAGCGTTTTGTGTTGCACAAAATTAGCCATTATATGTCCCTTAATATGATGTACAGGAACAAGCGGCTTACCTAATGCGAACGCCAACGCTTTAGCTGTCGATACTCCTACAAGCAATGCGCCCACAAGTCCCGGCCCATATGTCACAGCTATAGCGTCAATATCGTCAAATGTTATACCGGCCTCACTGAGTGCCTCGTCTATAACGGCATCTATCGTCTCTATATGCCGTCTTGAAGCAACCTCAGGCACAACCCCGCCAAACTTTTTATGTAACTCTATCTGTGTATTTATTATATTTGACAAAACCTCTCTGCCATCGCACACTACAGCGGCGGCCGTCTCATCGCACGAGCTTTCTATTCCCAGTATAATCACTTTATCACTCCTTATCCGTATCCAAAGACTTTGTCATAATCCATGCGTCCTCGCCATTATCGCGGTAATACCGCTTTCTTTCACCTATTATATCAAATCCGTACTTTTTATACAAGCCCTGCGCCGCGGTATTGCTTTTTCTTACTTCAAGCGTCAGCAATGTCAGCTTGCTATCATAGGCTGATTTTATTATTTCTGATATAAGCATGCTTCCGACACTTTTTCTTCTATATTCGGGAAGTACCGCAACATTTGTTATATCGCCTTCTCCCGCAACATTCCAGTATCCGGCGTAACCTATACATCGGTCATGATCCTTTGCCACA